>NC_022567.1:1272233-1590292 GCF_000478885.1 Adlercreutzia equolifaciens DSM 19450
ACGTAAAGGAAGCGTGACACGTTGAATCCCCTGGTAATCGTCTTCTTGGTTCTGCTGGTTCTGTCCGGCGTCGGCCTTATCATCTTCATTCTCATGCATTCGGGCAAGGGCACGGGCATCTCGGACATGATCGCGAGCTCCATGTATTCTACCCAGACGGGCACGAGCATCATCGAGAAGAACCTCGACCGCATCACCATCGGCTGCGCTATCGTGTTCCTGCTCTCGCTCGTGGTTCTCATGATCATTTACCCCCACGGAACCATTACCCAGTAATTGGAAATTTCTTCTTGCATCGCGCGGGAGTTCTGTTAGAATAATCGTCGCTGCAAAAAGCATGTCGGAGTGGTGGAACGGCAGACACGCTAGCTTGAGGTGCTAGTGCCCATATACCGGGTGTGCGGGTTCAAATCCCGCCTCCGACACCATCGAAATTAAAAGAGCCCGTAAGGGCTCTTTTCATTTCGCCGATGCTGCGGTTCCGACAGGCACCTGGCCTTGCCCCTTGTTTGGGGCGCGGCGTTGGCCTAAGCCAACTTGGCCCCAAGGCGGGGCAATTCCAGGCACCTGTCGCAACCTCGCTGACTTCCTCGGGCGCTTTCGGAACTCTTCTCCGGTTCTGAAAAGTAAGGAGTGATTTGCATGACGACAGACAGCAAGACAGCTCATGGGCGGCAGGTGGAGAGGGTTCTTTGGATCGTTCTCGTCTTGAACCTGGTGGTGGCCGCCTCCAAGTACTTCTACGGTCTGGCGTCGGGGTCGGCCTCCATGCAGGCCGATGGCATCCACTCGGTATTCGACTCGCTGGGCAACGTCATCGGGCTTGTCGGCATCAGCTTGGCGGCGCGTCCTGCCGACGCGGGGCACCCTTACGGCCATTCCAAGTTCGAGACCTACGGTTCGCTCGCCATCGGCGTGCTGCTCCTCTTCGCAGCCTTCGAAGTAGGCTCCTCGGCTGTGGAGAAGCTGGTCGCCGGCACCTACACGGCTCAGGTGACGCCCGTGTCCTTCATCGTCATGGTGGGAACCCTCGTGGTGAACCTGTTCGTGACCTTGTACGAGCGCCGTGCGGGCAAGCGGCTCAAGAGCGAGATCCTCGCGGCTGATGCGGCTCACACGCTCTCCGACGCTTTCGTCTCCATCGGCGTCATCGTCGGCCTCGGCTTCGTCGTGGCCGGGTTCCCCATGGCCGATCCCATCATGGCGCTGCTCGTGACCGTGGCCATCCTCGCCTCGGCAGTGGGCGTGTTCCGCACGGGGCTGCGCACCCTTTCCGACCACGCGCGCATTCCCGCCGCCGACATCGCCCGCGTGGCGGAGAAGGTGAATGGCGTGCGGTCGATCCATGCCGTGCGCACCCGGGGCACCGAGGCCGAGGTCTACTGCGATCTGCACGTGCTCGTCGATCCGCAGATGACGGTGCTTGCCGCCCATGACCTGGGAGACGAGGTGGAAGGTGTCGTGGCCGCGGCCTTCCCTCAAATCAAGGAAGTGCTCGTGCATATCGAGCCGGATACGGCCGCCGAGCGCGCCGAGGGCTAGCGCAAAAAAGCCGCCGTCCGATTTCGCGGGCGGCGGCTTTCGGTAATCTGCGGGGACAGCCGGGGACGGCTTTCCTAAGCTTGGGCGGTGAACCGGATGCCGACGTAGAAGGCGGTATTCGGCAGGCCCGAGATGTCGTAGACCTCGTCCAGCTCGATGACCGACACGCGCCAGTTGTAGGTGCCGTTGTCCGTGGACACGACGCCGGCCTGGTAGGTGTTGCCCGAGTCGTCCACGCCGCTGTCGGTGACCTCGGCATTTTCCAGCCCCTCCACCTGCATGGCCCCCTGGACGGCCTTCTCGATGGTGCCCGAGGCGAAATCAGCGTAGCGCAGGCGCATGTCGTCGCCCGCCTTGCGCGAGACGGTGAGCGTCCAGGCTCCCTTCAAAAGCTTCACGGCGTCGCCGGCCGACAGCTTGTCGATGCCCTGAACGTACATGAGCCCCGCTTCTTCCAGGGAGACGTCGGCGGGCAGCTTGATGACCTCGAAGCCGCCGTCGGGGTCGGTGCCCACGGGGGTGCGCTCGTACAAAGTGTAGCCGGCATCGGTAAGCGCGGTCATGATCTCCTCGTCGGAAAGCGGCATGAGCGAAGAGAGCAAAGGGAAGTCGTAGGAAACCTCGCGGGCCAAGTTGTCCTGCAGCGTCTGCTGCTGGCGGATGGGCTCGTTCATGATCTGGTCGAAGTAGCGCCCCAAGAAAAGGCAGCCGACAACGGCGGCCACGACCATGGCGGCCAGCATGATGGCCTTCACGCGCGGCGGCATCTCCAAGGGACGTGAGAGCTCGGCGCCGTCGTAGTAGCGAACGTCTCCGATCTGCACGGTGCTCTTCGGCTCGCGGGCCAGCGGATGGAAGCCTGCACGGCGGGCGGGAGGCATCTCGGCTTCGCCCGATCGGGCGTGGCTGGCCTTGCGGCGGCGCGCCTCCTCGGCGGGGCTTGTAGCGGCTTCGGTTGAATCTACGGAATCGCGCAGGTTCTCGTCTTGGGTCATGAATGGCGCTCCTGTACGTTACGGTGTTGCTGCCGATTATACCATTGCTTCCCCGTTGGCTCTCTGCTAGGATAAACGGACTCCATGGGGGAGTAGCTGGCGCCAACGGGCGCGGCTCGTCAACATCGTGGCCACGGTTGCGCACATGGGCGGCAACGGCGGACCTGGCGAGCCTCAATTAGCGAGACTCATGGTGCAGGATTGACCGCAGAGGTCCGTTCTGCACCATGAGTCTTTTTTTGTGGGCCGGATGGGCCGGCCCGCGCGGACCGAGGAGGAAGACGTGGATCTTTCGATTTTTGCGACCCCGGAGGCATGGATCAGCCTCCTCACGCTCATTTTCCTGGAGATAGTTTTGGGCGTGGACAACCTGGTGTTCATCTCCATCACCACCAACCGCCTTCCACCGGAGAAGCAGCATATCGGCCGCAAGCTGGGCCTGGCCGGCGCGCTGGTTATGCGTATCCTCTTCTTGTGCTTCGCCTCCTATCTGGTGCACATGACCGCATCGCTGTTCACCGTGAACCTCGGCGCCTACAGCCACGGCTTCTCGGTGCGCGACATCGTCATGCTCGTCGGCGGCGGCTACCTTATCTACAAGGGCATCAGCGAGCTTATCGACGTGCTCGCCCTCACCGAGATCAAGGCCGAGACCTCCGAGGAGCACAAGGCGCGCCATCTCATCGGGCTGCCCCAGGCCGTCGGCACCATCATGGTGATGGATCTCGTGTTCTCCATCGATTCGGTCATCACGGCCGTGGGCCTGGCCGAGCACCTCATCGTCATGATTCTGGCCGTCATGATCGCCGTGTTCATCATGATGATCTTCATCGATCCCATCTCCAATTTCATCAACAGTCATCCGGAGATGAAGATCTTGGCACTGGTGTTCATCTGCGCCATCGGCGTTCTGCTCGTCCTTGATTCCGCCGGCATCCACACCTCCATCGAGGTGCTCGACATGCACATGGAGAAGCTCATGGTGTACTTCGCCATGATCTTCGCGGTCGTCTTGGAGTTCATTCAAATGGCCTTCAATTCGCGGCTGAACGCGTGGAAGAAGCAGCTGGCCGACGAGGCCATCGAGGAGGCGGTGCGCGAGGCCGAGGGCGGCGAGGCGCCGGCGAAGGTGGGGGAGCAGGCCCGTGCCCGCGTGGACGCGGCCATCGAGAACGCCGAGCGGCTCAACTAGCGGCGCGGCTGCGGAAGGATGCCCCGGGCGCCCGTTTGCGGACGAGTCTTGAATTTCTTGAAATTAGGGCTTGCATCGTCTGGCTGCTTCCCTTATAGTATCTCCTCGCGATGCGGACATGGCTCAGCTGGTAGAGCATCACCTTGCCAAGGTGAGGGTCGCGGGTTCGAATCCCGTTGTCCGCTCCATTGTCATCAGAAGGCCGGTCAGGCTCTTGTTTGACCGGCCTTTGCAATGACAGCCGCCAGGGAATGGCGACGTGGCCAAGTGGTAAGGCAGAGGCCTGCAAAGCCTTCACCCCCAGTTCGAATCTGGGCGTCGCCTCCAACCTGGAACTTATATGCGGACATGGCTCAGCTGGTAGAGCATCACCTTGCCAAGGTGAGGGTCGCGGGTTCGAATCCCGTTGTCCGCTCCATGATTTCACGAATCGAGAGCCTGCGGGCTCTCGATTTTTTGCTGGAAGAGCCCTCTTTGCGTCGTGCTCGGTGCGGAAAGCTGCAGCGTTCGGTTTCCCGGCGAGCTGAGATGACTTTGCCTCGCTCGTTGATCGCGTGCACAAAATGAACGCCACCCTATGGTAGTATGGCAGCACGAAAAGATTCGGCCGTGAGAGGCGGTTGCCCATGGAGACGAGCAAAGTAAAATGCCGCGAGTGCAAGGCCCGCGCCACCCAGTACGAGGGGGCGTTGCCGACTCGGGGCGTTGCGAAGGTCCTCGTGGCAGGGTTCGCCATCTACATCCTCGGCCTGTGGGTGCTCGTGGCTCTGGCGGGTTTCACGATCGGCGATGCCGCCGAGGTGGGCATGATGGACATGCTCATCGTGCTGGCCGTCGTCGTCACCCTTGCCACGGCCGGGGTGGTGTGGTGGATGTTCCGCCCGAAGGCCGGCAAGGTCGTTATCTGCGAGAAGTGCGGCGCCCGCTATGCGGTGGTGCAGCCTCCCAAGTACACCAACGGTTGGAACTACGACAAGATTGCCCCGGCATCGGGCCGCGAGCTTCCCGAAGGGGAGCCGGTGATCGATGAGGGAAGCCAGGCTCCTGCCCCCGCATCCGCGCCATCTGCCGCCGATTCCAAGGAATCCTGAAAAACCCTTTGACAGGGAGCGGCGATCTGTTAAACTACTAACTCGCTGCTGAACGAAAGCGAGGCGACAACCCGGAATGCGCGATTAGCTCAGGGGGAGAGCACCACCTTGACACGGTGGGGGTCACAAGTTCAAATCTTGTATCGCGCACCATGAAATACCAGGTCAGAGGCTTGAAAGCTTCTGACCTTTTTCTTTTCACGAGTCCAAATGGAAGCAAAATGGACTCAGAATCCGCCCCCGTGACTTCATTACCAGTCCATCGCCTCCACCGCCTCGTGCTTCTGGGCCATGTCCACATGGGTGTAAATGTCCATGGTCGTGGAGTACTTCGCGTGGCCCGCGAGCACTTGGAGAACCTTCGGATCGGTCTTCTTGCGGGCCATGGCCGTGAGGTAGCTGTGCCTCATGTCGTGCAGCGTCATGCCCTGGCACCCGTAGCCGTCCCGGTGGCGCTCCCACCACCGGGTGACCGAGTGGGGCCGCATCCTCTCGCCCAGCTCGTTGCACATGAGCGGCGTGTCGTCGCCGAGGACGGGCCACGGTCGGCCCGTCTCCTCCCGCGTCTCCGCGAACATCTCCTCTATGGCGGCCATGCGCTCCCTCAAGTCCGCCTTGAGGCTCGCGGGCATAGGGAGCGCCCTCTTGGATGCGGCGGTCTTCGTGTCCTTCTGCCGCCCCAGGCTGTCGGTGCCGTGCGCCACGTGTATCTCGCCGGCCTCGAAGTCTATGTCCCGCACGTCGAGCCCCACGATCTCGCCGCGCCTCATGCCCGACCTGACCGCCGCCCTAAGGGCGAACTCCATGGGCTTCCTCGGATCGAGGGAATCGACGAGCGCCCTGATGCCGTCCACGGGGAGGGGAGTGCGCTCCTCCGTGTCTATGGCCGGCGGCTCTGCGTACTCGCACGGGTTGAAGTCCGCGTCGCCCTCCTTCACCGCGTCCTTGAACATCCTGTGGAGCGTCACGGAGATATCGCGCACGTAGGTTCCTGACAACGGTCTGCCAGAAGGGCTCTCGCCGTTTCTGAGGGCCTTGTGCATCGCATCCAGGTGCCCAGGCCGTATTTCCTCTATCCGGGCCTTAGAGAGGTGCATATTGGCGCACACGATGTGGCACCTGTTCTTCTGCAACGTGTCGTAGGCGACCTTCGCAGCCCGCTCGGACAGCCACGCCTCCGCGTAGGCGGGGAAGAGCATCCCCCTCTCGCGCCTCACCTCGCCGCGCTCGATGGCGGCCACGAACTCGTCCTTGGCGTCCTGAGCCTCGGAGTAGGTTCCATGGAACACCCTCGTCTTGACATAGCCCTCGTCGCCCTCGAACTCGCCCTCGATCTCCGCGCGAAGCTGCCACTTGCGGCACTTGGCGCGCGGCTTGCCCCGCTCCATCTTGTACACGGAGCCTTTGCCGCGAACCTTCACCTTGGCCATGGTACAATCACCTCTCCCTTCCATTACCGACAAGACCGACGAAGGAGGCGGCATGGACGCAGCCCAGCAAATCGTCACCGTGAAGTTCGACGGGCAGGCTCACCAGGTCGATGTTCACACATTCACGAACGTCGTGCTCGACTACTCCTCCGTCCTCCAGATGACCGCAAAGGAGATCGGCGTCGGCTCGCCCGTGAACGTGGCCATTGCCGCGACTGGCGAGGGAAGCCTCGACGTGATGCTCTCCGTGGCGGCCGAGCAGGCCGGCGGCATCCTCGCTCTCCTCAACGACAACCAGGGCGCCGTAGAGGCCGTCGGAGCGGTTGTGACAGCGTCGATCGGTCTCTATAAGTTCAAACAGAGTCTCGCTGGCAAACAGAAGGCCGAGAAGAAGTCGGAGACGCCAGAGACCGTCACGGTAAATGCGGACGGAGAGGACATCACCGTTGCAAAGAACGTTTACAACGTCTATATGAACTGCCCGAATGCAACAGATGCGATAGACAACACGTTCTCCACCCTCGACGAGAACCCAGCCGTTTCCGGGCTCCAGATGTCCACCAACGGCGATGTGTCGTTCAGAGCAGAGCGGGACGAGTTCTCCGCCATTGCGAGTTCCCCTAACTACGAAGGGGATACCACCAGGCACATCGAGGCACGAGACTGGTTGACGGTGGTCAAGCCGTTCCTCGCAAAATCCAAGACGAGGAAATGGGAGTTCATCTACCAGGGCAGCAAGATAACCGCCTGCGTGACCGATGATGGCTTTCTCGATTCCATAGAGGCCGTCCCGTTCAAAGTTGGCATGAAGATGCTCGTCGATCTCGACATAGTCCAAGAATACAGCGTGCCTTACGATACGTGGCTCAACAAGAAGTACACCGTGGTACGAGTTATCGACGAGGAGTACCCGACCAGGGACGAGCCTCTGTTCTGATGCCCCTGGGGGCACTTCTATCCGTAGCATGGTACAATTCACCTTGCCTTCCTATTCGTAGGATGGTATTTCTTCTGCGAGCCCCGCCAGTCCGCCAAGATCAAAGCGGGGCTCCCTTCTCTGAGGGCGTATTGCCCAAAACAAATCCCTGTGTTAAACTGCCAACCAGAAAGGTACCTACCGGTGAGAAGAAGCCCATGGGGCAAACTTCCTGAAAGGGATAGCCGGGATGGTCCAGGAGCCGTCAGTCACCTGGCGGCTCCTGCTTTTTCATGGGCGCCCAGAACTCCAGGCCCGATCTGATCGCCTTCAGCGACAGGACGTGCCCGTTATCGCCCTGCTCCCGGCTCCGCTGGATGGCCCAGCAGTAGTAGTCGGCAATTTGCAGGTTGTAGCTGCTCATAGACCTGTGGTGAGCGATGGTGAACCTTCCCGGAGCGTGCCTTTTCAGCACGGCCTTCAGCCTTTGCGTGTACTCCTTCTTCTTGATGTCGCTCGGCAGCTTGTCCGTCACGGCTATTATCTTCGACGCCGAGTCAAGCTCGAAATCCCGATTGATGGACTTGAACAGCGTGTCGAACAGGTTGCAGTAGATGTCCCCTGGCGTGCTGAACTCCGGGTCGCCGACGCTCTTCTCCACCGCCGCGTAGTACACGGCAAAGAACTGCTCGTAGAGCCTGATATGCTCGAAAACCTCGGCCCTTATGAACTTCCGGTCGTTGCAGGCATGGAAGTACTCCACGTCGTCGCCGCGCTCAAGCATGTCCCTCTTCAGCTCGGAAAGATCGTCGGCGCACCGGAACGGGCGTTGAGTCATGGCGCACGTGAGAATGAAGAACTTCGAGCCCTTCTCGCCGAGATCGAAGTCGCCGGCCTCGTCGAAGAACAGATAGAGGGGCTTGTTCCCAAACTTTGCCCTTGGGCCGAAGGACGCTCTCTTGCTCACAAAAGGGCCGCTGATCTTTATCTTCGCACCAGATTTGATGGCTCCTCTGACGGCGCACTCCCATATCTCCTTCTCGGAAGGCGGATAGGCCTCGTGGAGCAACTGGTGGGTCTCAGAAAAAACAATGGCCGAGGGATTTCCACTTGCATCGCTGCTAGAAGTGCCCTCGGCTCTGTCGTTACCCATCTTATCACCTCCAAATTTTTTTCAAATAAGGTTTAAAGAACATTTTCAAAAAAGGTTTCAACTGAAGTTCGCGCTGTCGCTACTCCATTTCTCGCGAAGGCTGATACCAGACGACGGCGCCCGTCAGCTCGCTAGTCGATTTCCTCGACGCATACTCCCGTCGATTCGAGCCATTGGATCACGGCGTCCCTGAAGCCGGGATAAGAGCCGGGTGCGCACAGCGCCGCGAGCTCGCGGCCGTACCTGGTGAGATCGGGGGTCACGACAGCAACTTGACGCTCCCTCCTGTCGAGCCGGTACGCCACGCCGTCTATCTTCGCGACAAGAATTCCCCGCTGATCGAAAGGAAGTGATCCGTATACATACACACCTTTGCTGTGGATCTTCGTCAGCCCGAGGGCGTCCAGCGACTCGGCCTCGTCCCTTGAGAGGGAGAACTCTTCCAGGCCCTTGCACTCTATCATCGGAAGAAGCTTCTTGCCGCCGTCCGGATCGACAGCCTCGATGCTGCACCCGCACAGCTTCTGGAAGGCACGGGCCTCCGACCGGGACATGTCGCCGAGTATGCTCATGGTCTTTTTCGATACCGATCCTGGCCTATCCAACTCGCCGGCGAGAACAGAGGCCCACGTGCGCTGGGCCTCTTCGTCAACCGCGCGCTCCGCGTGTCGTCGGAATGCCTCCACCCAAGCTGGATCCACCTCGTCGGCCCTCGAAACATCCGGTTCGAGCTCAGCGGCGAAGCTGACGACATTGGAAAGACGCTCGCATCCGACTCGCTCCTTGGCGATGGCGGAGCACAGCGCGTCGATGCTCTCTTGCGACATCTCCTTTTCAGCTCCGATGTTCTTGACGATCTCCATATCGCGCAGCGTCCTTTTTACGGAACGCGATTTGGCTCTGTCAACGCTGCCAAGGGGCACGCCCGGAAAAAGCCTCCCTATAGCGTCCATCGTGTTTGGGACGATGTTTCCGACTGCCGTTATTGCTCCTTCGAATGTCATCTATCCCATCTCCCTCGGGGCCTGGTACCAAGTGATCACGCCCGGAATCTCCAGGCTGTGCTCGCTGTCCCGCCTTATGATGATGTCCTCGTGGTCGGGGTTGTGGCTCTCCGGCGAGAGGATCATGGTGTTGGCCGTCATGCGCAGCCGGCGCACGATGTAGTCGCAGCCGTCAACCGACGCCATCACGATGGAGTTGTCGCGCGGCTGCTTCTTCCGCGATACAACCAGGTCGCTGCCGACGGAGAACACCTTGTCCATGCAATCGCTCTCGCTGGACACCACGAAGCAGTCGGGATCCTCGTCCACGAGAGACTGTGGGATGCTCACTATGGTGGTCTCGTCGTACACATCCGGCTGGGCGAGAACCCCCGCGTGCACCTTCCCCAGGCGCGGCGCTAGGCCCATGACCATGCCTACGGCGGGACGGGCGTTAGATATTCCTGGAAAGCCTCCATGCTCTTTTGCCGCTAGGCCGTAATTCTCGGAGAGAATATCGTCCTCGCTCAGATTGAAGTAATCGCATATGTTGCGCACGGCATCTTTGCGGGGGGTGGATCCCTTGCGCCAGCCAGTAACCGCTCCGGGTGTCACGTCTGCTATTCGTGCCAGATGGTCTTGATTAATGTTGAATTTGACCAGTAATGCATCAATGTTTTCAGGGACACCCATATCGCCTCTTTCAATGAAACTCAATTCCTATGAGCACTTTACCACCAATTAAAAAAATCTCAATTGTTTTTTAGCTTTACTAAAGTCTGTGATAAACCGTGCTGACGAAAGGAAGCAAAGGATGCGACTTTATAGTTTAACGCTCGCAACAGTTCGTGATACTCCAGGCATGAAGCTCGAAAAATCAAAGATACCTCAGGCGTGAAGGCTATTGCCACGTATGTTTCTTGTGAGGGCAAGCTGAGAGTTTTCTAGTTGTTGGAGATTGAAGAATCTACAATGCCATCGCTGAGCATGCGCGCATGCTGCTACGCAATACCGTGCATGAATTTAACCAATATGATTTAGAAAGATATAGCTCCGCCGGAAGGTGAATAAATGGGTCAGCAGGAAGTCAAAGATGGCGAGACCTTGCGCGAGGTGGTTGAGGTGGTATCGAAGGGATCAATATGCGGCCGACCGCAAATCCAGTTAAGTCGTTAGGTTGCAGGAACGTAATGTTTTGAAGCTGTGGTGGACGTACTACGCGCCGATTGCTGACCGCATGGTCAGACCTTGTATCGCTTGCCGTGAGTCTATAGGTGGGTGATCCTGTTTTTTCGCTTTTGTCTCAGGTAGCTGGAAGGCAATGCTCCTATAATGGCTAGCAACGAATGACATTCCTGATCAGAGACTAGGGTTGCCATATGAACCAACTGGAGAAAGTGAAGGCGACATGGCAATTCACTGAGGCATACAACAACTTATGACTACTTTCGTAGAAATACAGCAGGAGTTTGGGAGATGCTGTTGGGCTAACGATGGCATGTCCTGCATATTTGTTCGAACTCTAAATGATGACACAAGAAAGACGATTGCTAAACGGCTCAACCAATATGCGGTACAGCTTGATTGGAGTAGGGTTATCGGTCTCGTCGACGTGTCGAAGAGGCACGATGCGACTGCGGGCATTCTAGTGTGCGACAAAAAAGCTTATTTCTACGGCGGTCGCAAGAAGCCTCAGAAGGTTTGGTACGACGAGGTTAGCAGAATTGCGCTATTGAGAACTGAAGAGGGTTCCGATTACGGGATAAAGTTCGAGCTCGATAGTAACGTCGACTATTCGTGGAAATGCGATGCCGTAGACTGCGAGGCCGTCGCAAAGCTCATCAAAAGCATCAAGAGGATCAGCCGTGCCGCTGCGGAGGAATACAACCGAGTCAATCTGGAGTACGAGAACGAAGCAGCTGGAATAGAAGTAGGTGGCCTGACCGTCGGGAGCAGGGGCATCGTCAATAAGGTATACGACGAGGATAGATTCCATGTTCGGCAAGGCCACGGATTCGCCGCGGAAAGAGCGAACAATTTAGAGGATCGGCTGCATGGCAAGAAAGCTACCATCGAGGGTGACAACAACGTCAAAAATGGCCCCGATAGGGCGATCCGCCAACCGGATGGGCCAAAGGTTCTCATCCAATCGAAGTACTGTGCGACCGGAAGGAGGAGCATAAACGGTTGCTTCGAGAATGGCGGTAGCGGCGAGTTCCGCTACTTCGACAGCAACGGCAAGCCCATGGTCATCGAGGTGGCTTCAGATACCATTGAAGATGCGCGCAAGGCGATGGCCGGTAAAATCAAAAACGGGCAGCTCAAAGGAGTCACGGATCCTGAGAAGGCCAAGGAGATAGTGCAGCCGGGGCACTTCACCTACCAGCAGGCGAAAAACATCGCCAAAGCCGGGAACCTGAACTCCATCATCTATGACGTGAAGTCCGGGGCCGTCATCTCCCTCTCGGCCTTCGGGGTGAGCGCCTCTATAACCTTGGCCATTAGCATATGGAATAGCGAGGAGCCGACCGCTGCATTGAAGAACGCTGCATTCAGCGGCATCAAGATAGGCGGTACGACGTTGGTCACGACCGTCCTGGCGAGTCAGATTGCCAAGTCCAGCATCAATGGTGCGATGACGCCCAGCTTTCAGGCATTAGCGAAGGTGCTGAGCCCCAAGGCCTACGCGGCACTGGCGAACGCTTTCAGGAGCGGCGCCACGCTTACGGGAGGGGCTGCGATCAACAGCGCCGCCAAGTTGCTGAAGGGCAATGCCATCACAGCTGTGGTAACAACTGCGGTACTGACATCGTTCGACGTCAAGGATATAGTGCTCGGCAGGATCTCCGGGGCACAGTTGGCGGTCAACTTTGCCAGGACGACCACGACGGTTGCTGGGGGCACAGCGGGATGGCTCGGCGGCTCGGCCGTAGGCACGATGGTGCTGCCCGGCGTCGGCACGGTCGTGGGCGGCCTTGTGGGCTCTCTGGCTGCGGGCGGCGGCCTCGGCGTGCTGATTGATAAGGCGACCGGTAAATTCTTCGACTCCGATACTGACAAGATGCTTCGATTGGTGCAGGCAGCCTTCCGGGACATCAGCGAAGAGTATCTCCTGAGCCAAGACGAGGCTGAGAAGATATCGGACAAGCTCGTGACCAGGATCAATGAAAAGGCATTGAAGAAGATGCATGCGAGCAAGGACAGGTACTGGCATGCGAGAGGCATTATCGAGCCACTCGCGGAAGATCAAGTTAAAAGGCGTCCGCGTATTGCGGCGCCCAGTGAGGACTTGATGGAGGAGAGCATCGATTCCGTGGTCATGGACATCGCTTTGGAGCTGGAGGGTAATGGTTCAGATGAATGACGAGAAAGAGCTTGTGCAAAAGCTAAAAGACGCCTTGAGGCGCTACGGGGCGGATTACGGGTTCGTCGTTACTGACAAATCCGTGAGAAAGCTGGTTGACGACAGCATCTATGAGATGTTCGATTTGAAGGGCTGCTCGCCGAAGAAGCTTGTCGAAGCATTCATGGAAGTCGGCAAGGTCATCGAGCAATCGGATGATGGAACGGAATACGTGGCAGCAGTTTGTGCTGGTATAGCCCATATGAACATCGCGCTCGTTGTGGCAAAAACGCGCAAAGACAAAGTCGAGTTTGTGGCCACTGCAAATGAAGGACTAATTAAGCAAAATACTGCAAATCACGCGATTGATCGAGTCGAGAAACGCCTTTTTATCAGTTAGTCCTTACGAGGCGTGAGTTGCGGCTATTTCTGGTTGGCGAACGCTTTCGGTGCCCGCTTTGATGAGCATTGGTGCGTCTGGGCTTGGTTTTCGGGGGCTATGAATTGAGGTTTTCGCAGATGGTGGGATAGTGCGCTCTGTTTTCGTAACGCAGCCCTTACGTGGAAAAGTTGTGGAAGCGAAATAACCTCACCTGGGGTATCATTGTTCTCAATGTTCCCCTACCGAGGAGTTGGTCTTTCCATGAGCACAGAATCAATGACCACGACAGGGGCCGCCGTGCCCCAGGCCGCAGCGGACGGGGTGACCAACCCCAAGGGCATCGGCTTGTTTCGAATGGTCACCACGGTCATCACGCTCATCGTCGGCGCGGGCGTGTTCTCGCTGTCGGGCGATGCAGCGGCCGGCGGCGCGAGCGGCTGGGCGATACTGACCGCCTGGGGCATTTCCGCCATCGGCGTGTTCTGCCTCGTCATGACGTTCTTCGCGCTTTCCCGGGTTAAGCCCGACCTCAAGGGCGGCATCTACACCTACGCCGCCACGGGATTCGGCGACTTCCTCGGCTTCAACAGTGCCTGGGGCTACTGGATCTCGGCCCTTCTGTGCACGGTCAGCTTCTCGGCGCTTCTGTTCGGCGCGCTGTCGTACTTCTTCCCGATCTTCGGCAACGGCACGAACCTCTACGCCGTCATCGGCGCCTCCTGCATCATCTGGTTCTACGCCTTCCTCGTGAGCCGCGGCATCAGCGAGGTGACTCTCATCAACGCGGTCATCACCATCTCGAAGTTCGTGCCCCTGCTCATCGGCATCATCGCCATCATCTTCATCGGCGCCTTCAAGCCCGACATCTTCATCGCGAACCTCACCACCGGAGCCGACCCGTCGCTCGCCTTCGTCGACCAGGTGCAGACGGCCATGATGGTGACCATCTGGGTGTTCATCGGCATCGAGGGCGCGGTGGCCATCTCCGGCCGCGCCAAGAAGGCGAAGGACGTGGGCAAGGCCACCATCATCGCGTTCATCTGCGTGCTGACGCTGTACCTGACGGTGTCCATCCTCTCCATGGGCGTCATGCCGCTCTCCGAGCTGGCCAACCTCGAGAATCCGGCTCTGGCCTACGTGATGCAGGCCGCCGTGGGCGATTGGGGCGCCGTGCTCATCAACTTCGCCGTGTCGCTCTCGCTCATCGGCGCCATGCTCGGCTATACGGTGCTCGCCAGCGAGTCCCCCTTCGAGGCCGCCGAGGAGGGCGTGTTCATCAAGGCCTTCGCCAAGACAAACAAGAAGGGCGCGCCGGTGGTGACGCTGGTGGTCACGAACATCATCATCGAGCTGTTCCTCATCACCTGGCTGTTCACCGATTCCACCTACCAGTTCTTCTACACGCTGTCCGCCGGCATGATTCTTCTGCCGTACCTGCTGTCCGCCGCCTATTTCGCGAAAGTGGCCTTCAAAGAGCCCGAGGCCTTCAAGGGACACCTCAGCGGGCCGATTCTCTGGTGGCGTATCCTTGGCTGCGTGGGCGTCGTCTACAGCTTGTTCCTTTCGTGGGCCGCAGGCGTGCTCGGTGTCATCCTCATGTGCCTTTTGTACGTGCCCGGTATCATCATGTACATTTGGGGCAAGAAGGAGCGCGGCGAGAAGTACTTCCAGAGCACCCTGGACAAGGTGGTGCTCGTCGTTATCATCGCGGCAGCCTGCCTGTCTATCTACCTGTTGGTGACGACGCCCGGCCTCGTGTAGCGACGCTTCGGTCGAAACGAGAAAGCGACCCCGGCAATCGCGCCGGGGCCGCTTTTTTCACGGAAGGGGAGGGTGGTGGATCCGTGGAAGGGAAGGAGCGAGCCAGGGATCCTTGGGCGAGCGCGCTGGCCTCGTTGTGCGCGTCCCTAGTCGAGATTAAGCGGCGAAGCGCTCTCCTCGCCGAAGAGCTTCAGGCACTCCTCGCTCACGACGAAGCGCGCCGCCTCGGGCAGCATGCGCACGGTGAAGGGCGTGGTCGTCCCCGTCACCTCGCCGTCGTATTGCACATCCAGCGGCGGGTCGGCGACGACGGTGCATTCCCGGCAGCGGAAGACCTCCATCACATCGGGGCGCGCGGGGAACTCGCCGGCGCGGTCGAGCATGCAGCTTAAGATCGCCGGGATGAGGCCCACTGCGTCGTGGGTGTTCATGACCACGATGTCGAACATGCCGTCGCGCGGCAGGTTCTCGTGGACGAGCGAGATGTCGAACTGCAGCTTCGAGAAGTTGATGGCGAGCACTCCCACGCCCTGGGTCTCGACGGTCTTCCCGTCGATGGTGAGCGTGATGCGGGAGAACTGCGGCGCGAAGTTGGCGAAGGCCGCCGTGAAGTAGGCCATGGGGCCCAGAAGGCGCTTGGAGGGCTCCGCGCCCTCCATGATGGCGGCGTCGTAGCCGGCTCCGGCGATCATGGAGAATCCGAAGCGCTCGCCATTGGAGAGCTCGATCTCCCCGATGTCGAAATCCATGAGGCGCTGCTCGCGCATGAGATGGGCGAGCGCGTGGGGCTCGGCCGGCGAGGCGAGGTTCATGGCGAGCAGATTCGCGGTGCCAGCGGGGAAGGGGAGCAGCGGGATGCCCGTCTCGGCCAAAAGGTAGGCCACCGAGGCCACCGTGCCGTCGCCGCCAGCGGCTACCACGGCGTCGAAATTCTCGGCGTCGCGCAGAAAATCGGCGAGGTCGGTGTTACCGTCGGTGCAGCGCACGCAAATCTCGTCGCCGTCGGACGCAAAGGCGCGCATGAAGTCGTAAATGGCCCCGTCGCGGAAGCCGGAGGCCAGGTTGTTCACGATGAGGAGTTTCACATAATTCCTTTCCCTTGCTATTATAGGATGGTACTACAACCTCATCTCTTACAGACAAGGACCGTCGTGGAATACATTGCAAGCCAAGAAAACCTGGAGGCCTTCGTGCGCAGAGCGGCCTCGTCGTCGGTCTTGGCCATTGATACGGAGTTTCTGCGCGAGAAGACCTACTACGCGAACCTCTGCCTCATTCAGCTGGCCACGGATGCGGAAGTGGCCGTCGTGGATCCCTTCGCCATCGAGGACATGAAGGTGCTCGCCCCGCTGCTCACCGACTCTTCCATCGTGAAGCTCTTCCACGCCGGAGGCCAGGATTTGGAGATCCTCTATCGCGAGCTGGGCGTTTTGCCCGCGCCCCTGTTCGATACCCAGGTGGCGGCCACCCTTTTGGGCCACACCCAGCAGATCGGCTACGGGCCTTTGGTGCACAGCCTGTGCGGCGTGAACTTGAAGAAGAGCGACTCGTTCACCGACTGGTCGCGCCGACCCCTTTCCACCTCCCAGCTGGAATACGCCGCCGACGACGTGATCTATCTGCCGAAGATGTACCGCATCATGGTGGAGAAGTTGGAGGCGAAGGGGCGTCTGCACTGGCTCGACAACGACTTCGCCGCCATGAGCGACCCGGCCCATTACGAGAGCGACCCCTTCGAGCGCTACAAGCGGCTCAAGCGCGTGGGCCAGCTTACGCGCCGGCAGCTCTCGGCGGCGCGGGAGGTGGCGTGCTGGCGCGAGGTGACGGCTCAGGAGCGCGATATGCCGCGCAAGTGGGTGCTCACCGACGAGCAGATCGTTGAGGCCTGCCGTCGCGAGTCCCGCACCATCGACGATTTGTTCCTGATCCGCGGCGTGCGCGAGAAGCTGAACACTCGGGACGCCCGGGCCGTGGCCACCGTGCTCGTCCGGGGTCTCGATGCCGCGCCCGATACGTGGCCCGAGCTGGACAAGTCGCCGAAGAGCGAGCGCAACGTCGATGCCGAGCTCGATCTCATGGAGGCGCTCGTGCGGCTGCGCGCCAAGGAGAACGACATCGCCATGCAGACGCTGGCCTCCCGGACGGAGCTCGCCCGCGTCGCCCGGGGCTACACCGCCGACGTCGATGTGCTGCGCGGCTGGCGCCGCGCCATGGTGGGGGACGAGCTGCTGGAGCTTCTCGCCGGCCGGCTCGCCCTGTCCCTCGGCCCCGAAGGACTCGTGGTGACGCCGCGTTCCTGAGGCGGTTACGTATCTTTCACGCTTTCGGCGCCTCCCGGGCGACCGGGGCGCTCCCATGCCTATAATTGACTGCCAAAAATGCAAGGCATACGCAAGGAGAACCCTATGATTTCCAGCAGTTACCTCATGCTCATCGTCGCGACGCTCGTCATCGGCATGGGCGCCCAGTGGTACGTGAACCACAAACTGAAGACCTACTCCCATGTGGCGAACTCCACGGGGCTGACCGGCGCCGAGGCGGCGCGCCAGATGCTTTCCTACTACGGCATCTCGAATGTGCAGGTCTTCCGCGGCGGTCCGGGCCAGGACTACTTCGACCCGCGCAGCAACTCGGTGACGCTCTCGCCCGAGGCCTTCGACGGGCGCACCATCACCGCCACGGCCACGGCCTGCCACGAGGTGGGCCATGCCTGCCAGTACGCCCAGGACTACACGCCCATGAAGATCCGCGGGGCCATCGTGCCGGCGGTGAACCTGGCCTCGAACGCCTGGATCTTTCTGCTCATGGCTGGCATCGTCCTGAACATCGCCGGTCTTACCACCGCGGCCATCATCATGTACGCGGTGGTGGTGCTCTTCCAGCTGGTGACCCTGCCCGTCGAGTTCAACGCCTCCCAGCGCGCCATGGCCTACATGGGCCAGATCGGCCTGCCCGCCCAGGAGCGCAAGGGCGCCTTCGACGTTCTGCGCGCCTGCGCCTTCACCTATCTGGCCGCCGCCCTCACCTCCATTCTGCAGCTTCTGTGGCTGCTCGGCCAGCGCCAGGAGTAAACGGAGCCTGCTGTGGCGGTGGAAGAGCGCGAGACGACAACGGAAGAGGAGGCCGGCGCGGCCCTGTCGGTGTCGGCGGCCATGGGCCTGGCCAAGAATGCCCTGGAAGAGGTCGTGGTGCGCCTGGTAGGCGAGGTCTCCGAAGTGAACGACAAGCCCGGCTACAAGGCCGTGTACTTCACCGTGAAGGACGAGAAGGCCTCGCTTCCGTGCATGATGTGGATGAACCGCTACCAGGCCTCGGGCGTGGCGCTTTCCGTCGGCGCCCTGGTGGAGCTCACCGGGCGCTTCTCGCTGTACGCGGCCAAGGGGCGCATGAACTTCGACGTGTTCTCGGTGTCGTTGGCCGGCGAGGGGCAGCTGCGGCTGCAGGTGGCCAACTTGGCGCGGGAGCTCGAGGCCATGGGACTGATGGATCCGGCCCGCAAGCGTCCTTTGCCCGCCTATCCCGAGACCATAGGGCTCGTCACCTCGCCGCGCGGCGCCGCCGTCCACGACGTGCTGCGAACCCTGCGACGGCGGTATCCCTTGGCCCGCATTCTGTTCGCCGGCGTTCCCGTGGAGGGCCCCGGGGCGGCCGACGGGCTCGTGGACGGTCTGGCCAAGGTGGTCTTTGCCGGCGCTGAGGTGGTGCTCCTCGTGCGCGGCGGCGGATCCTTCGAGGATCTCATGCCCTTCAACGACCGTCGGCTGGCGCGCACCATTGCCGCCTGTCCCGTGCCCGTGGTGACGGGCATCGGGCATGAGCCGGACACCTCCATCGCCGATATGGTGGCCGACGTGCGGGCCTCGACGCCCACGGCGGCCGCTGAGGCCGTGGCGCCGGCTCAGGGCGAGATCGCCGCCCGCATCCAGGGGCTCGGCGCCGCCATGGGCCATGCCGAGAGCCGTCGTTTGGACGCGCTGTCGATCAAGATGGAACGGGTGGCTTCCCTGCCGCTGTTCCGCGAGCCGACGCGCCTGTTCGACGGCGAGGCGCTGGCCTTGGACGACCTGTCCGACCGCCTCGGCCGCGCGCTGCCGGAGGCGCTGCGCGAGGATCGCCACAGACTGGGGCTTATCGGCGAGGCGCTGGGCCGCATGCTGCCCGGGCTGCTCTCGGCGCCCAGAGGAGCGGTGGGCGCCGCTGCAGGGCGCCTCGGCTACCTCGGCGAGCACTTCGGCGAGCGCTCCCGGCAGCAGCTCGATGGGGCGCGGGGGCGCCTGATGCGCGCCGGCGCGGCGATGACCGACCCCTATCGCGCGTCGGTGGCCGTGAGCGCGGCGCGCCTGCACGATCTGTCGCCTCTGGCCATCATCGGCCGCGGTTACGCCATGGCCAAGGGGGAGGACGGCCGAGTGGTGAGCTCGGTGGACGGCGTCGCGGCGGGGGAGCGCCTCGTGGTGACCCTCTCCGACGGTGAGCTGGACTGCACGGTGGACGATATCCGCCGCATCCACAGCGCCGTCGAGGCTTGGGACTGATGATACGCGCAGCGACGAGTGATACACGCAACGATGAGAAAGGAAGCGCCATGAGCGATGCCGCGAACCTTGACGAGAAGAAGCCGGTGGAAGAGCTGACCTTCCGCGAGGCCTTGAGCGAGCTGGAGTCCATCGTCTCCGTGCTGGAGAGCAATACGCTGGAACTGGAGGAGTCCCTCGCCGCCTACGAGCGCGGCGTGGTGCTCTTGGGCTCGCTGCAGAAGCGCTTGGGCGCCGCCGAGCAGCAGGTGGAGGTGCTCATGGGCGAGCTGGTGGCCGCCCCCGACGACGAGACCCAGGACACGACCCTCTCCTAGGGCGGTGACGGCGCGACAGATTCCGTAGGGGCAGACCTTGGTCTGCCCACTCGACCGGAATGATGTCTTCAGTTGGAAGGGGGGGATCAAGGTCGCCCTCTACGGGGAGCCGCCTCCGCAATTCAACGGAAAAAATGACGGGGTGTCAATCGGTGAGCGGCGCTCCGCTTGCCGATAAGGACGCGAGCAGGTGCGACGCGCCCTGCGTGCACTCCTAAAATAGGGGAAACTATTGATTAGGAGGTAAGTCATTGAACGTCCTCGTCCTCAACGCCGGTTCTTCCTCTCTGAAGTATCAGCTCATCAATGTTGAAACCCATGAAGTGCTCGCCAAGGGCATCTGCGAGCGTGTCGGTTCCGCCGAGGCCTTCCACAAGCACGGCATCGACGAGAATGAGGTGGTCATCGACACCCCCATGCCCGATCACAACGCCGCCATGGCCCTCGTGCTGGAGGCGCTGACGAGCGGCCCCACCAAGGCCATCGACTCTTTGGACGACATCGACGCCGTGGGGCACCGCGTGGTGCAGGGCGGCAAGTACTTCGATCGCTCCGTGCTCATCGATGACGATGTCGTCGCCAAGATCGACGAGCTGGCGGAGCTCGCGCCTCTGCACAACAAGGCCGCGCTCATGGGCATCGAGGCCTGCCGCGAGCAGATGCCCGGCAAGCCCATGGTGGCCGTCTTCGACACCTCGTTCTTCCAGACCATTCCGCCGAAGGCCTACATGTACCCGTTGCCCTACGAGCTGTACGAGAAGCACGCCATCCGCAAGTACGGCGCCCACGGCACCTCGCATCGCTACATTGCCGAGCGCGCGGCCGCCTTCATGGACGAGCCCTTGGAGGACCTGAAGCTCATCACCTGCCATCTGGGCAACGGCTGCTCCATCTCCGCCATCGACCACGGCGTGGCCGTTGACACCTCCATGGGTCTCACGCCTCTTGATGGCCTTATGATGGGCACCCGCTGCGGCGCCATCGACCCGGCCATCGTCCCCTTCATCATGGAGAAGGAGAACCTCACGGCGGCCGAGGTGAACGACCTCATGAACAAGAAGAGCGGGCTTTTGGGCATCTCTGGCATCTCCAACGACCTGCGCAGCGTGCGCCAGGCCTCCGAGGAGGGCGACGAGCGCGCCCAGCTCGCCTACGACATGTACTCGAACTCCGCGAAGAAATACATCGGCCAGTACATCGCCGTCATGGGCGGCGTCGATGCCATCGTGCTCACGGCCGGCGTGGGCGAGAACTGCGACAAGATGCGCCGCATGATCTTCGCGGGTCTGCAGCCGCTCGGCATCAAGATCGACCTGGAGAAGAACCGCAAGGGCCTGCGCGGCGAGCGCGAGATCTCCACGGACGACTCCGAGGTGCGCATCGTTATCATTCCCACCGACGAGGAGTACATGATCGCCCGCGACACCTATCAGCTGGTGAAGGAGGGCACGCTCGAGATCACCGAGCTTGCGTAGGCGCTTTCGGCTCCGAAAAACTAGCCCCGGATTGACGGTTGTTCTGTAAAGATCGTCAATCCGGGGCTTCTTTTTCTTCGGATTAGGCTGTTTCGGGAAAATGCTAGCCACAAATCGACGGTCCTAACGGAACAATCGTCGATTCGCGGCTGGAAAAAACGAGATCGAGGCCCAGAGCGGGCCACGATCTCGTGGGGAGGGATTGCGGGGCGCTCGGGTGCGCCCCTATCGCATCAGGCGAGCTACTTCACCTGGGCGAGGGCGTTGTTCACGGCGTCTTTCAGAGCCGTGGAGGAGACGGTGGCGCCGGCTACGGCATCCACCTCGGTGGACTGGGCCTCGATGATCCGGGCCGGCAGGGCGTCGAGCGCCAAGCTGCCCACACCAGCGGTCTCCTGCTGCTGCACGATGTCGATGGCAGCGATCTTGCCGCCCTCCACCTTCACCTTCACCGCCAGCTCGTTGCCCATGCACAGGGTCGAGGTGCCGAGGTACTCGTTCTCGCCGAGCTTCGCGGACGCGGTCGGGTCAGGATCGACCTCGTGGCTGCCGCTGCCCTGGGTGTAGACGATCTCGGAGGCCACGCCCATGGGGAGCACCGGCAGCGGATCCTTCTCGGCCGCCGCGCCCACGCCGGCCAGCTGACCGAAAATGAGGCACTCGGCCATGTTGCCGCCGCCGTTGTACTGGTACGGGGTCATGCCGCCGAACTCGCCGGCGGAGTAGAGGTGCGGAATGGGCTCGCCGTCGGTGCCCACGACCTCGGCACGGGCGTTGCGGCGGGCGCCGCCCTGGGTGTTCAGGAAGGCCTGGATCATCTCGATGGCGTAGAAGGGGCCATCGCCGAAGGCGCGCATGGTCTCGGCGGCGCGGAAGAAGGCTGGGTCATAGCCATCGTTGGCCATCTTGTTGAAATCGGTCACGGTCTGCTCGAGCTTGCCGGCCGGAATGCCGAGGGCGCTCTCGAGTTCGGCGATGGTGGCGGCGGAGACGACCTGATCCTCGAACCCGGCCGGGATGCCGTGGTACTCGGCGATGGCCTCGTTCTGGGCGGCGTCCCACACCATGTAGGTGTTGCGCGGGCGCTTCACATTTACCCAGTCGCCGTTGCTCGGCACATGGCCGTGGCGGTTGTACACGTCCTCGCGCAGGTAGCGCTCGCCGCCGTTGCCCACGACGATGACGCTGCCGGAAAGGTTGCGCAGGTCGTTGAACGTCTTGGCGTGCTGATCCTCGTTCACCACGAAGGAGATGCCGCCGAGCGCGAAGCAATTGCCCTCGTAGGCCTCCATGTGCCACAGATCGGCGCCGACGCCCATGGCCATCTTCACGCCGTCGCCGGTATTGAACAGGGTGCCGGCCGGGGTGCTCTTGGTGAGGCCCAGGAAGTCCTCGACCATCTGCTTGTTGTTCTCGAAGCCGCCCATGGTCATGACGACGCCGTTCTTGGCGCGGATGTTCACCGTGTCGCCGGCCTTGTCGATCTCCACGCCGATGACGGCGCGGCTGACCGGATCCTGGAAGAGCTTCGTGGCCGGGGACATGTACCACACGTCGATGTTGTCGCTCATGGACATGACCTTGTTGCGGTAGGTCTTCCACAGCGCGGAGTTGCACACGTTGTCGCTCACGGTCAGCACGTGCAGCGCCTCGCCGCCCTCGAGCTCGGGGTACTCGGGGATGAACATGGCGATCATCGGCTGGGCGGAGGAGTCCTCCTTCCAATCGAGGAAGTTCTCCTCGGGGACGCCGAAGAAGTCGCGCAGCATGGTCTTCGTCTGGGTCAGGCCCTCGGCGTACACGTCCATGAGCTCGTCATCGACGGCGAAATCGCCGGCCATGGCCTTGTTGTAGGCGAGCATGGCCTCCTTGTCGTCGGAGTTCAGGATGATCTGGCCGCAGAAGCGCGTGTTGCCGCCCTCCATGCCCTGAGGGGCCTTATCGATGAGCAGCACCTTCGCGCCGGCGTCGGCGGCGTAGCAGGCGGACACGGCACCGGCGCCGCCGAAGCCGATGACGACGACGTCGTACTCGCCGTCCCAGGCGATGGTGTCGGCGAAGGTGGTTCCTCCGTTGCCCGTGTTGGCCATGGCCTTATCGGCCGGGGTCTGCGGCGCGCAGCCGGCAAGGCCGAGGCCGGCGACGGCGGCCATGCCGACACCAGCGCTGGTGATGAACTGTCGGCGGGTATATTTTCCCATTTTCCACTCCCTTGTGGTCGGTATCTTCGCGCCGGGTTGATGTCTGGCGAAGACGTCGCGTGACGTACTCGCTCCGGCGCTCCGGGGATCGCGGTGTCCCCGATCACGCTGGTCACTTTAGCGGCAGCATTGAGGTTAGCGTGAGAGATAACCTGTAGGTTAGCGATGGCGGAACTTGCTAACCTATCCCGCTAACCCACCTTTCTGGAAATGAGGAGAGACTGCCAATTTGCCGCTGGCGCTTATCTGCCTTTTGTGGTTTCATGGGTGGTAGCGAAAAGGGGAGGGGCAATCGATGAAACATCTGAGAGACACGATCGCGGGGCTGCGCCTCGGGTTCGAGGAGCATTTCAGAAGCGCTGGATCCATAAGTCTGTTCGTAGGTCTGGCCTGCAACTTGGCCTTCGTGGGCCAGGTGTACTTCTGGCCGGCCATGTGGCACACCTCGGCGTTCATGTTCTCCTATACCGATGCTTCCTATGTCGCCGAGGTCCTCTGCGCGCTGATGCTTGGGCGGAGGCTGCGGCAGAGCGGGCGCCTTGCCGTGGGCAGCCGATGGCTTTGGACTTTGGCCCTCCTCGTGCAGGCGAGCTTGGTGCTGTACTGCGTGCTGTTCGGGGCGGGCATCCACGTGCCCGAGCCCGTCAACTGGGTTTGCGGCGCTATCTTCGGCGTCTATCTGCCCGTGGCCATGACCTCGTGGTTCGCCGTGCACATCGATCGCCGCTCCTTTTCGGTGATTTGGAATATCGTGCTGGCGGGCGTGTTCGCCTCCTTCGTCATCTGGGTGTTCTCGGGCCTGGAGGCGGTAAAGCTGTGCGTGTGCATGGGGGTGCTCATGTTCCTGGGGACGTTCGTGCTCTCTCGCAAGCTGCGCACGGAGCAGGCCAAGGAGAGAGACGACGCGGCTGCGCCCGCGGCGGCCCCGGCGGATGCCTTCCGCTACCCGGCCTCGGCGACGTTTCTGTTCAGCTTCTCCTTCATCACGGCCATCGCCTTTGCCGGTATCGGGGGCGACAGCGCCTCCTATGCTTCGGGGGATTTCTTCGCCCCGATGCTGCTTATCTGCGCTGTGGTGCTCTTGGCAAATGCGGCGGTCCTCCCGCTGACGACCATCGCCGTGCCCGCTATCATCGTGGCCGTCATAGCCGCCTCCTATCTTCACCTCGAGCCTGCGCTTTCGTTCGATCTGGCAGCGCTTGGCATGTTCCTTTTCCTCGCCTATGCCGTCGTGCTCCTGTGCGCCAGCGCGCAGGGGAGTCGGCGGCGCATTCTTGCGGCCTTCACGAGCCTCATGGTGGCGTTTGCCGCCGGATGTCTCGTCGGCCGCCTGTGCATGGCGCTCTGCTTCGCATTCGCCGAGCAATTCGCGTCGAACATTATGGTTCTGCTGTCAATTCTGGCTGCCAACGCCGCCATGATCATCCTCGTGAGACGGGGTGTCACGCCGACTCGTTCGGCGGAGCTTTTCGAGGGCGAGCAGGCGACGGGAGATCTCGATGCGGCCCGTCGCGCCAAAGTGGATCGCGTGGCTGCCGTCTGCGGTTTGGGCGAGCGCGAGAAGGAGGTGCTCACGCTGCTCTTAGAGGGGTGCTCGGCCAGCGAGGTGGCCTCTGCCATGGTCGTGGCCAACGGCACGGCGAAGTCGCACATCCGCCACGTCTACAAGAAGCTCGGCGTCCACAGCCGCGACGAGCTCTTCGAGAAACTCGGCATCGAGAGAGAAGAGAAAAGCAAGCAATCAGTGTAGCAATCTGAAGCGAGCAGGGCCCGGGCAGGGCAGGGATCCTGCCCGCAGCCTCAAAAATGCAGGGCCCGAGGTGGGCGAGGGGGTGCCGCGCGCAGTTCATTGAAGTGCATAAGGTAATGTCGCGACCTTTGGCGAGTCTTGCACTTCAATGCTGTTTGAGCACGGCACCCCCTCGCCCACCTCGGGCCCGGAGGGATAGAGAAGCAAAAAAGACGTTATTTCCCCTGCGCCTGCACGGCGGTGATGGCCACCACGCCCACGATGTCGTCAGCCGAGCACCCTCGGGACAAGTCGTTCACCGGAGCGGCGATGCCCTGCAGGATGGGGCCGAGCGCCTCGGCCTTCGCCAGGCGCTGCACCAGCTTGTAGCCGATGTTGCCCGCATCGATATCCGGGAACACGAGCACGTTGGCGCGGCCCGCGACAGGGGAGGCCGGCGCCTTCGCCGCGCCGATCTCGGGGACGATGGCGGCGTCCAGCTGCAGCTCTCCGTCCACGGCGAGCTCGGGCGCGAGCTCCTTCACCTTGGCCGTCGCGCGCACCACCTTGTCGGAGTCGTCGTTTTTGGCCGAGCCGTAGGAGGAGTGCGACAGCATGGCGATGACCGGCTCGGCATCGGCGAACAGCGACCGCCACGCCGCCTCGGCGTTGATGGCGATCTGGGCCAGGCGATCGGCGTCGGGCTGCACTTCCAGGCCGCAGTCGGAGAAGAGGAAGGTGCCGTGGTGGCCCAAGTCGCAGTCGGGCACGTTCATGACGAAGAACGAGCTCACCATCTGCGCGCCGGGAGCGGTCTTCAGGATCTGCAGGGCCGGGCGCAGCACGTCGCCGGTGGAGTGGCAGGCGCCCGAGACGAGGCCGTCCGCTTCGCCCATCTTCACCATCATCATGCCGAAGTACAGCTCGTTGTCCATAAGCTCGAGGGCTTGCTCGAGCGTCATGCCCTTCGCCGCGCGCAGCTCGGCCAGCTTCTCGGCATAGGGCTCGCGCAGCTCGGAGGTGCGGAAGTCGACGATGCGGGCGCCCTCCAAGTTGCAGCCGGCAGCGGCGATGTCGTCGGCGTCGCCCAAGACGATGAGGTCGGCGATGCCCTCGGCGAGAATCGCCTCGGCGGCCTTGAGGGTGCGGATGTCGTTGCCCTCGGGAAGCACGATGGTCTTCTTGTCGGCCTTCGCGCGGGCGATCATGGAATCGAGGAACTGGCTCACGGGAACGTCCTTTCTCACGGGTATCCTGCCCTCATGATAGAGCACGGGCCGCCGCCCCGCACGGCGCGACCGCGCGGCAGGTTCATTTATTCGGTTTGTATGGGGTTTGGAGGCCATCGGATGCGGGCTGGGTACAATATCCTCCGAACGACGCCGCCCGAGCGCCGGCGCCCCATTCGCATCAACGAGTACGAGGGAGAGAACCCGTTATGGCCGTTAATTACGCCGATTTCCGCGATATCGCCATCGAAGACTACGACGCCGTCGTTGTCGGCTCCGGTTTTGCCGGGGCTGTCAGTGCCCGGCAGCTTGCCGAAGAGGGCGGTCTTCGCGTGCTCGTCATCGAGAAGCGCGCGCACATCGCCGGCAACATGTACGACGAGTACGACGAGGCCGGGGTGCTCGTGCACCGCTACGGGCCGCACATCTTCCATACCAACGATCAGCGCGCCTACGACTATCTTGCCCGCTTCACCGAGTGGTCGAGCTACCAGCACCGGGTGCTCGCCGATTGGTACGGCACCTACATGCCCGTGCCCTTCAACAAGAACTCTATGGAAATCGCCTTCGGCGACGAGAAGGCAGCCCGGCTCATCGAGAAGCTCGTCGACACCTTCGGCGACGAGCGCAAGGTCACCATCAACGAGCTGCGCGCCCAGGAGGATCCGGAGCTTCAGGAGGTGGCGGACTTCGTCTACCAGAACGTATTCCTCTACTACACCCAGAAGCAATGGGGCCTCACTCCCGAGGAAGTGGATCCCTCGGTGACCGCGCGCGTGCCCGTGTTCATCTCCCGGGACAACCGCTACTTCCAGGACGCCTTCCAGGGGATGCCGGTCGATGGCTACACGCGCCTGTTCGAGAACCTGCTCGGCCACGAGAAGATCACCGTCTGCCTGAGCACCGAGGCGGAGAGTGTGTTCGATCTCGTCTTCGCCGGCCGCGAGGAGGATGCCCCCCTGGAGGCCATCCACATCAAGGGCGTGCCGTTCGCAGGCCCCATCGTCTACACCGGTCCGCTTGACGAGCTGTTCCTGGGGCGCTTCGGCCGTTTGCCCTACCGCTCCCTCGATTTCGTCTACGAGACCTTCGACGAGACCTATCACCTGCCCTGCGGCACCGTGAACTACACGGTGACCGAGGACTACACTCGCGTCACGGAGTTCAAGTGGCTCACGGAGCAGACCGGCGACAAGACCACCATCATGCGCGAGTACTCCCGGGCCTACGAGGATCCGGCGACGCAGATTCCCTACTACGCCATCATCAACGACGACAACGACGCGCTCTATGCGCGCTACCGCCGCCTGACCGACGCGCTGCCGAACTTCCATCCGCTGGGTCGTTTGGCCGAGTACCGCTATTTCAACATGGACAAGGTGGTCGCCGACGCGCTGGCCGCGTCCGAGAAGATCCTGACGGAGACGGCCGACGCCTAGGCCGCCGCGCGAGGCAGCACGCCCGCGCACCGAGACCCCGACGAAGGAGGCGCTTTTGAAGACCATCACGTTCGCTGTGCCCTGCTACAACTCGGCAGCCTACATGGATCACTGCGTGGAGACGCTGCTCGCCTGCGGCGAGGACATCGAGATCCTGCTCGTGGACGACGGCTCGACCAAGGACGACACGGCGGCCATCTGCGACCGCTGGCAGAACGAGCACCCCGACATCGTCCGCGCCATCCATCAGCCCAACAAGGGCCACGGCGGCGCGGTGAACACGGGGCTCGCCCATGCGACGGGCTTCTACTTCAAAGTGGTCGACTCCGACGACTGGCTCGATCCGGCGGCCATGTTCCCGCTCATGGTGTACCTGCGCAGCCAGCTGGACGCGCCGGTGCCCTGCGACATGGTGGTGGCCAACTACGTCTACGACAAGGTGGACGAAGGCGAGCAGAAGGTCATGGGCTACGGCAACGTGCTGCCGGAGGGCTATGAGTTCGGCTGGGACGAGGTGGGCACCTTCCTGCCGAGCCAGTACCTGCTCATGCACTCGGTGTACTATCGCACCGAGATGCTGCGCAAGATGAAGCTGACCCTGCCCGAACACACCTTCTACGTGGACAACATCTTCGTCTACGAGCCTTTGGTCTACGTGCGCACCATGCGCTACTTCAACGTGGACGCCTACCATTACTTCATCGGCCGCGAGGACCAGTCGGTCAACGAGAAGGTCATGATGGGTCGCATGGACCAGCAGCTGCGCGTCACGCGGCAGATGATCGACAACGTGGATCCGCAGGCTGTGCGCAATCGTCATCTGCGCCACTATCTGCGAAACTATATTTCCATGATGATGTGCATCTGCTCGGTGTTTCTGCGCATGCGCGGGGGAGAGGCCGACGAGCGGGATCTGAAGGATATCTGGGCCTACCTGAAGGAGCAGAACCCGTCGCTCTACCGCCGGGTGCGCTCGAACGCGCTGAATCTGGCCACGAACCTGCCCACCGAGGCCGGTGAGAAGATCGGACTCAAGGGCTATCAGATCGCCCAGAAGATTTTCAAATTCAACTAACGTCGCGTATTGGCCGCGTAAAGCTCCAGAAGGCCGCGGAGGGCGAGGGTTTGGTCGACGGTGACGGCGTGGGTCATGAGGGCGGCTATGGCTTCGGCGTGCTGGCCCACGAGAACGACCGGCGTGGTATAGCCGCAATCGGCCCAGATCATGTCGATGAGTCCGTCGATGCGGGCCACCTCTCCCATGACGATGCCCGCCTGCATGGCCTCGGCCGTGGTGCGGCCGAGCAGCGATTTGGGGGCCCTAAGTTCCACGGCGGCCAGCTGGGCGGCTCCGCGGGCCAGCGCCTGGGCGCCGAGCTTCATGCCCGGGGCGATGATACCGCCGCGGAAGGCGCCCGCCTCGTCCAAAAGTTCGAAGGTGGTGGAGGTGCCCAGGTCGATGACGAGGGCCGGCGCGCCGTAGGTGCTCTTGGCGCCCACCATCTCGGCGACGCGGTCGGCGCCCACGGCCGTGGGATCGGAGAAGTTCATCTTCAGCCCCGTCTTAAGACCTGGGCCTACGGTGAGCGGGCGCGCGTCCGTGAGGCGCCGCGCCGCATCGGACCACACGCCGGTGAGGGCAGGGATGACCGAGGCGATGATGGCCCCGTCGGCCAAAGGAGCGCTCTCGGGCAGGTCGATGGCGTCGGGCGCGTCCTTTTCGATGGGCGCGAGATTGCGGGCGAGGGCGTCGAAGAAGCCGAGAACGCAGGCCACGGCGCCGTCGGCTGTCTCGGCGGAATCTGTGGGAACGGCCCACTGGGAGACGAGTCGTCCATCAACTGCCAGCCCGATCCGCGTCCGCGTGTTCCGTATGTCGATCGCCAAAACCAGCGCCATAATCGCTCCTCTTTTCACTTGTTCCGCTCGTGTACTTTCCGCCAGTGATGTCTCGCGTGGCCCTGTTTTAGCGGAAATTTTTCGTTTTGGGGATGAGTGAATGCCACTTCGACCCCGAAATGGTAATCCACCCATGGCCATTTCGGGCCTCAAATGGCATTTCGTGCCATTACGGGCTTCAACTGGCATCCCGGGGTGCCAAAACGGGCTCGAAGTGGCATTTGCTCGTGAGTTTTCGAAAAACTCGAGAACATGATGGGCCCGCTGGTAGGGAGCTACTTGTAGTCCTCGACGTTTTTCGAGGAGGAGCCGGTGGTGTTGCCGGATTGGCGCAGCTCGAAGCCGAAGCGCACGGTGCCGTCGCCGAAGCGCTCCTGCAAAGCGTCGGTGGCGGCCAAAAGGCTGCGGCGCTTCTCCTCGTCGCGGATGAGCGCCTCGCTTTCAACCGCGTCTGCGTTGTCATCGCCCCCAAGGACGGCAGCGTCGAAAAGCGCTTCCTGCACCGGGGCGCCGTCCTCCTCGAAATGGGTCACGGCCACACCGAGCAGGCGCACCTTCATGCCCGGAGCCCACAGCTCCTCCGCCAGGCGGTGCACCACCGGGGCGAACGCGATGTCATCGTCGGTGGGGGCGGCCAGCGAGCACTGGGCCGAGCGGGTCGTGCGGTTGTCGTAGCGCATCTTCACCGCTACCGTGCGGCCCTTGAGGCCCTTGCGGCGCAGGCGACGCCCCACCTTCGCCGAAATGGTGGAAAGCGCCGCCATAATGTCCTCGCGCGTCTCCAGATCATGGGCGTAGGTCACCTCGTTGGAGACCGACTTCACTTCGTCGTCCTCAGCCACCTCGGATCGGTCGCGCCCTAAGGCCCGATCGCGCATCATCTCGCCGTTCTTCCCGAAGATCTTCCGCAGAAGGGCGCCGTCGGCCCGGCCCATGGCTCCCAAGGTGCGCACACCGTGGGAAAGGAGCGTCCTCTCGGCGGCTGCCCCCACGCCGGAGAGCGTGCGCACGGGCAGCTTTTCCAGGAAGGCCGCCTCCGTGCCGGGGAAAACCACGGTAAGGCCCCGGGGCTTGTCGCGGTCCGAGGCGATTTTCGCCACGGACTTGGAGGTGCCCACGCCGATGGAGCAGGTGACGCCGAGGGCGGCCACGCGCTCCTGGATGCGCTGGGCCACGAGAACCGGGTGCTCGGTGTTCACGGCAGTGGGGGTGACGTCCATAAAGGCCTCGTCGATGGAGACCTGTTGCACGTGGGGCGTCTCGTCTCGCAGGATGGCCATGATGGCGGCGGACACCTCGCGGTAGCGGTGGAAATGGCCATGCGTCCAAATGGCTTCGGGACACAGCGCTCGTGCTAGCGACGAGGCCATGGCGCTGCGCACTCCGAAGGCGCGGGCCTCGTAGGAGCAGGTGGAGACGACCCCGTGGGCGTCCGCATCGCCGCCGACGATGACGGGCTTGCCCCGCCAGGCCGGGTGGTCAAGCTGCTCGACGGAGGCGAAGAAGGCGTCCAGATCCACCAACAGGATGGCCGGGCCCTCCCACGGCGGCAGGTAAGCGTCGCTATCGTTCACTGGCCAGGAAGAACAGGGCCATGGTGCCGGGGCCGGAATGGGCGCCGATGACCGGATCCACGTAGTTGATGAGGATGTCGGTGACGCCGAAGCGCTCCCTCACGAGGTCGGCCACGTACTCGGCGTCCTCGATGCAGTCGCCGTGGCTGATGAACACGGTCTGATCCGCCACGGGAGAGGTGGCCGTCTGCTCCATATGATCGACCAGCGCCTTCAGCGACTTCTTGCGCCCGCGCACCTTCTCTAGCGGAATGAGGTGGCCCTCGTCGTCCACGTGCATGACCGGCTTGATGTTCAGAAGGGTGCCGGCCCAGGCGCTCGTGCGGGAGACGCGGCCGCCGCGGAACAGGAACATGAGGTCGTCCACGGTGAACCAGTGGGCCAGATGCAGCTTGTTGGCCTCCAGCCAGTCGCGAACCTCGGTGATGGACGCACCCTCCTCGCGCATCTTGGCGGCGTACCAGACGAGCAGCCCTTCGCCCATGGAGGCGGCCAGGGTGTCCACCGCGAGCACCGTGCGGTCCGGGTAGGCGTCGGCAAGCTCGGCCAGCAGAAGGTCAATGGCCTGGTAGGTGCCGGAAAGCCCGCTGGAGAACCCGATGTAGAGCACATCCTGGCCCGAGGCAAGAAGCCCCTCCAGCAGCTCGCGGGAGTCCTTCAGATTCGGCAGTGACGTCGTGATGACCTTGCCCTCGCGCATCATGGTGTAGAACTGCTTAAGATCGGTCTTCTGTCCCTTGAGGTAACTGTGATGCTCCTCGCCATCCACCATGAACGTGAGCGGAAGGATATGCAGGTCGAACTGGTCGATAACCTCCTCAGTGAGATTGGAGGAGGAATCGGTGACGATGGCGAAGGCCATGGAGGGCTCCTTATCGGGTAGGGGGCTGCATTTTGCGGCACGCTGCTGCGCATCCGATATTCTAACGCAAATCGGGCCCATTGCACCTGCTGCGGCTAATGAAGCCTTTCCTGAGAAAAAGTTGTAACCATTGCCCGCGTCGCGCCCCCTTGCCGTATACTTTGCAAGATACGCTCACAGGCGCCGCCGTCGCACTTCGACGGCCGTGATATAGAGGAACCCGAGACGTGGAAGAGGGACGAACTGTGTCGAACAGCTACAAGGACACCATGAACCTGCCCGAGACCGATTTCCCCATGCGGGGGAACCTGCCGGCCCGCGAGCCCGAGCGGCTCGCCCAGTGGCAGGAAATGGACATCTACCGCCGTGTGCTGGAGAAGAACGCCGACGGCAAGCCCTTCGTGCTGCACGACGGCCCTCCTTATGCCAACGGCCCCATTCACATCGGTCACGCCTTCAACAAGATCCTCAAGGACTTCGTCGTTAAAAGCCACGCCCAGCGCGGGTACTTCACCCCCTACATCCCCGGTTGGGACTGCCACGGACAGCCCATCGAGCATATGGTGGAAGTGACGCTCGGGCCCGAGAAGATGGCCGAGATCTCCCAGGTAGAGCTGCGCCAGCGCTGCCGCGAGTGGGCGGAGAAGTACGTCGATATCCAGAGGAACGGCTTCAAGCGGCTTGGCGTGAACGCCGACTGGGAGCATCCCTACCTCACGTTCATTCCGAACTATGAGGCCGGCAACGTGGAGATCTTCAAGGATCTGTACCTGAAGGGCTCGGTCTACCGCGGCCGCAAGCCCATCCATTGGTGCACCCACTGCCACACGGCGCTCGCCGAGGCGGAGATCGAGTACGGCGACGAGGTGTCGCCCTCCATTTACGTGAAGTTCAAGCTGGATGCGATGCCCGGCGTGTTCGAGGCCTCCGGAGCCGAAGGCGCCGCCTATCTGCTCATCTGGACGACGACCCCCTGGACGCTTCCTGCGAACACGGCGGTGTCGCTGGCGCCTGACGCCGACTACGTCATGGTCACCGTCGGCGGCGACAACCTCATCATGGCCAAGGAGCTCGTGGAAACGGTGGCCGAGGTGGCCGGCTGGGAAGACTACGACTTCGTCCGCGGTGCCGACGGCGAGCCGGTGACGCTGACGGGCAAGCAGCTGTTCGGCCTCACCTACACCGCCCCCGTGCGCCGCGACATCAAGGGCACGGTCATCTACGGCGATCATGTCACCTTGGATACGGGCACCGGCGCCGTGCACACGGCCCCCGGCCACGGCCAGGACGACTACCTCGTCGCGCTCGAGTTCGACATTCCCATGCTCATGCCCGTGGACGACAACGGCGTGTTCACCGGCGAGGCGGGGCAGTTTGCCGGCCTTTCCACCGACGAGGCCAATCCCGTCATCATCGACTGGCTGCGCGAGCAGGGCACACTCGTGGCCGAGAAGAAGATCAACCACTCCTACCCGCACTGCTGGCGCTGCCGCGAGCCGGTCATCTTCCGCGCCACGGACCAGTGGTTCGTCTCCATGGACAAGAACGCCCTGCGCGAGGACGCCCTGCGCGCCATCAACTCGGAGGTGGAGTGGATTCCCGCCTGGGCCAAGAACCGCATCGGCGCCATGGTGGCCGACCGTCCCGACTGGTGCATCTCCCGCCAGCGAAGCTGGGGCGTGCCCATTCCCGTGTTCAAGTGCGCCAAGTGCGGCAACACGGTGGCCACGGCCGAGACCTTCGACGCGGTGATCGAGCTGTTCAACACCAAGGGCGCCGACGCCTGGTTCACCGAGGCGCCAAGCGATTATCTGCCGCGCGGCACCAAGTGCGAGGTGTGCGGGGGTACCGAGCTCATCCCCGAGAAGGACATCCTGGACGTGTGGTGGGAGTCCGGCGTCTCGCACACGAGCGTCTGCCGCCACCGTGCCGAAGCTGATGGGCTCACCTTCCCGGCCGACATGTACCTGGAGGGCTCCGACCAGCACCGCGGCTGGTTCCAGTCGTCGCTGCTCACCTCCATCGGCGCCTACGGCGTGCCGCCGTACAGGTCGGTCATGCACTGCGGGTTCACCGTGGACGAAGAGGGTCGCAAGATGTCGAAGTCGCTCGGCAACGGCATCGATCCGGAGGAGATGTGCAGCAAGTTCGGCGCCGATGTGCTGCGCCTCTGGGTGTCCTCCTGCGATTACTCCCAGGACGTGTCCATCTCCGAGAACATCCTGAAGCAGGTCTCCGACGCCTACCGTCGCTTCCGCAATACCTTCCGCTTCCTGCTCGGCAACCTGAACGACTTCACGCCGGACGACTTCGTGGGGGACTGGGACGCGCTGGAGCCGCTCGACCAGTGGGCGATGGTGCGCCTCTCGCAGCTGCTCGCCGACGTGGAGGCCGCTTACGAGTCCTACCGCTTCAACAGTGTCTACCGGGCCCTGTACGATTATGTGAACGACATCTCCGCCGTGTACATGGACGTCACCAAGGATCGCCTGTACGCTGAGGCGCCGGCCTCGCCGCGACGCCGGGCCGTGCAGACCGTGCTCATGAACATCCTGGAGGTGCTCGTGCGCGTCATGGCGCCCATCCTGTCGTTCACTACCGACGAGGTGTGGGAGTGCTACCCGCCGGCCTTCAGGGACATAGAGGGCCGCGAGGCCTCGGTGCAGCTGGCTGGCTGGCCCACCGCGCGCGACTTCGTGCCCGCCCTTCCCGCCGACGCCGGCGCGCAAGTGGCGACCATGGAGGAGATGATGGCCGTCCGCGAGGTGGTCACCAAGGCGCTGGAAGAGGCCCGAAACGAGAAGATCATCGGCAAGAGCCAGGAGGCATCGCTTATCGTGACGGCGCCGGCGGCCCTAGTGGCCACGGCCGGCTCCTTCGACCCGTCGGTCTTCGAGGAGCTGTTCATAGTGGCCTCGGTGCAGTTTGTGGAAGGCGACGGCGACGAGATCACGGCGGCGGTCGCGGTGGCCGAGGGCGAGAAGTGCCCGCGCTGCTGGAACATCTGCGAGCTCGGTGGCAACCCGCGTCATCCGGACGTGTGCGAGCGCTGCGGGGATGCGCTGGACGCCATCGAGGGCGGGACCGAGTAAGTGGCCGCTCCCGAGACGTTAACCATCGAGAAAGAGCCAGGGGAGGCCTCTGCCGTGGAGGAGAGGCTTCCCAGCCGGCGCAAGCGCAACGCCGCCATCTTCGTTCCTCTTGCCGCTCTGTGGCTTGTCCTCGACATCGCCACGAAAGCTTACTTCAACAGCTTCTCCGTGGGCCAGGTGGTGGCCGATCCCTTTCTTGGTCTGGTGCAGTTCCGCCTGGTGCACAACACCGGTGCCGCCTGGGGTATGTTCGATGAATCGACCTTCGCCCTCGGAGTGATGTCGGTGCTCGTCTGCGTCGCGCTCACGGTGTATTTGTTCACGGCCGGCAAGCGCGCCGGCGTTATGGAGACGGTGGGGATCGCGCTGATTGTGGCCGGCGGCTTGGGCAACGCGCTCGACCGCTTCACGTTGGGCTACGTGGTCGATTTCATCGACACGGTGTTTATCAGCTTCCCTACGTTCAACGTTGCCGACATCGGGGTTACCTGCGGGTTCGTGCTGTTCTTCGCGGGGATGCTTTGGTCCATGAGGAAGGATGCGCCCGCGAAGGAGGTCGCATCGGAGGAGAAGTAACCTGTTCGGGGGATGACCCTCTGGCAGGACGTCGATAGAATGGATGCCATGTCACGCTCGCTTTGCCATATCGTCGCCACCGAGGACGCTGGATGCCGCCTGGATGCCCTGTGCGCCGCCCGGGGGCTCTACGCTTCCCGCTCGGCCGCCGCGCGCGCCATCGAGGAAGGCCGCGTCTTCGTGAACGGCGCCACGGTTTCTAAAAAGCATGCCGTGGCGGCGGGGGACACCATCGTCTACGAGGTGGACGACGAGCCGGAGTCCGTGGTGGTCTACGGCGAGCCCATCGACTTGGATGTGCGCTTCGAAGACGAGGACATGCTCGTGCTCTCGAAGCAGATCGGGCTCGTCTGCCACCCCTCCGTCGATCATGCCCACGGCACGCTGGTCAATGCGCTTATCTGGCACTGCGGCGAGGACAACCTCTGCAACGTGCAGGGCGAGGAGGCCGACCGGCTCGGCATCGTGCACCGGCTCGACCGCGACACCTCGGGCCTCATGCTGGCGGCCAAGACCGATGAGGCCGGGCGCGAGCTCATGGCGCAAATTCAGGATCGCGCCGTCGACCGCCACTACATCGCGCTCGTTCACGGCATCATGGCCCACGACACCGGCATGATCGACGCGCCCATCGCGCGCTCCGCCGACGAGCGGTGCCGCATGGCCGTGCGCGACGTGCCGAGCGCCCGGGAGGCCATCACGACGTTTCGCGTGCTCGAGCGCTTCGAGGCAGGCCCCAAGGACGACGGCTACAGCCTCATCGAGTGCAAGCTTTTCACGGGCCGCACCCACCAGATCCGCGTGCACATGCAGTACACGCGCCATCCAATCGTGGGCGATCCGGTGTACAACGCCCACGGCCCCCGCGACGCCCGGGCCCAGCTGGGGCTGCGCCGCCAGTTCCTACACTCCTACAGCATCGCCTTCGAGCACCCGACGACCGGCGAGCCCATGGCCTTCGCCGACAATCTGCCGCGCGACCTGCAGGAAGCGCTCGATTCGCTGGCCGCGCGCTCGCTGGGCAAGACCGAGGCGGGGCGCGAGGTGGCCGAGCTCATGGCAACGTCGCCCGTCCCTTCCGTGGAAGGAGAGGTACCCGATGAGTAGGAAGCAGGCCGCCGCCCCGCGCAAGGTGGGCATCATCATTGCGAACACGGGAACGCCCGAGGCTCCCACGAGAAAGGCCGTGAAGAAGTACCTCTCGCAGTTCCTCATGGATCCGCGCATCTGCCCCATGCCGCGCCCGGTGTGGTGGACGCTGCTGCATACGACCATCCTGCGCAAGCGCTCGCGCGCCTCGGCGGTAAAATACGAGAGTATCTGGACAGCCGAAGGCTCGCCGCTCATCGCGACCACCGAGTCGCTCGAGCGCGGTCTGAACGAGTACTACGCTAGGGCGGGGCTGCCCGTGGTGGTGCGCACGGGCATGAGCTACGGCAAGCCCGGCATCAAGCATGCGGTAAAAGAGCTCAAGGAGGCAGGTTGCACGGAGCTTGTGGTGCTGCCCATGTACCCGCAGTCGGCCTTCTCCACCACCGGTTCGGTGAGCGACGCTGCGAAGAAGGCCGTGCGCCGGGCGCGCTTCAAGGGCCGCGTGCGGTTTATCGACGGCTACGGCGAGGACTCCGTCTACGTGCGCGCCATCGCCGCGTCCATCCGCAATGCGGGCTTCTCTGAAGAGGCCGGCGACCGTCTTTTGTTCTCGTTCCACTCCATCCCGTTGAAGGATATCGAGGCGGGGGATACCTACGAGCTGCAGACCGGGGCCACGAGTTTGGCCATAGCCGGAGAGTTAGGGCTTGACCGCCGGAGCTGGACCATCAGCTACCAGAGCCGCTTCGATAAGGGGCGCACGTGGCTTTCGCCCTTCACGCGCCCCACGCTCGTACGCTTGGCCCAGGCTGCCGAGCCGGGCAGCCGCCTGTACGTGGTGTGCCCGAATTTCGCGGTGGACTGCCTGGAGACGCTCTACGACGTGCCGCAGGAGCTGGAGCCCATCTACCGCGCGGCGCTCGCTGGCGAGCTGGTGGATGCCGACGAGGAGCCCGGCGCCTTGGAGAACACCGGCAAGCGGGCGGCTCACTGCGACGCGCACTTGGAAGCCCACCGCGACATCGCGAAGACCGTGCGCATGAAGCGCGCGGCGGAGGATTTTCGCCGCGGCGACCACCGCCAGCTTGAGGCCGACGAGCCTTTCGTGTACGTTCCCTGCCTGAACAAATCCCGGGCGCACCTCAAGGTGCTCACTCATATCCTCGCTCCCTACGTGGGAGATGAGGCTTGAGCGCTTTGTAAGTCATAGCAGGAGGGCAAAGCGTGGATGATTACAGCGCGGGCGAAACCATAGGCTTCTCCGCTCAGCTTGCCGCAATTTATACGGAGCTATCGAGGTACAGCAGTCTGTTCTGCCGGGCTCGTTTCGGTCTGTCGGTGACAGAATACGAGCTGCTCTTATGTCTGTGGGAGGCCGAGACGCCCCTTGGCTTCAATCAGCTCTCCGACTTCCTCATGCTGAAAACGAGCACACTTTGGCATATGGTCCCCCCGTTGATCGACCGGTCTCTTCTCGCGGCGGAAAGCAGCGATGAGGACAGGAGGCGGGCGAGACTCTCCCTTACCGAGAAGGGTCGCTTGCTGGCTGAGGAATGCTGCCGCGACCTCTTCGCCTTCTCGAAGGGGGTGGCGCAGGAGTCGTTGCCCGATGTCGAGTACAATCACTATCTCAGCACGGGCATAGGCGGCAACCTCGACATCCTGCGTGGGCATGAGACTGATGTCGAGTTGAGGCGCGTGCCGAAAGACGGTCAGGGCATTGAGTTCACTCTCTTCACGAGAGCCATATTGGAGCGGTGGCGGGCCTGCGTCAAAAAAGAGTGTGGCTTGGCGTTCAACGAGTTCCGCGTGCTCCATGTGCTTTCCGGGGTTCCCAGTTTGCGCATACAGGATATATCAGACAGGCTCCTGTCGCCGCGCAGCCATGTGTCGCTGAGCAAGCGGCGGCTTTGCGAGGCGCACCTGGCAAAAGAGATGCCCAATCCCTTCGACAGTCGCTCGGTGCTGGTCGGCCTTACGGCCAAAGGCCAGCGAACGCTCGATCGGGCCTTGCCCGCTTTGGATGCCATTACGATTCCCGCGCACAACCCTGGCACAGATGAGGCGGTGATGATTCTGAGGGCATGGCACTCGCGGATGTACTACAACCTCAAGCGCAATCACGCTACATTACTTGAGTCGTTTTAACAAAAACCGTCATTCTTAAAACCAAAAAATGTTTTTGAACAGCCATAACTATTGAGCAAATGAGTGTCTATATTGACATTGTTTTTCGTTTTCCTCCTTCCTAGAATGCAACGAGTCAACAGAAGTTGGCGCATCTCGAAAGGAGCGGGAAATGGAGAAGGTAACGAGAAGGGCTTTTATTGGCGGTATGGGAGCCATCCTTGCCACGGGCGCCGTGGCGATGAGCGGCTGCGCGCCGAAGGACGATGGGAAGCAAGCCGAGCTTTCCGCCACGGGAAGCGACCAGTCGGAAGCGCCGGTGCCGGACGAGACGCTCGAATTTGACATTGCCGTTGTAGGCGCTGGCTGCTCAGGCCTTGCCGCTTGTGTTCAGGCAGCCGAATCGGGCGCATCGGTTATCTGCATCGAGGCGAAGAGCATCGCCGGCGGCGCAGCGGGCGGCGTCGAGGGCCTGTTCGCCGTGAATTCCCAGATTCAGAAAGATCAAAACATCACAGTGTCCATGGGCGAGATGATTCGTACCGAGCTTGAGCAGAACCAGTACCGCAACAGCGGCTTGGTGCTCCGAGATTTGGTGAAGGCATCGGGTGAGGATATCGACTGGCTTGTGTCCAAGGGCGTGCGCTTCGGCAAGGTCGACAACTATGTGGGCTTCCAACCGATTTTCCACTGGTTCGAGACCGGCACGGGCGCCGAGAGCTATATCGTGCCCATGAACGAGACGGCCGTCGGCGAAGGGGTGGAGTTCCTCTTCGACACCCATGCCGACGAGCTCATCTGCGATGAGGGCGGCTCTGTTGTCGGTCTGTTCGCGACGAAGGCCGACGGAACCGTTGTCCAGGTCAATACGCGCGCGGTTATCTTGGCCACGGGCGGCTACGCCGAGCGTCTCGATTTGCTCGCCGAGTTCGGGTACACCGAGGAGAACTGCATCCCCACGACCATGGGCTGCGACGGCTCGGGCCATGATATGGCCATCGCCGTTGGAGGCGCCAGCAATACTTCGAATATGGGCATGCTCGGCGGCACGACGGTCCCCGATCTGCCCGCGTTCTTCGAGGGCGGCTATTTCTGCTCGGTCATGAACTCCCTGGCCAACATTCCCTGGGTGCTGTGGGTGAACGAGCGGGGAGAGCGCTTCGTCAACGAGGACTTGTCCCTGGCGAACCATATGATTACGGCCAACCCCATCCGCATGTGCAAGCAGGCATTCATCCTCATGGACGAAGCCATGATGAACGACTATGTTGCCGGCGACGCTCAGGGACTCAAGGAGCTGGAGGACGGCCAGGCCAAGGGAATCATCTTCAAGGCGTCGAACTGGAAAGACCTTGCCTCGTCGATTGGAGCCGATGCCGAGATTCTCAGCGAGACGCTTGAGAGCTACAACGGTTGCTGCGAGGCCGGCGACGACTCCGATTTCGGCAAAGCCTCGGAGTTCATGCGCCCGCTCTCGATGGAGGGCACGGTGTATGCCGTAGAGATCAAGAGCAGCCTGGGAAAGACCATGGGGTCTTTGAAGACCGACCGCAACTTCAATGTGGTCGACGAGCAGGCAGAACCCATCGCCGGCCTCTATGCTGTTGGCGTCGAAGGCGCGATGATCTGGGCGAACGTCTATACGATGAACATCTCTGGATCGTGCGGCGCCCACAATATCTACTCGGGTCGCACGGCCGTTCTGCACGCGGTGGAGACGCGGCTGTAATCGCGCTCGGCAAGGTACCCTCCCTCTGAGAGGCGCTCTGCGGAGCGCCTCTTTTTACGGGCGCATGCCGCCGGCATCGTAACTGACAGCGTACATGTTGGTGATGGGCGGGTCGTTCACGTCGAGAATCTGCGATTTGGCGTTCATTCTTAGGCTGTCGACAGTGGTGAAGAAGCGCCCACCGCCAGCGCTCCGACGACGAGGCCTTCATCTACGTCCCCTGCCTGAACCGCAGCAAGGCCCACCTGAAGGTCCTCACCGCCGTGCTCGCCCCTTACGTGGGCGATACGGAATAAGGGGCAGCGATTGCCCTCGCGACTTCCAAGGCCAACGGGCTTAGGTCGGGACGCAGGACGAGCACGGAACTCATTTCGAAGGGGACATTGACGAGCGGACGGCGGCACACCTCGTCGTTCACGAGGTCGGCGGCGTACTCGGCTTGGATGATAAAACAGTGATGTCGGGCTGATACCTGGGCCAGCATGAGGTTTCGGTCATGGAGGATAGGTTCACTTAGGATGCCATGGCTGCGAAAGACGGCCTCGTAGAGACGGCCCTTGTAGGGGCTTGTCTGCACCACGGTCTTGCCACGCAAATCTTGCGTGAAATCAACGGTTTGCTTTTGCGCTAGGGGATCATCGCGGCTCAGCAGCACCTCGATCGCCCCCTTGCCGAGGTCGACGCAGGGGATGCCGAGATGATCGGGCGGCCGGATGGTGACCGCGCACTCCATATTGCCAGCGGCTATGGCCTCCCAGAACACGTCGTGATCCCCGTCGACAATTTCGATGCGAAGTTCGCCGTTGCGCTCGAAACGGGAGAGGAGCCGGCGCTTCTGCTCGTAGCCCACGAACATGCTGAGAAGCCCCACGCGCACGAGTTCGGGTTCGCCCTCGATGACGCGGAGCGCGGTCATGCAGTTCTCCCAGGCACGATCCTCCTCTCGCAAATGGCGAAGCAGGATGCGGCCGGCGCTGGTAAGGGTCACGCCTCGTTTCCCGCGGACGAACAGTGAGGTTCCCAGGGATTTCTCAAGCTCGCGCATGCTGCGCGAGAGCCCCTGCCTCGAAAGAAAGAGACGCTGGGCGGCGCGCGTGATATTACCGTCCGAGCAGAGGGTGTAGAAGTAGCGTCGCTGCTCGTCGCTCAACCGAAACATGGTCATGGTCCTCCTCCCTTAGGCCATGGCGTGCAGCGCGGCTTTGGGCGCTGCGTTCCGAAGGGGCCACTATAGGCCCTGGAAGCGCGCCTTGCAAGCCCCCTCACCGACGATGCGAGTTATCTGTGGTGCTCAAGAAGGGTTTCACGAATTTGATCAGGGGTTACGCTATGCGCAACGCTTCTGTTTGCGGATGGACGGCTGGGATTGTTTCTTTTCAACGGATCGGGTCGGACTCTATAGTCGTGCCAACGACGGGCGGAGGGCCCGTTTCGAGAGAGAGGAAATATCATGTCCAATATGACCCGCAGACAGATGTTGAAGGGCTTCGCACTTGGTTCCATCGTGGCTGCCTCTAGCGGTCTGGCCACGGGGTGCGCGCCGTCTTCCCCATTGAGCGACGCCGGAAACGCCAATGGCACAGAAAAGGTTTATCAATTTGCCAAGCGCACAAGTGAGGTATCCGATCGAATTCCTGTCGAGACTGATGTGCTCGTCATCGGCGGCGGGGGAGCAGGGGTGTGCGCGGCTCTGGCCGCCGCTGAAGAGGGAGCGCGTGTGGCCATCTGCGAGAAAACGTCGATGTTTGGAGGAGCGACCGCCCTCTCAAGCGGCAAGATCCCGGCCGTAGGCACCGCGCAGCAGAAGGAAAAGGAAGACAGCGACAGCATCGGCGCCTGCGCCATGGACATCATGCGGCCGAGCAATTACAGCGTGCGGCCCGACTTGGTGTATACGGCTGTGGAGCACTCTCGCGACATCGTGGAATGGACTGAAGGCTTCGGTGCTGTCTGGACGGTGGATGATGCGCTGTACTTCGGTCAGACGGCCTATCGTATGCACACTACCGACGGCGAGGGAGAAGGTCTCATGGACGCGCTGATCGCGAGCCTTGAGGCCGAGGCTGCCATTGAGCCCATGCTCTCCTGCGAGATAATGGGCCTCATTCTTGAGGACGAGGCCGACGTCGTTGTCGGGGCCTGGGGCAAAAAGGGCTCAGAGGACATCGCAATCTTCGCCGGCAACACCGTCCTCGCCACGAGCGGCTTCGCCAACAACCCTGACATGCTCGAGCGCTACTGCCCGGAGGCGACGGGGGCGGTCAAGGTGGTGGCGCCGGGAGCGACGGGCGAGGGCATCCTGTGGGGCGAGGAGCTCGGCGCCAGCCTGCAGAACATGGGGGCTTACCAGGGCCACGCTTTTCACGGAGTCGACAACGACAAGACACTGGAACAGGGTGTCGCCAACAACGGCGGCATCATCGTCAATCGTGATGGCAATCGCTTCATGAACGAGTACGGCGGCTACTCCGAAATGTCGCCCCACGTGCTCGCCCAGCCAGACGGCATCGGCTACCTTGTGTTCACCGACGTCCAGCGCGAGCTGAGCCGAAAGTACCCCGAATGGGAGGAGGCGGGCATCGTCGCTGTCGCCCCATCCGCCGGCGAGCTGGCCGATCTCATCGGCATTAGCCGCGATAAATTCGAGCGCACGGTGACCGATTACCAGAAGGCCTTGGAGGTCGGCATGGACAAGTTCAACCGCGCCCATCTCCCCGCCACCTTCGAAGGACCCTATTATGCCGTGAAGCTTACCGGGGAGATTCGCCACACCCAAGGTGGCGTGGCCACGGACGTCGCCGGCCACGTCCTTCGCGAAGACGGCACGCTTATCGACGGGCTCTACGCGGCTGGAGGCTGCACCGAGGGTTTTTCCTCGCGAGGAGGTGCAGCCTATATGAGCGGCAACGGGCTCATCCAGGCTCTCGTGTTCGGCAAGATCGCTGGTATTGCGGCGGCCACCGAACAGCGAGGTGAGGCGCAGGTGGCTGTCTGGGAAAAGACTGGGATCGACGACTATTTATAGCGTTGGCCAGTGCCCTCTGTGACTCTATCGTGTGGGCGCTCCTCCTTGCTGCTATGTTGCCTTAGGAGGGAGGAGGAGCTGGCCGGTAGTGGTGCCCTCGTTTGGAAAATGTGCTTTTTTGGACTGAATTCTGCATGAGCCCGAGTCTTGCGTTCAGAAAAGCACATTTTCCAGATCGGCGTTTCCAGAAAAGCACATATTCCAGATTGAAGTGGATGGTTCTCGGCTCGCATTTTAATGTCGAGAGATTTCATAGGACGTTGACCTGGTGTTTTCTTGGAATACTCTTCAAGCTATCCCAGCAAAGGTCGAGAGTGACTTGGAAAATGTGCTTTTTTGAAAGGCCGCGTAGCTTCCCCGGAGCAGAGCTTCCAGAAAAGCACATTTTCCAAATGTAATACACTGTCGCTCACCCAGAATGCTGCATGGCAGGGCCGCTTGGGCAGAAACAAAGAGAAAGGCTCTCCGAAGAGAGCCTTTCTAGCTGGAATGCCGCAGCCGCAGGGAGGGGGAGGCCGCAGCGGAGTAAGCGGTTTCGCGCGCGGGCGCTTAGGCCTCGGCGAGTTCGTGGCCGAGCAGGTAACCGAAGGTGATGCAGCGGCCGTGGGAGTTGCCGGCGACGTTGATGGGGTAGTCCACCGCGGTGATGTCGCCCATGATGTTGCCGAGCACGTAGAGGCCCTCGATGACCTCGCCGTTCTCATCCAGGCACTGGAAGTCATTGTTGCACTTCAGGCCACCGCAGACGGCGAGCAGCGCCGGACCGACCTTCAGGGCGTAGAAGGGGCCCTGCTTCACGGGCGTGAGGAATACGGGCTTCTTGTAGTAGTCGGTGTCCTCGCCCGCCTCGCACATGCCGTTGTAGCGGTCCACCGTGGCCGTGAGCGTCGCGGCGTCGCAGCCGATCTTGTCGGCGAGCTCCTCGATGGTGTCGGCCTCATAGGCCATGCCCTGCTCGATGTACAGCGGAATCTGGGTCTTGAAGTACTCGGGGGCCAGCTCAAGATCGCTGCCGTAGGGACGGAAGGAGTCCCAGAACATGCCGCCGCCGTAGGGCAGGCCGTTCACGAGGTCCGTCGGCCAGTTGGCGTCGAAGACCGACCAGGCCTCGCCGTTGGGCTGCTTGTTGATGGCCAGCGACTTGCCCTGTACCCAGGTGTCCTCGCACATGAAGCGCTCGCCGTTGTCGTTCACGAACAGGAAGGGCCCGTGGAACCAGCAGAAGGCCTGGGGATGCATCATCGTGGGGAAGGGGAGATCCTGCAGCTGCGCGCCGACCCACATGCCCATCTTGTGGCCGTCGCCGGTGTTCACGCCGGCCGGGGTGTACTGGCTGCGGGGCTGGCCGTACTCGGCGCAGATGGGGGCGTAGGCTTCGCACATCTCCGGGCTGCCGCCGATGTCGCCGGTGGCGAGCACGACGCCCTTGGCAGCGTTGTACTGTACGTAGCCCTCGGAGGTCTCGCAGATGCAGCCGCACACCTTGCCGGAGTCGTCCTTCACGAGTTGCACGGCGGGGGAATCGAACACGAACTCGGCGCCGTCTTTCACGGCGTCCAGGTAGCACAGCTCGGCGCCGGCGAAGCCGGTGGAGGTGAGGCCGGCCTCTTCGGGGATCATGAACATATGGTATCCCGGCTGCTCCGCGTAGACGTCGTCGTGGCTGTAGAACGCGCCCACCATGGCGGAGCCACCCAGGGCCTCGCACTTGTCGATGAGCCAGTTGGAGGCCTCCTCGGAGTTGTTGAAGAACTTCACGATAAGATCCTCGTTGGTGCGGCTGGCGCACTGGGCGATCCAGTGCTGCTTCGCGTTCACCTTGTCCACGACGATGTTCTGGGCCTCCATGTAGCGCGAGTTGATGGCGCCGAAGCCGCCGCCGCGCCCATTGAAGCTACCCGTTTTCTCGACGACGGTCACCTTGCCGCCCTTCTCGGCCGCAGCGGCCGCGCAGGCGCAGCCGGAAAGCCCGGCGCCGATGACGAGGATGTCGGTGTCCACCGTGGAGGCGATGTCCGTGATGGGCTCGGGCGCGATCTCCCACTCGTAGGTCGCGGTGCCCGTAGCGGGCATGGTGGTGTCGCCGGTGGTTGCGGGCGCGGCGGCATCGCTCTGGGGCGCCGGGGAGCAGCCGGCCAGTCCGGCCACGGCGGCTCCTGCGGCGGCGGTGGCGCCCAGGCCGAAGAAGGCGCGGCGCGACAAACCCTTGGCATTGATTTCGGTCATAGGATCTCCCTTTCTTCTCAGCGCGAAGCCCTCCGCCTCGCGTCTGTCCTTAGGGGAACACCGATCGGAAACGGTTGCGTCTTCCCGTCTCGGCATTGCCCTCCCGCCCTATAGACTGACAAAATGTCAGGTGCCATTCATCTGCCGAAGGGGCTCATTTTCCCCGTTCAGGCAAAAATGAGCCGAAGTGGCCCATAGCCATTTTTGAGTACTTTGGTAGTTTTGGAAGAGAAGGAAACAGCTCGGCCCGCGAGAAGGCCGACTGTGCGCTATGCTGCAGGGCGCGGTTGCGGCCGCGGCTTTCGCGGAAGGTCTTGGGAGGGGCGCTCGATGAGGGAAGCGATGACGGATCGCGTCGCCGATTGGCGGCTTTTGGGGCTCGGCTTCTGGCAAGCGTGGCAGATCGTGGCTATGTGCACGGATATCGTGGCACCCACCTCGGGCAAACTCTTCGACCAAGGGAACGCCCTGTTGATCCTGCTCGTGCTTATGACGGCGGCCTATTTGGCCGTCGTTGTGGCCTCGCGCCGCTATGCCCCCTTCGCGGGACGCGATTCTTCCTACGTGCTCGCGGCGGCGCTTATGGCGGCCGGTACGCTCGCCATGCCTGTTGCCCTGTATTTTCTGGAGGGAATCGTCGGCATTGGTGTGTTCGTGATGGCTGCAGCGTCGGCCTCCCTCGGCAACGCCCTTCTCCTTATTATGTGGGGCGAGCTGTGGAGCGCGTTGGCCACTGGTCGCGTTGGCCGCCATCTCTACGCCTCCTACACGTTTGCGTTCGTGCTGTTTTTCCTGATCTACTTCATGCCCCAACCCGTAGCCGTGATGGCCACGACGTTGCTGCCGATCATCTCGACGGCGGTGCTCTACGCCTGTCGCCACGAGCCGCGTCGCGAGCCGTCGGTGGTGCCTCTTGATGTGCATACCATACCGGTGGCGCGCCTGCTCGTCTGCCTCTTCATCATCAGCGTTATCTGGGGTCTTACCCAGGGCATCGTGGGAACCTTCGCCGAGGGCGACGAGTTCCATATGGCGAAATCGCTTCTTTTGGCCGGCGGCGGCATCGGCGCCATCACGCTTTCCATGGCCGTGACCTCGTCCCCCTCCGAGGCCCTCACCCTGTACAAGCCCGTCATCCCCGCCATGGTGGCGGGGATCGTCCTTCTGCTCTTGCAGCCCGCGGTCTATCCCTTCCTGGGGTCGGGGCTCATCATCATGGGCGTCTACTGCCTTGATATGCTCCTCATGCTCGTCTCCACGGACATCGCCTTCAGGGGGCGCATCCCCGTGGCCCTCTCCTTCGGCGTGGCGATTTTGACGACCCGCGCCGGCACGCTCGTCGGTTCGGTGGTAGCGGACGGATTTCTGTTCGCACCGTTCTGGACGGCCCAGCTGCGTACCGATATCTGCCTGGTCGCGGTGCTTTTGCTTGCCATCATCGGCATGCTGTTCTTCACCATGGCCGACGTGCAGCGGCTCTACGTGACGCCCCGGGCCCAGCGCACCGACGAGTCCCTCGAGCAGAAGTGCGCGGCCGTGGCTGCCATGGGACATCTCACCAACCGGGAGTCCGAGGTGCTCGTGCTGCTGGCCCGGGGACGTTCCGTTCCCTACATCTGCGACGAGCTTTCCATCGCCCAGGGCACCGTGAAGCACCATGTGAGCAATATCTATCGCAAGCTGGGCGTTTACGATCGCCAGGGGCTGCTGGACGCCATCGAGCAGGGCGGCGTAGGAAGATCGGCGCTCGCGTGAACGTCCCACACCCTCTCTCGGGAATGCGTGCGACGCGGGAAGTGGGTGGCTGCAGTTCTAGCTTCGCGCGGCGGCAGGGCGAGTTTGTGCGTTCCGCATACCCTTAGGGCAAAGGTCGGTTATTGTCCCAAAGGGAGTGCTAAAATCCTCCTTACGCTTGAATAGACCCAGGAGGTATCGATGCTCTCGGAGCGCATGCTCACTACCGTCGTCCGCGCCATGACCGACAAGACCCTGACCTTGCATCCCGTGCCCGAGGGCGCGCTTCCCGACCCGGTGCCCGGCCGCCCCTACACGCTTTACGTGCACGTTCCCTTCTGCGAGCGGCTGTGCCCCTATTGCTCCTTCAACCGCTTCCCCTATCGCGAGCAGCGGGCCCGCGACTATTTCCAGGCCCTGTGCCAGGAGATGCGGATGCTGGCCGCGCAGGGCTACGACTTCGAGAGCGTGTACGTCGGCGGCGGCACGCCGACGGTGGACATCGACGAGCTGTGCGAGACCATCGATCTGGCCCGCGACCTCTTCCATGTGAAGGAGGTGAACTCGGAGACGAATCCGAACCACCTCATCCCGGAGTACCTTGACAAGCTGCACGGCCGCATCCAGCGCCTCTCCGTGGGCGTGCAGTCCTTCGACGACGGGCTTCTGCGCCAGATGGACCGCTACGAGAAGTACGGAAGCGGGGAGGAGATCTTCGAGCGCATCGGCGAGGCGGCTCCCTATTTCGAATCGCTCAACGTGGACATGATCTTCAACTTCCCCACGCAGACCGAGGACATCCTCCTCTCCGACTGTGAGAAGATCGCGCTGTGCGGCTGCCATCAGACGACGTTCTCGCCTTTGTACCAGTCCCACGCCACCACGCGCAAAATGGAGCAGGTGCTGGGGAGGATGGACTACGACAAGGAACGGCGCTTCTATCATATCTTGGACGAGATCCTCGCGGGGGGTGATGCGCCCTTCTTCGAGCGCCGTACTTTGTGGACCTTCAACCGGCTCGACGAGAACCTTAAGCGCAAGCAGCATTTGGAAGTGGACGAGTACGCCGTGTCTTACGAGGAGTGCGTGGGCATCGGAAGCGGCTCCATTACGCACTTGGGCGACAATTTGTTCGTGAACACGTTCAATTTGGAAGAATACGGCGAGTTGGTGCGCGCCGGCGTCACGCCACTACTCGGCAAGACCGACCTGCCCCGACGCGACCTCATGCGCTACAAGTTCCTCCTGCAGCTGTACAGCCTGCGCTTCGACAAGCACGAGTTCGAGCGCGACTTCGGCGTGTCGGTGGAGCGCGGGCTGCCCGTGGAGATGGCCTTCATGCGCGCCAACGGGGCGTTTGCCACCGACGACGCTGACGAGCTGACGCTCACGCCGGCGGGCCGCTACCTCACGGTGGTGCTGTACCGTCAGTATCTCGCCGGCCTGAACAACCTGCGCGAACAGGCCCGCGCCAAGCTCCCCGGCGACGAGCGCGACCTCCTGTTCGGCGACGGCACCGAGAAATAGCGCAGCGCACCGAAGACGTCTTCGACCGTTCGAGCAGACCGCTTCCAAAGGCAACGGTTCCGCAAAGCAAGAGAAGGCTCCCGTCATGGGAGCCTTCTCGTTGGGAGGGGAGGCAGTTGGGCTAGGCCTGGGTCGTTGCCTCGATGTCGGCGCCGGCGGCGTTCATGCCGGCCAAGCGACCGAAGGTGAGGGCGGTGCCCAGGGAGATGCCGGCCACGGTCACGGGGTACTCCACGAGGTAGCGGCCGCCCTGGACGTTGCCGGTGGCGTAAAGGCCCTCGATGGGGGCGCCCTCGGCGTTCAGGGGCTGCAGCTTCTTGTTCACCTCAAGGCCGCCCATGAGCACGAGCATGCCCGCGCTGCCGAACGGATAGGCGTAGAAGGGCGGTTCGCTGACGGGGAACAGGCGGCGCGGGTCCTTGCCGAAGTCGGCATCGTGGCCGGCGGCGCACATCTCGTTGTAGCGCTCGATAGAGGCCTTCACCGCGTCGACGGGAAGGTTGCACTTCTCGGCCAGCTCGTCCAGCGTGTTCGCCACGACGAGGCCCTCGGTGCCCTCGACCATCTCCTGGGTGGTGTAGCCCAAGCCGAAGCCTGCGAGCACAGTGCCGTAGTTCGCGACCTCCTCGGCGGGGATGAAGTGGTTCACATAACCGTGGCCGTCGGGCATCTTGTCGATCTCGGTGGGCCACTTGCTATCGAAGATCTGCCAGGAGCGCAGGTCGTTCGCGCCGCTTGCCGGGTTCGGGCCGGCGGGCACGCGGGAGAGTTGGTCGGCGATGTTCTGACCCGGGATGTCCTCGTTCATGAAGCGCTCGCCGTTGATGTTGAGCTGCAGGTAGCCGTCGACGCCGAGGGGGCCGCCCATGTGGTGGGTCATCGGCGCGTGAGGCCCGAGCTCCATGTGCGCGCCGGCCCAAAGCCCCATGAGGTGCCCGTCGCCGGTGTTGCCGACATTGCCGGCGGCGTCCATGGTGGTGTAGAAGCTCATGAACTCGTTGGCCCAAGGCACGAAGTAGTCGCGCATGTCCTGGTTGTTGCCCCAGTCGCCGGTGGCGAGCACCACGGCTTTGGCGTTGATCTGCGTGTAGGCGCCATCGGCGTCGTGCACGTAGGCGCCCGTCACGCGGCCGGCGTCGTCCACGATTAGCTGCTCGCCCCAGGTGCCGTAGATCATCTGCGCGCCCATGGACTCGGCGGCGGCCACGGCGGCCTCCAGCGTCCACTGCATGTTGGGGTTGGTGGTGATAGTGCCGTGGAAGTAGGGGTAGTACTCGGTCTTGTAGTCGTAGCCCTCAAGCGGCGGGAAGCACTTCGGACGGATGTAGCAGGGCTTGTCGGTCTCCTGATTGGCGGCGGTGCTCTTCAGCACCTCGAAGTCGGCGCCCTCGACGAACCAGTCGAAGTCCTCGCCGGAGTGATCGTACCAGTAGCCGAGGAAGTCGGGCGTGGGGCGGTAGCACATGTCCTTCATGAGCTGGTTGACGATGACGTCCTTGCCGGCCCACTCGATGCCGAGATCCTTCTGGATCTTCGAGCCGATGACGCCGAAGTCGCCGGCCATGGAGACGGCGGCTAGCTCCGGGGACTTCTCGACGGCGATGACCTTGGCACCCTGCTCGGCCGCAGCCTTGGCGGCAGCGCAGCCGGACAGGCCCAGTCCGATGACGAGCACGTCGGCCTCGAGGGTCTCGGCCACCTCGGCGGGAACCTCGGGCGCGACCATGAAGTTGGGCACGAACTCGCCCGGGGCGGTGCTGGCCGCAGGGGTCGGCGCATCGGTGCCGGTCGCAGCCATAGGCTCGCTCTCGGCGGGGGCGGCCGGCGCGCAGCCGGCGAGGCCGGCGGCTCCCGCGGCCACGGCGGCGGTGGCGCCCAGACCGAGGAACTGACGGCGGCTGAATTTCTTCTCCATGGTATCCCTCCCTTGGGAACGGATGGCGATCGCATCTTCTCGCGTCGCCTTTGACGAGGGCGACTTTACGGTCATTGGGCGGGGAAATCTTCACCAGATCGGTGGTGAAATCTCGGGATGCGGTCTTGCCGCCGCTTCACCTGAATCGGGTGAAGCCTGAGTTTTCCCAGGTGAAACGTGGCGACTGCTTGCGACTTCTGAAAAAAGAGATATCTGCGGCTTTTCGACTGCCCCGGCAATTTCCGTGAAAGCCGGGCGCACTTACCCTATACTGGGGTGGGGAGGGATCTATGGATCACGTAAGAAACATACTGAGCAGTTTGAAGGGCCGAGGCGCCGTCTTTTTCGGCGGCTATGCCCTCTACCTCGTATTCAGTTTCATGGCCTTTCATTCCGCCACGCTCACGTCCGTCTCTTTGGCAATCGGTCATGACGGCAACGTCGTTTTCTCGGCCAGCGCCATGGCGGCGCGCATCGGGGTCTGCGCTCTGTGCGTTGGCGTGGTCTGGCGCCTCGGAACGAAGGGGCGCCTGGCCGCTCCGCGGCCGTTCGAATGGACACTTCTCGTCGCCGCCATTGCGTTTTTGCTGGGCGGTATGCTCGTGCTCGCCATGGTCGCGAGCCTCGCCGATGCCGTAGAGGCTTCCAAGATCACGGTGTGGCTGGGAGTGTCCGGGGCTTTGCTGGGATGCGGCGATGTGCTCGTGACGTTCCTCTGGGCGCGGTTCTCCGCCACGCTCGATCTGCGTCAAGTGTATTTGTACGTGACGCTGTGCAACGGTGCGAGCCTCGTGCTCTACTTTGTCGCCACGCTGCTTCCCGGTCCTGTCGTGCTTCCCTTGGCCGCGGCGCTCTTCCTCGCATCGGCCCTCGCTGCGCAGCGCTCCCTTGTCCTGCGGGGCGAGGAGGACGGCGGGTGGACGCTCGATCCCACTGTGGCGAGGGCGCTCTTCCGCGATCTGTGGCATCCGATCCTTGGCACGACGATCCTCTGCTTCATGGGCGGCCTCATGCTGCAGATTTCCGGCTTGCAGGACATATCCCTGGGAACGTTCCAGCAGACATCGCTCTGGGCGAGTGCGGCGGCCATCGCCTGTCTGCTCGTGCCGGCGCTCGTCGTGCGCAAGCTGCCCAACCTCACCCGTGTCTACTCGGTGGCGCTTCCCGTTTCGGCCGCAGGCTTTCTGCTGCTGCCGCTCATTTGGAACGCGGCGGGAGGCATCGTGAACGCCTTCGTTCAGGTGGGCGCGATGGTGGCGGGGATTATCCTGTGGTGCATGCTCGCCGATGCCGCCCATCGCACGCGCACCTCTCCGATCCTCTTGTTCTCCGTGGCCTTTCTAGCGACCAGCGCCGCCCAGCTTGCCGGAACGCTGGTGGGGTGGGTCAACGCCGAGACGCTGCGCCAGGGCGACCTTGCGCTGACGGCCATTGCCCTCGTGTCGGTGTACCTGCTGCTTCTGGCCGCCATCGTCCTGTTCCGCAATCGTTCGGGTGCACCAGGTGCCGCGATGGCGGAAGAGGGTGCGGACTTGCCTGTCACGCCAGAGGAGGCTCTCTGTCAACGGTGTGCCGTGCTGGCCGAGCGTTACGGCTTCACGCCGCGGGAGAGCGATATCTTTCTTCTGCTCGCCCAGGGCTACACGATGCCCGCTATAAGCGAGCGTCTGTTCGTTTCCGAGAACACCGTGAAGTCCCACGTGAAGCGCATCTACCAAAAGCTCGGCATTCATACCCGCAGCGAGCTAATCGACCTGGTGAACCAGGCGGGGGATTAGGGCTTCGAAGACTTCTGCTCCCCATTTTGCTCCATAGTCCCGATACGCTTCCAAAGAAACAAAAAAGCCGGACATGATGTCCGGCTTTCGAATTCTGGTCGGGTTGACAGGATTTGAACCTGCGGCCCCTTGACCCCCAGTCAAGTGCGCTACCAAACTGCGCCACAACCCGTTGGTACTTTTGAGCTTCCGCTCAAGCAGCTTTGCTATGATAACCCGACCGTTGCATCATTGCAAGAGATTTTTTCCGAACGGTCTTTGGCTGGTTGGAAGAGCTCTGATGTTTCCCGTCCCTAACTACCTTTCGCAATTATATCGGAGGTCAATAATGCAATAGAAATACTCGATGATCTCAGCGTGTTCGAAATGGTAGGCTATTTGCAAACTGGTTTTGATGCTGCCGTTTGAGCTACGGCGCAACGAGGAGGTCACCATGGAAGTTATCGTCGCGTCGGAGCCGATGGACTACGAGATTCGCGGGATGTACCGGTTCGCCACGCTGCGGGAGGGGTCGGGACTGGCCGAGGCCGTGCGCGACCAGTGGCCCGAGAACCCGCGGCTGCTCATGATCGCCGCAGAGCCGGAGAACGACACGTACACCGAGAACCTCGCCATGGATCTGGCCACGGCGCTGGTGAAGGCCGATCTGCCGGTGGGGGAGCTGCGCGTGCTCCAGCGCGAGACGGCCGACGTCGCGGCCCAGCTCATCGCCGGCGCCGACGTCCTCGTGCTGGCCGACGGCGAGGGGGAGGACGCCGACGATAAGCGCGCGGCCTTCTTCGGCGAGCTGGACATGCCGGCGTTGCTTGAGGACGCCAAGGACGGCGCCCTCGTTATCGCGCTCAGCGAGACGGCCCGAGACGCCATCCGATAGCCCTGCTGCTGCGCGATCTCGGATCGGCGCGGCTTTTCGTTGCCTCGGCTCACGGTTGCCCAGAGGCGCGTTCCGGGAAAAATCCAGGCACTTTCCATCGTCCGTGACGATTTCGTGCCGCTTCGGCATTGGGCGGGTAACTGCGCTGCCGATGCGTCATCATGACCCCTCCATTCATCGACAATAGATGCGAAAACGTCTGTGTCGACGACGAGAGAGGGGAGGTGCCCGTGAACAAAGACGCGCTTGTCGTCGGCTTGGCGCTGTTCGCCATGTTCTTCGGCGCCGGCAATCTCATCTTCCCGCCGTACCTCGGCATGGAGTCGGGCGAGCTGTGGCCGCTCGGCCTAGCGTGCTTCGTGTTCTTCGACGTGGTGGTCTCCTGCGTGGGCGTGTTCGCCATCAACAACGCGGGCGGCTCCATCCTCTCCATCCAAAACGCCCTGGGCAAGAAGGCCGGTCTGGCGCTGAACACCGCCGCCATCCTGTGCGTGGGCATGCTCATCGCCCCGCCGCGCTGCGCCGCCACCACCTTCGAGATGGCCATCGCGCCCTGGTTCGGCGATGCCATCGGGCTCTTGCCGTTTTCCGTTGCGTTCTTCGCTGTGGTGCTCTTGCTGACGCTTAAGCCCACGCGCATCATCGATGTGGTGGGCAAGGTGCTCACGCCGCTTCTGGTGGCCGGCATCGTGGTCATGGTCATCGTCGGCATCGTGAATCCGCTGGGCCCGGTGGGCGCTCCCGAGACGGACACCGTCGTTGCCGACGGGGTGCTCGCGGGCTACCAGACCATGGACATCCTCGCGGTCGTCGGGTTCTCCATCCTCGTGCAGGAGTCGGTGCGGGCCGCCGGCTACGGCGAGAAGCGCGACCAGATGCGCGTCACGGCCCGGGCGAGTCTCGTGGCCTGCGTGCTGCTCGCCGTCATATACGGTGGCCTTACTTACTTGGGTGCCACCTCCGCCAGCGTCGTGCCGCACACGGTCAGCCAGGCCGAGCTCATCACCATGATCGTGTGGAAGCTCATGGGGGAGGCCGGTGTGGCAGTGCTGGGCATTGTCGTGGGCCTGGCCTGCCTTACCACGGCCATCGGGCTGTGCGGCGCTACGGCCGACTACGTCGAGCGCATCACCATGCGGCGGGTGAGTTACCGGACAGCCCTCGTCGTCGTCGTCGTGGCGGCGCTGCTCATCTGCAATCTCGGCCTTACGAACATCATCGCTCTGGCGAGCCCGATCCTGTCTGTGGTCTGCCCGCCGTTCATGACGACGGTGGTGCTCTTGCTGTTCCGCAAGCACCTGCGCGGCACCTGGGTGTTCAAGGGCGCGGCTTTGGGTGCGGTGGCCGCAAGTCTCGTGCTTACCGTGCACGATCTCACCGGTGCCTTCGCGTTCGTCGAGGCCGCTCCGCTGTACGCCTACGGTTTCGCGTGGCTCTTGCCGTCGCTGATCGGCGGCGTGGCCGGCGCCCTTCTGGGCCGACGGTTCGATTCAGCCGCGAGCGGATGAGGCTTAGCGGAAATTGATCAACTGCACAATTACGATGACCCTTTTACCGAGTATTGCTCATGAGTCGGGGGATGGGGGCGCGATTACCTGCGCCTCCTTTGCTATGGTAGGGAACAGGATCCGAGGGATCTCGCCTAATCGCAGAAAATTATGAGGCTGCGGAGAGGCCGGTATATTAGGTTAGGAGGATCCTGAATGGAGTTCAGTTTCGGACTGATCGGCTTCCTCATCGTGTTCCCCCTCATTGTGGCCGCCGCGCTCTTATTCGTGCGGCAGGAGGGGCCGCGCCGCGTCATCGTCTGCGTGTCGGGCGTTGTCATCGCGCTGGCGTCGGTCGTGCTCGTGGTCATGAATCTGGGGGCGAGCTGCACGCTCTTCGCGTTCGAGAGCATGGCCATCGACTTCATCTGCACGGGCATCTCCGTGGCCATCGCGGCGGTCATCGTGTGGTTCGCCGTGCGCTACAAGAACCTGTGGGCCGCCGTGCTCGCGGGCGTGCAGGTAGTCGGTACGCTCATCCTGGAGTTCATGTTCTCCCACGGCATCGAGGTGCCCTACGGCCTGTACTTCGACTCGCTCTCGCTGCTGATGACCTTCATCATCGGCGTGGTGGGAAGCGGCATCTGCATCTACGCCTTGGGCTACATGGAGGATTTCCAGGCCCACGAGCCGGAAGGGGCGCCTGATCGTCGCCCGATGTTCTTCGCGCTGATGTTCGTGTTCCTCTCCGCCATGTACGTCATCGTGTTCTCGAACAACATGGAGTGGATGTTCACCGGCTGGGAAGTGACGACCCTCTGCTCCTTCCTCCTCATCGGCTACACCCGCACCGAGGAGGCCATCGCCAACGCCTTCCGCCAGATCATCATGAACCTGGCCGGCGGCCTCGGGTTCCTCGTGGCGCTGTGGTGCTGCGCCCTTACCGTGGGCACCTTCTCGTTCTACGAGTTCCTCGTCATCGGCCAGAACAATCCGGCCCTGACCACCTTGGCCGTCACCGCGCTGGCCTTCGCGGGCATTACCAAGGCGGCGCAGATGCCGTTCCAGACCTGGCTTCTGGGCGCTATGGTGGCCCCGACGCCCACTTCGGCGCTTTTGCACTCCTCCACCATGGTGAAGGCCGGCGTCTTTCTGCTGGTGAAGCTGGCGCCCGTGTTCCACGTGTCGCCGGCACCGGCGGTCATGGTCATGCTCGTGGGCGGTATCACCTTCGCGCTGTGCTCGTTCATGGCCATCTCGCAGTCCAACGCTAAGCGCGTGCTGGCCTATTCCACCATTGCCAACTTGGGCCTCATCACGGCCTGCGCCGGCGTGGGCACCGCCGAGGCGGTATGGGCCGCGTGCTTCCTCATCCTGTTCCATGCCATCGCGAAGTCGCTTCTGTTCCTGTGCGTCGGCACCGCCGAGCACCATATCGGCAGCCGCGACATCGAGTCCATGGATCTTCTGTTCGACCGCATGCCGCGCCTGGCCCGCTTCATGATGCTCGGCATCATGTGCATGTTCATCGCGCCCTTCGGCATGCTGCTCGCCAAGTGGGCCACGCTCGTGTCTTTCGTGGACACCCGCCAGGTCGCCCTCATCATCATCTTGGCCTTCGGCAGCGCCGCCACGTTCATGTTCTGGGCCAAATGGCTCGGCAAGCTCTCCGGCATCGCCGGCGAGCCGGAGAACGTGGAGGTCACGGTGAAGCCGACGGAATGGGCGGCGCTGCTCCTTATGGCCTGCCTGCTCGTGCTGGCCTGCGTGTTCCTGCCGCTCATCTCCTCGACGCTCGTCGAGCCCTACGTGGCCAGCGTCTACGGCATGCTCGGCCAGGATATCGCCACGGACAACCTGTGGCTCGCCTCCATCTGCACCGTTATCGTAGTGGCCGTGCTGTTCGCCGGCCTCGGATCGAAGCAGAAGTCGCGTCGGGCGAACGTCTATCTGGCCGGTATCAGCCGCGACAACGACTCCCGCGCCTTCCAGAACTCGCTGTCGGGCACCACTGAGGCCACGACGCGCAACTGGTACATGGAATCCGTGTTCGGCGAGGCGCGCATCGCCCCGGTCGGCGTGGCGTTCAACACGCTCATCATGGTCGCCGCGTTCGTGATCGCCATCGTCGCGGGCCCGATGGGCTTTTAGGAAGGGCGTGATCTCATGACTTTGCTTACGACACTCATCGGCACCCTCCTGTTCGCCGTGGCGGGCCCCGTCGTCGGGTGCCTCCTGGCCGGTTTGGACCGCATCATCTCGGCTCGCATGCAGGGCCGCGTGGGGCCGCCGCTTCTGCAGCCCTACTACGACGTGCGCAAGCTCTTCGAGAAGGAGCGCGTCTCCGTGAATTCTGTCGAGGGCGTCTACGTGGCCTGCGCGCTGCTGTTCGCGCTCATCGCCGGCGGCATCTTCTACTCCGGCGGCAACCTGCTTCTGTGCGTGTTCGTCATCACGCTGTCGAGCCTGTTCTTCATCATGGCCGCCTATTCCACGCGCAGCCCCTACGCCGAGATCGGCGCGGCCCGCGAGACGCTGCAGGTGATGAGCTACGAGCCCATGGTGCTGCTCATGGCCGTGGCCTTCTTCCAGGCCTCGGGCTCCTTCGACGTGGCCGAGGTGCTCCAGCTCGACCACCCGATCATCTGCACCATCTGGCTCGTGTTCCTGGGCGTGCTCTTCATCCTCACCATCAAGCTGCGCAAGTCGCCCTTCGACCTGTCCATGTCGCATCACGCCCATCAGGAGATCGTGCGCGGCATGACCACCGAGATGAGCGGATCTGTGCTCGGCATGGTGGAGATCATGCACTGGTGCGAGAACGTGCTGTTCCTCGGCTGGATCGGCATGTTCTTCCTGTGGGCGAACCCCGTCTCCATTCTGGTCGCCATCGTCATCGTGCTTCTGGTGTACTTCCTGGAGATCTGGATCGACAACAACTTCGCGCGCGTGAAGTGGCAGTTCATGTTCAAGTCGGCGTGGCTCGTGGCCCTTGTCGCCGGCGGTGTGAACGTCGCGTTCCTCGCGTTTCTGTAAGGAGGTAGGCACATGGCATTCGCATCGAAATCGCCCTGGGTCATCCACTACGACGGCTCCAGCTGCAACGGCTGCGACATCGAGGTCCTGGCCACGCTGTGCCCCGGCTTCGACGGCGAGCGGTTCGGCGTGGTGAACACGGGCAATCCCAAGCACGCCGACATCTTCCTCGTTACCGGCAGCGTGAACGAGCAGAACATCGGCGTCGTCCGCGAGATCTACGACCAGATGCTCGAGCCCAAGGTAGTCGTGGCCTGCGGCATCTGCGCCTGCACTGGCGGGGTCTTCCACGACTGCTACAACGTCATCGGCGGCGTGGACAAGGCCATCCCCGTCGATGTGTACGCCCCGGGTTGCGCCGTGCGCCCGGAGCAGATCATCGACGCCGTGGTGGCCGGCGTGGCGAAGCTCGACGAGAAGTCGGCGGCCCTGGCCGCTGCCAAGAAGGGAGCGTGAGAAATGACGACCTTTGAGCAGACCTTCGAGGAGCTGCCGCTGGCCGGCGTGCACGACTTGGCGGCCGCGCGCCATGCCGAGGGCTGGCGCTACGTGCAGATCCTCGCGGTGAACACCGAGGAGGGCATCGATCTCGTCTACTCCTACATGAAGGACGGGCATCTCGCCAACTTCAACGTGAGCGGCGTGAAGAAGACCGACGTGGTGCCCTCCATCACTGATCTGTACCTGGAGGCCTTCGTCTGCGAGAACGAGATCCACGACCTGTTCGACGTGGCCATCAGCGACATCGCCATCGACTTCGGCGGCATGTTCTACCAGCTGGCGGAGAAGGCCCCCATGACCGTCGTGAGCCCCGAGCAGTTGGCGGCGCGCGAGAAGGCGAAGAAGATCGCCGCGGCCAAGGCCGCCAAGGAGGCGAAGGAGGCCGCACCGACCGAGGCGCCGGCCGGCCCCACCGAGGAGGAGATCCAGGCCAAGATCGCCGGGCTCGACCCGGAGAAGGCCGCGAAAGTGAGGGCGGCCATGGAGGCCAAGGCCAAGAAGGCCGCGGCTGCCGCCCCGGCGCCGGCTGGCCCCACGGAAGAGGAGATCGAGGCCAAGATAGCGGGCCTGGATCCGGAGAAGGCCGCGAAGGTGCGCGCCGCCATGGAAGCCAAGGCCCGAAAGGCCGCAGAAGGGAAGGGAGAATAGCATGAGCAAGGCAACTGTCATTCCCTTCGGGCCCCAGCACCCGGTGCTCCCGGAGCCTCTGCACCTCGATCTGGTGGTGCAGGACGAGACCGTCGTGGACGTGCTTCCGCAGATCGGGTTCGTGCACCGCGGCCTGGAGAAGCTCGTGGAGACCCGCGACTACAACCAGTTCATCTACATCGCCGAGCGCATCTGCGGCATCTGCGCCATGGGGCACTCCCTCGGCTACGCCGAGACCGTCGAGTCCCTCATGGGCGTGGAGGTGCCCAAGCGCGCCGAGTATCTGCGCGTCATCTGGCACGAGCTGTCCCGTATCCACTCGCACCTATTGTGGCTGGGCCTTGCCGCCGACGCCTTCGGCTTCGAGTCGATGTTCATGCACTGCTGGCGTTTGCGCGAGCGCGTGCTCGACCTGTTCGAGAAGACCACCGGGGGACGGGTCATCCTGTCCGTCGTGAAGGTGGGCGGCGTCGTGCGCGACATCGACGCGAACCAGATGGCCGAGATCGTCTCGGTGCTCGACGGTATCAAGGACGAGTACACGCAGATCATGAACACGCTGCTCACCGATACGTCGGTGAAAAACCGCACCGTGGGCGTGGGCCACATCACCACCGAGGATGCGGCGGCGCTTTCCATGGTGGGTCCTTTCGCCCGCGCTTCCAACCTGCCCTACGACGTGCGCTCCTTCGGGCGCGGCGCCTACGGCGATCTGGCGGACTTCGCACCCATCACGGCCACCGAGGGCGACTGCTACGCCCGCGTGAAGGTGCGCTGTTTGGAGGTGCTGCAGTCCATCGAGATCATCAAGGAGCTCGGCGCGAAGATCCCTGCCGGCGACATCGAGGTGGCGGTGAAGGGCGCGCCGGCCGACGGCGCCCAGGCATCCAACGTGCTGGAGCAGCCCCGCGGCGAGTGCTACTACTACGCGCGCGGCAATGGGTCGAAGAACCTGGAGCGCATGCGCATGCGCACGCCCACCTCGCAGAACCTCGCCGGCATGACCGTGGCCCTGAAAGGGTGCGACTTGGCCGACGTCAATATGATCATCCTGACCATCGACCCCTGCATCAGCTGCACGGAAAGGTAGGCGAGCATGGGAAGCTTCAAACTGGGCGGCATGACCTTCGGCTCTCTGTTCAAGAAGCCCGAGACCGTGCTGTACCCCTTCGAGCAGAAACCGGCCCCGGCGGGGCTCAAGGGCCATATCGAAAACGACGCGAGCGCGTGCATCCTGTGCGGCATCTGCGCCAAGAGCTGCCCGGCCGACGCCATCGCGGTGGAGAAGAAGGAGCGCACCTGGGCCATCGATCCGTTCCGTTGCGTGCAGTGCGGCACCTGCGTGCGCGTCTGCCCCAAGCACTGCCTGACCATGGATCCCGCCTACACGCCCATCGCCACGGCAAAATCCTGCCGCGTGGTGCACGTCCCCGACCCCAAGGCGGCGGTGACGGAATCGTAAGCTTAACCGCTCGTTAAGTTTCGTGGTGAGTCTGAGAAGGGCTTGCCGCTCTGCTAAAATATGCCGTTATCGGCACGTGCGCCGGACCCTCGACGAGGGTCCGGTTTTTGTAGGGAAGGAGCAGGACGCCTCATGGCCGAAGGGCAGCGAGATGGGGAAGGGATCCCCGAGCAGGTGACAAGCGAGATCTTCACGGCGGCCAACGTCGTCTCCTTCGTGCGCCTGTGCCTCGTGCCTGTGTACCTGTGGCTTCTGCTGTCCGGCTTCAACTTGGCTGCCACGCTTGTCTTTGCCGCTGCTGCCGCCAGCGACTTCATCGACGGACAGCTGGCCCGGCGCACCCACACGGTATCGAAGCTGGGGCAGATCCTCGATCCGGCGGTGGATCGCATCCTCATGATCACCGGCGTCCTCGGCGTGTTCCTCGTCGGCCGCATTCCCCTGTGGGTCATCGTCGTCGTGGTGCTGCGCGACGCCTACCTGCTCATCGGTGGCGCGTGGCTCTTGTCGCGCTACCGCATCCGCGTGCCCGTCATCTATCCGGGGAAGTTCGCCACGACGTTTCTGTTCATCGGCTTTGCCGGGCTTCTCTTGAACGCGCCGCTCATCCCCGGTTTGGGCTGGTGCGACATCTCCTGGTTGCCCGGGTTCAACGGCGAGGCCGTCTCCTGGGGCATCTGGTTCATCTACGTGGGGCTCATCCTGTCTCTTGGCGTCACTATCTACTACACCGTGGCGGCGGCGCGCGCCTTGGCCGCCGAGCTGAGACGCCGCAAGGAGGCCGCTTCGGAAAGTTCGAGCGCCCATGGCGACGCGTAGGCCCTCCGACGAGCGTCCGAGCAGCGAGGAGCGCCGTGCGCGGGCGAGGGCCGAGCGGCGCATCGTCATGCCGTCGAACCGCGTTTCGCATCCGAAGAGCACCGTTCGATCGTCTTCTTCCGCAACAGCGCAGTCTTCCTCTGCTCGTCCCTCCTCATCCGCATCTCGTCCGTCGGCGCGGGCCGCAACAAGACCGAAGAGCTCTTCGAAGGCGGTAACCCCGCGCAACGGTGGCGCGGCCGCCGGCGCCACGGCGAAGCGCGGTGGCGGCGCGATGACAGCGCGCCGTGCCGCATCTCCGTCGAATCGTTCTCGCGCCACGGTTTCGCAGGCCAAGGCTCCGCGCAACCCCGGCGCCCCGCGAGGCGCGAGTGCGGGCTGTTCCGGAATTTCGAACCGTCCTGCCGCCAAGCGCCGTTCCCTGGGCCCCCGCATTGCCTTGGTGGCCGTGCTGGCACTCCTTGCGCTTGTCGGCGGCGCCTGGGCCATCGACGGCGCGGTCAACGGCTCCCGCATCTACGACGGCGTGTCGGTGGGCGCGGTGGACGTCTCCGGCATGACCGAGGAGGAGGCCCGTCGCGCCGTGAGCTCCTTCTACGAGCCCCGCGTTGCCGATGGCCGGGCGCTTATCTTCGCCAGCGAGGAGGCCCGCGACACCCTTGACGTGGAAAGCGAGCTTGCCGAGCAGGACGCCCAGGCCGAGCAGCTCTCTTTAGAGGAGGCCCGGGCCAACAAGCAGGTGTGGGTCGCCGAGAGCGGCACGCTGGGCGCGAGGCTTCCCGTAAACGAGGTGGTCTCCCGTGCCTTCGCTGTGGGCCGAGAAGGCGGTCTTGCGGAGCGTATGGAGGTGGCGCGCAACGGCGTTTCCGTCGACGTCGCCCTTTCCTTCGACGAGGAGGCCTTGGAGGCGCTGTGCTCCTCCATCGATGAATCTGCTGGCGAGCCGCGCCTCGATTACGGCATCGCCATCGATCAGGGCGCGGTATCGGTCACCGAGGGCCACGGCGGCAAGGCCGTCGACCGCGCCTCGGTGGCCCGTCAGCTCTCCGAGGGATTTCTCGGCGAGGCGTCCGGCAAGGTCGTCATCGTGGCGACGCCCGATGAGGCGGACGTGCGCATCGGCGCCGATGAGGCCACCCAGGTCGCCGACGAGGTTCAGGCGGCCCTCGATCGGGGCTGCACCTTCTCCTTCGAGCAGACCGAGTGGCCGCTGGGGGCGGCGGATCTGGGCGCGTGGGTGCGCACCCGGGTGGAAGAGCGCGGGGAGGGTTTCGCCCTGGTTCCCTACCTCGACGAGACCGAGGCGGCCTCGGGGCTGCTCGGGCTCATTCGCGACGCGGGCTACACCTCGGCGGCCACGGTGTCGTTCGACGTCGACGGCGGCGAGGTATGGGTCAGCGCCCGCGAGGGCTCGCGCTATCCCCATACCGCCGATGCGGCGGCGCAGGCCCAAAGCGCCCTGTTCGGCAGTGAGGCGGCCGGCTCCGATGCGCCTTCCATCGCCATCCAGTGGGGCGAGGCTCCGTCCCGGACCACCTTCGACGAAGCGCTCGAGATGGGCCTTATCGCCCCGATCTCCTCGTTCACGACCGAGTACAACGACAGCCCCTCCACGGCCAATCGGCGCCACAACATACACACGGCGGCCGACTTGCTGAACAACTCCATCGCCCGGGCCGACGGAGGGGAGTGGTCGTTCAACGACACGGTGGGCGAGGCGAACGAGGAGGCAGGGTTCCAGGCGGCCCATGCCATCATCAACGGCGAGTACGACGACGCCATCGGCGGCGGCATCTGCCAGGTGGCCACCACGGTGTTCAACGCGGTCTATGAGGCGGGCTATCCCGTGACCGAGCGGCGCAACCACTCGCTCTACATCTCTAGCTATCCCACGGGCCGCGATGCCGCCATCGCGTACCCCGACCTCGACCTTACATGGGTCAATGACGGCACTTCGGATGTTTTGATGCGCTCGCGCTACACCGATTCCAGCCTAACCGTTACACTGTACGGTATCGATCCCGGCTACGTGGTCTCCACGCAGACCGGCGATTGGGAGACCGGAGAGCCCTTCAAGAAGCGCACCAAAGTCGACGAGAGCGAGCCTGAGGGCACGCGCTACGTCAAGACCGCCGGAGCCGACGGGCGCAGCGTGACCGTGCATCGCACCGTCCGCGACCGTGCGGGCAACGTGCTTCATGAAGAGGATTTCACCTCCAACTACGCCCCCATCGACGAGGTGACCGTCGTGGGGCCGAACACGCCGACACGCGAGAGAGAAGATACCGATAAAGAAGCTACGGACAAGGAGGAAGCCAGTGTTCTTTCAACCGGAGATTGAGACGATGCCCCGCGAGGAGCTGCGCGAACTGCAGCTTGAGCGCATGCGGGAGTCGCTGCGCAACGCCTACGAGAACGTGCCGCTGTACCGCGAGCGCTTCGACGCGGCGGGCGTGACCCCCGACGACCTCACGAGCCTCGAGGACATCGCCAAGTTCCCCTTCGTCGTGAAACAGGACATGCGCGACAACTACCCCTTCGGCATGTTCGCCCGCGAGAACGCCGACGTGGCCCGTATCCACGCCTCATCCGGCACCACGGGCCAGGCGACGGTGGTGGGGCATACCGCCAACGACCTCGCGAACTGGGGCGACTGCTTCGCCCGCGGCATCGCCATGGTGGGCGGCGACGAGAACTCCACCATCCAGGTGTCCTACGGCTACGGCCTGTTCACGGGAGGCTTGGGAGCTCATGCCGGCGGCGAGGCCATGGGCTGCACCGTCATCCCCACCTCGTCGGGCAACACCAAGCGCCAGGTGCAGATGCTCAAGGACTGCAAGACCGACATTCTGGCCTGCACTCCCTCCTACGCCCTGCTCATCGCCGATACGGCCATCGAGATGGGCTATGACCCGGCCACCGAGTTCCAAATCTCCGGCGGCATCTTCGGCGCCGAGCCCTGCTCGGAGAACATGCGCCAGGAGATCGCCGACAAGCTGGGCATCCAGTACTGCGATGTGTACGGCCTCTCCGAGATCATGGGCCCGGGCGTGGCCATGGAATGCGCCGAGCGCGGCGGCCTGCACATCGCCGAGGACCAGTTCTACTGCGAGATCATCGACCCCGAGACGCTGGAAGTCCTTCCTGACGGCGAAGTGGGCGAGCTCGTCATCACGACGCTGACCCGCGAGTGCTCGCCGATGATCCGCTACCGCACCCGCGACGTCACCACCATTAACGCCGAGCCGTGCGCATGCGGGCGCACCCATCGCAAGATCGGGCGCCTTCTGGGCCGCACCGACGACATGCTCATCATCCGCGGCGTGAACGTGTTCCCGTCCCAGATCGAGCAGGTCATCACCGAGTTCCCGGAGATCGCCACCCAGTACCAGATCATCCTCACCATGAACGGCCCGCTCGACCACGTGGAGCTGCAGGTGGAAACTGAGCCCGACTTCCCGATCGACGAGGTGCGCCGTCTGGAGGATCTGCGCAACCGCCTGGCCGCGGCCCTCAAGAGCAACTTGCAGGTGGCCGTCGACATCAAGTTCGTGGAGCCCAAGACCATCGCGCGCTCCGAGGGCAAGGCCAAGCGCGTCATCGACCTGAGAGGGGAGAACCAGTAATGATTTCGCAGCTCACCGTTTTTCTCGCCAACGAGAAGGGGCGGCTCGCCGCGGCCTGCCGCACGTTGGCCGACGCCGACATCAACATGAAGGCCCTGTTCATCGCCGACACCGCCGATTTCGGCATCGTCCGCATCTTCTGTGACACACCGAAACGCGCGGTGGAGGTGCTGGGGCAGGCGGGCTTCCGCGCCTCGCTCACGCCGGTCATCGCCGTGTCCGTCGAGGATGCTCCCGGCACTTTGGCCGATCTTCTCGGATTCTGCCAAGGGGCCTCGATGAACATCGAGTACGGCTACTGCTTCTGCACCGCTGACGGCAAGGCCGTCGACGTGCTGAAGATCGAGGGCGACGGTGCCGAGGCGGTTCTCGCCGAGGCGGGCTTCGCCGTTCTGGCTCCGGAAGAGGTTTACTGCGTTGACCCTGCTTAGCCCCATCGAAAACGGCAGTGCGCACCAAAGCGGCGTCCGTCTGTCAAGGCGGGCGCTCGGCTTCGCTTTGGCTCTGCTGCTGGCGCTGCCTTTGGGCGCGCCGGCCCGGGCCTTTGCCGACGTCCGCGGCACCGACGAGATCCTGGGCGCCTCCGTCGAGGCGCGCGGGCTGCCGGCGGTGGCCTGTCCGAACGTCACGGCGTCCTTCGCGCTGGTCATGGACGACGAGGGCACGGTGCTCTTCTCGCGGGGCGCCCTCGAGCGGTCGCACATCGCCTCCATCACCAAGATCATGACCGCCATCGTCGCGCTGGACTCCGGCGTGCCCCTGGACAGCACGGTGACGGTGAGCCAGGAGGCCGCCTCGGTGGGCGAGTCGTCGGCGAGCCTGTGGGCGGGCGACACGCTCACCCTTGAGGCGGCGCTCGCGGGGCTCATGATCCCCTCGGGCAACGACGCCGCCATCGCCATCGCCGAGACTTTGGGCGAGGGGATGAAGACCGACGATTCGCAGACCGCCAACGAGGCCTTCGTGGCGGCCATGAACGCCAAGGCCGCCGAGCTCGGGATGACCGAGACGCTGTTTTCCAACCCCCATGGGCTCGACATCGGCGCCTACGACAACGAAATGTACAGCTGCGCCCGCGATGTCGCCCTCATGAGCGCCTACGCCATGGGAAACGAGACGTTCCGCTCCATCGTGTCGAAGGAGTCCGCCCAGATCACCGTCACGCGCGCCGACGGCAAGCCCCAGGTCATCGACCTTCAATCCACCGATCGTCTGCTCGGCACCTACGAGGGCGCCTGCGGCATCAAGACCGGCTACACCGAGGCGGCGGGCAACTCCTTCGCCGGCGCGTGCGATCGCGGCGACGGCCTTCTGTACGCCATCGTGCTGGGCTCGCCCTCCGAGGACGCGCGCTTCCAGGACACCGAGACGCTGTTCAACTGGGTCTACGACAACCGCGTGAGCTATGCGCTGGCCCACAGCCCCGAGACCGTGGCCTCCGCAGCTGACGGCGGTGCCGAGGTGCCGCTCATCGCCCGTGTGTCCCACAGCGCGTGGCCGGACCGCACGGTGGCGGCCACCTTCGCCGATCCCTCGGCCGCCGTCGAGGTGTTCGCGCCCGAGGGCAATGTGAGCCAGGAGATCGTCGCCGAGGAGCTGACCGGTTCGGTGGCCGCGGGGGATGTCGTGGGCGTCGCCAACTTCTACCAGGGCAACGAACTTGTCGCCTCCCAGGACCTCATCGCCTGCGAGGATTCGCCGGCCCCCGGTTTTCTCGAGGGCATCGGCATCTGGTGGAACCGGCTGTGGGGCAACGACGCCCCGGCGCCGACCGAGGTCGTCAACGAGACGCCCCTCATCTACAGCAAGTCATCCTCTCGCGAGGATCATCAGTCCGTTGCGGCCATCGCCGCAGGCGTCTCAGACGACGCTCCCGCTGACGGTGCCCCAAGCGGCGCGGGCGCGGGTGCCGCAGACGCCGCCAACGAGTAAGGAGGTGGGCCATGAGCGAGCGCTGCCCCGTTTGTTCCCACGAGATTTTACCGAACGACACCGTGTGTCCCACCTGCGGATTCAAGCTGCTCGGCGCCACGCAGGCCATGCAGCCGCTCGTCATGAGCGAGACGCCGGCCACAACCGTTGAGGAGAGCGCCCCGGCCCGTGCGACGCTCAACGTCGTGCGGGGTCCGCAAGTGGGCATCAGCTTCGTGCTCACAGGCGAGCCCGTCACCATCGGCCGCAGTCCCCAGTGCACGATCTTCCTGAACGACATGACCGTCTCGCGCATGCACGCCACCATCGAGCAGGAGAACGGCTGCTACGTCATCCGCGACGCCAACTCGTTCAACGGTGTGTGGGTGAACAACGATTCCGTGGAGGCCCGTGCGCTGCGTCCGGGCGACTTCATTCAGATCGGCACCTTCTGCATGCAGTACGAGGAGAATTAGGGCCGCGCACGCGACGGCGGGCGCCGAAGGGAGAGGAAGAGACATATGGAGCTGATGAGCGGCAACGAGGCCATCGCCCAGGGAGCCTGGGAGGCGGGCTGCACCATCGGCGTGGCCTACCCGGGCACGCCGTCGACGGAGACGCTGGAGGCCTTCGCCAAGAAGGAGGGCGTCTACGCCGAGTGGTGCGTGAACGAGAAGGTGGCCGTGGAAGTGGGCATCGGGGCCTCGGCCGCCGGCGCACGGGTGCTCGCCACCATGAAGCATGTGGGCGTGAACGTGGCGGCCGATCCGCTGTTCACGGCCGCCTACACCGGCGTGGGCGGCGGCATGGTCATCTTGGCCGCCGACGACCCGGGCATGTACTCCTCCCAGAACGAGCAGGACTCGCACTACTACGCTCAGGCCGCCGCCATCCCGTGCCTCGATCCGGCCGACTCCGCCGAGGCTTTGCGCTTCACCCGCGAGGCCTACGATATCTCCGAGCGCTTCGACGTGCCGGTGATCATCCGCTCCAGCGTGCGCATCTCCCACACGAAGACGCCCGTCGAGGCGGGGGAGCGCGCCGAGGCGCCGGCGAGGTCCTATGAGAAGAATCCGGCGAAGTGGGTCATGATGCCCGCTTTCGCCAAGCCTCGCCGCCTCGTGCAGCTGGATCGCATCGATAAGCTGCGCCAGTGGGTGGAAACCTGCCCCTACAACGAGGTGAGGGGAGGGAAGGGCGCCATCGGCATCGTCTGCGCCGGCGCGGCCTACCAGCACGTGGCCGAGGCGCTCCCGGACGCGCGCATCTTCAAACTCGGGGTCACCTGGCCCCTTCCCGCGGCCGCGCTGCGCGATTTCGCCGACTCCGTCGAAGCCGTGTACGTCGTGGAGGAGGGCTCGGAGTACCTCAAAGACGCCGTGCGGGCCTGCGGGGTGCCGGTGAGCGAGACGCCGTGCCCCCTGCCGCGGGCCGGCGAGCTGTCGCCGGGGCTCGTGCGCGCGGCCTTCGGCCTTGAGCAGCCGCCCCATGCGCCGGCTGCGACCGATCTGCCGGGACGCCCCCCGGCGCTGTGCCCGGGATGCCCGCACCGCCTCGTGTTCAAGGAGCTCTCGAGGATGCGGGCCATCGTGACCGGCGACATCGGCTGCTATACCTTGGGCGCCCTGCCGCCGCTTTCGGCCATGGACACCACGGTGGACATGGGGGCCTCGGTCTCCATGGCCCACGGCTTCGAGCTGGCGCTGGCCGGCACGGAGCATCGTCCCATCGTCGCCGTCATCGGGGACTCCACGTTCGCCCATTCGGGCCTAAGCTCGCTCATCTCCACGGTGTACAACCGCGGCGCCGGCACGGTGTGCGTGCTCGACAACCGCACCACCGCCATGACGGGGCGCCAGGGCAACCCCTTCAACGGCGTGACCCTGCAGAACCGGCCCAGCCGCGAGTTGAACATCGCGGCCGTGGTGGCGGCCCTCGGCGTCGAGGATGTGCGCGTGGTCGATCCCAACGATGCCGCCGCCGTGCGACGGGCCCTCAAGGAGGCCACGGGCAGCGACGACATCTCGGTCATCGTGTTCCGCTCGCCTTGCGTGCTGCTCGAGCGCCACGTAGAGCCGTCGCTGTTCGTGAGCGACTCCTGCACGGCCTGCGGCGCCTGCGTCACGTTGGGCTGTCCGGCCCTCGGCCGCGACGAGACGGGCCATGCGCTCATCGATCCCGCGCTGTGCATCGGCTGCGGCCACTGCACCCAGTACTGCCGCTTCGACGCCATCGTCAAGGAATAGGAGGCCGTTCATGGAAAATGCCACTAAGACCGTGCTCTTGTGCGGTGTGGGCGGCCAGGGAACCATCCTCGCCGCCGATTTGCTCGCTTTCAGCTGCATGAAGGCGGGGCTGCAGGTGAAGGTGTCGGAGATCCACGGCATGGCCCAGCGCGGCGGCGCCGTCACCACGGTGGTGCGCGTGGGCGAGGACGTGAAATCCATGGTATCGGACGCGGGATGCGCCGATGTCGTCGTCGCCTTCGAAACCACCGAGGCCCTCCGCAATCTGCCCCAGCTCAAGGAGGGCGGCTCGCTCATCGTCAACGATGTGGCCATGCGGCCCCTGCCGGTGCTCACCGGCGCCGCCTCGATGCCCGAGAACGCCCGGGAGCGCCTGCGCGAGGCCGGGGCGCTGCTCATCGACGCCGATGCCATTGCGCGGGCGGCCGGCAACGCCAAATGCGCCAATGTGGTGCTCGTGGGGGCCTTGGCGGCCCGGCTCGACATTCCCGTCGAGGTGTGGGAGGAGACCGTGGCCGAGCGCGTGCCGCAGAAGACCGTCGAGGCGAACCTCGCCGCCCTGCGCGCGGGCCGAGCCGTCATCGAGAACGAGGAGGGAAAATAGCATGACCGTTTCCCAGATCAGCGTATTCGCCAACAGCCGCCCGGGGCACATGAACCGGGTGCTCGACCTCTTCGAGGGCGCCGACGTCTCCGTGCGCGGCTTCTCCGCCGCCGACACGGGGGAGTACGGCATCCTCCGCTTCATCGTCGATAAGCCCGAGGCGGCCATGGAGGCGCTTAAGGGCGCCGGCTGCGCCTGCGTTGTTTCGCCGGTCATCTGCCTGAAGCTCGTCGACGAGCCCGGCGAGCTCTCGCGGGTCATGGGTGTGCTCGCCAAATGCAGCATCAACGTGGTCTACAGCTATTCCATGATCTCCACCTACATTGTGCTCTCCACAAGCGAGCCGGAGCGCGCCCAGGCGCTTCTGGCCGACGAGCCGGTGGAGCTCATTTCCCAAGAGGACATCGCGCGCATCGTCGCCGAGCGCGCCGCGAAGGAGGCGTAAGGGCGCATGAGCGAGGCAATGGATCCCATCGACGTGACAAAGAAGGGTGCGGCGCTGGGCGCCGCCGAGGCGGGACGGTTCGACGCCCTGCCCATTTACAAGCCGGAAATCGAGTGCGCCTCCCGCGAGGAGATTCGCGCCCTGCAGCTGGAGAAGCTGAAGGAGACCGTGGCCTACGCCTACGAGCGCGTGCCCTACTACCGCCAGAAGCTGGACGAGATGGGCGTGGCGCCGAGCGACATCCAGACGCTCGAGGACGTGCGCAAGCTCCCCTTCACCGACAAGGCCGTGCTGCGCGAGACCTTCCCCTTCGGCCTGTTCGCGGTGCCGCTGGACGACATCCGCGAGCTGCACTCCTCGTCGGGCACCACCGGAAAGCCCGTGGTGGTGGGCTACACCGACGACGACATGGACATGTGGAGCGAGTGCATCGCCCGCCTCGTGCAGATGGCCGGCGTCGTGCCCGGGGACATCGCCCAGATGGCCTTCGGCTACGGCATGTTCACCGGCGGTTTCGGCCTGCACTACGGGCTGCAGCGCCTGGGCTGCGCCATGATCCCCGCGGGCTCGGGCAACACCGAGCGCCATATCCAGATGATCGAGGACTACGGCACCACCGTGCTCGTGGCCACGCCCTCCTACGCCATGCACATCTGCGAGGTGGGGGAGAAGATGGGCTACGATTGGGAGAGGTCCCCCCTCCGCGTGGGCCTTTTCGGCGGCGAGCCCTGCCCGCCGGGCCTGAAAGCCGAGATCGAGCGGCGCATGCACATCGTCTGCACCGACAACTACGGCCTCACCGAGGTCATGGGGCCGGGGGTGTCCGGCGAGTGTCTGGCCGAGCGCTACCAGCAGCACATCGCCGAGGATCACTTCCTGTGGGAGGTGATCGATCCGGAAACCGGCGAGCCGGTGGGCGAGGGCGAGATGGGGGAGCTCGTGCTCACGCCCCTTTGCAAGCAGGGCATTCCCGTGCTGCGCTACCGCACCCACGATCTGACCGCCGTGCACACCGAGCCCTGCGCCTGCGGCCGCACGCTGGCCCGTATGGACAAGGTGCGCTCCCGCTCCGACGACATGCTCATCATCCGCGGCACCAACGTGTTCCCCTCGCAGATCGAGGACGTGCTCACGGGCATCGAGGAGGTCACGCCCCATTACCATATCATCGTGGAGACCCGCGGCGGCATGGACGCGCTCATCGTGGAGACCGAGCTGCGCCCCGAGGCCTTCCGCGACTCCTTCGAGGCCATGGACGCCCTGCGCGCCCGTATCGCCGAGAAGCTCAAGGGCACGCTGCTCGTGGCGCCGGAGGTGCGCCTGGTCGAGCCCGGCGGCATCGAGCGTGCCATCGGCAAGGCCAAGCACGTCGACGACCGGCGCGAGAAGTAGCCCGGTTTTAAGACTGCGTCGGAAAGGTTTCATTGGCTATGACGGAAAGCGGCGCGACAGAGGCGGCACCCGTCGTCGGCCGCTTCGCGCCGTCGCCGACCGGGCGCATGCACGCGGGCAACATCTACGCCGCGCTCATCGCATGGCTCGTGGCGAAGTCCCAGGGCGGCCGCATGGTGCTGCGCATCGAGGATCTCGACCGCGAGCGCTCGAAGGCCGCCTACATCGATCAGATCCAGCGTGATTTCGAGGCCCTGGGCCTCTTCTGGGACGAGGGGCCGTACTTCCAGCATGATCGCGACGAAGCCTATGCCGAGGCATTCGCGCGCCTTGAGACCCAGGGGCTTTTGTACCCGTGCTTCTGCACGCGGGCCGACCTTCACGCCGCCTCGGCGCCCCACCGGGGCGAGAAGCTCGTCTATGCCGGCACCTGCCGCCATCTGTCGGCCGCGGAGGTGGAGGCGCGCCGGGCAGCGGGGCGCACGCCGGGCTGGAGAGTTGCCGTGGACGGCCGCACGATCGCCTTCGAAGACCTCGTTCAGGGAACCTACTCGCAAAAGCTCGACCGCGACTGCGGCGACTTCCTCATACGCCGCTCCGACGGTGCGTTCGCCTACCAGCTGGCAGTGGTGGTGGACGATGCCGCCCAGGGCGTCAATTCAGTCGTGCGCGGCGTTGATCTGCTTTGCTCCACGCCGCAGCAGCGCTACCTCCAGGATCTTCTCGGGCTGTCGCACCCCGCCTATGCGCACGTTCCGCTGCTCGTGGCCGAGCAGAATCGGCGCCTCTCGAAACGCGATCGGGATGCGGCCTTAGACGAGCTGCTGGCCCGGTTCGGAAGTCCGCGAGCCGTCATCGGACATATCGCGGCGGTGGCGGGACTTGTTCCCGAAGAGGCGCCGGCGACGCCGGAAGAGCTGCTGAAGGACTTCTCGCTGGAGCGTTTTCGCGATGGACTGCCCGATCTCGTGCAGATTCCCTGGCGCTCCTAAAGCAGGAGGGCGGCGGCGTAGAATGCGCCCAGAGCCACGTTCACGCTGCAGATCTGGCCCATGGCGCCGATGCGCGTGGGCGCAGCGAGCGGATTTTTCCACAGGCCCATCATGAGGGGGTAGCAGCCGAGCGCCAAGAAGGGGAGCACGACGATGCCCCGGGGGAACCAAATGCCGATGATGGCGAGGCTGGCGAGAACCCAAACGACCATGAGGGCGTGGTAGAGGGTGCGCGCCTTTTCTCGGCCCAGCAGCACCGGCAGCGTGCGGCGGGATGCCTCGATGTCCTTCTCGATGTCGCAGGTGTTGTTCGTCATCATGATGAGGCCCACGCCGATGATCGTGGGCGTGGCCCAAAGGAGCGCCATGAACGTGAACGTGCCCGAGAGCACCTGGTAGCATGCCAGCGGAATAAGACCGCCCATAACGATGCCGCTCACCGCCTCGCCGACGGGAAGGTAGGAGAGAGGCGTCTTGCCTCCGGAGTACATCACGACGATGACGGCTCCGATAAGCGCGATGACGAGGGGAACGGGACCTGTCTTCCAAACAACGTACAGGCCGAGCAGGAAGGCCACGGCCAGAAAGCCGATGGCCAGCCCGAGGGCCGAGCGCGGATTGACGTCGTTGTAGACGAGCACCGAGTCGGAGGCCTCCACGTTGTCCTCGGCCGTATCGGTTCCCTTGATGAAGTCGAAGTAGTCGTTGAAGGTGTTCACGGACGCCTGCATGAGGATGCAGATGAGGAGCAGAAGCCACGCCATGCCCACGTCCAGCGACCCGGTGTTGGCCAAGGCGCAGGCGGTGGTCACGAGCACGGGCATGATGGCCGCCGGCCAGGTATGGGGCGCGGCCAACTGAAGAGCGAGGCGAGGGGAGAGGGGAGTCGTCGCTCCCCCGCTGTTCGGTTTCGTATGGGAACCCATGTTCGATTTCTCTTTTCGTCGTGAGAAGCGTTATCGATTACCTGGCATTATAGAAGAAGGGCGCCCCAATGGAGCGCCCTTCAAGGGGTTTGCGCGTTGACGGCGCGTTTAGTTGGTCATCAGCGCGGCCGCGATGTCGCCCGAGGTGGACGAGGCCGGCTCCCAGGTGCCGTCGACCTTGGTATAGGTGATGGTGATGGGCTGAGTGGCCGCCAGCTCGACGCCGTCGAGGGAGCCGATGACGATCTCGCCGATCTTCTGGTTGATCTCATCGTTGGAGAGAGCGGCAAGAGCATCGGGATCGGCGGTGACCTCGTCCACGGCCGTCTGCAGCGCCTGCAGGTAGCCGGTATAGCTCTTGCAGGTAAGGGTGATCTGGGCCGTGGCGCTGTCGCCGTCGACATTGATCGAGTCGATCGTGTAATCGAAGCCGCTCAGGTAGGACTTCATGAACTCGACGCCGTCGATGCCGTAGACCGAAAGCTGGCTCATGTCGATGGACTCGGAGAACTCGTTGACGAACGCGTCGTCGATGTTCTTAATGCTGTCCAGTTCGGACGAGAGCGAAGCGCGGATGGCGTCTTCATCGCTCGCGCCGCTCGAGCAACCGGCCAATCCGACCATTCCAATGGAAAGCGCCAAAAGAGCAGCGAGGGTCACTATAAAACCCTGTATAGTTGATCGTGATTTCAATTTTACATAATCCATATTATCAGCCTTTCATAATGTCGGTGTTACGGAGCGCAGAGGGCGCTTCCGAGTATTTTACCCGAAAGGATGGTAGTTATGATCACGACTATGAACGGCTTTTTTCTTGACGAGAAATCGGGTTCCTTTGTCGACAACGGGCGCAAGATTGAATTCCACAACGCGCGCTTCTACGACATCGATTCGCAGAAGCTTGTAAAGGTCACTATTCCCGAGGGTCATAACGCCCTTCCTGAGCCGCAGGTTAACTGCGTTATCTTCATGATCGTTAACGCTGGCGAGAAGTACTGCAAGCTTGTTTATGATCGCTACGAACTCTAGCTTCCAATCTGGTTTATATAACTCATCTTAGGAGTTTTCCATGAAACCTAACAAGCATCTTATTTTTCCCCTGGACAACGTCGAGGACGTGGCCCAGGTAATGGACTTGCCCTATGGCGATCTTTTCCGTGTCGGCATCAACCGCTGGAACGGCAACGTTGTAATGGCCTATCAAGACCATCCCGAGGCCCGTTTCTATATTCGTCTCATCGTCGCCCAGCTTTCCTCTTATGTCGATATGTTCGATGCCGATAATTACGGCGAGCCGCGCCACGGTCTTATTTGCAGAGATGATTTCTCTGATCTCGATTGCGAGCCTGTTTACCTCTCCGCTATCGAGGATGTGGCCTAGATGATCGATTGTCGCTCATACAAGGAACGTGGCTCTGGCTGGGTCGCAGAGGTTCGCACGTACTTTTCTGGCGAGACTGAAGTTTCTATCTGTGACTCGTCTATGCAGAAGTTCGGTTCTCGCTGCTTCCTCGATTTCGGTTCCGCTTGCAACTTCGTTATCTGTGATATGCCTGGTGATTGGGAGGTGGCGAATCGTGAATGAGGACGCCGCCGCTTCCCTGGCGCTCGATGCTGCGCAGACTCTTAAGGGCATTGGCGAGGACGTGGCCGCTTTGAAGGCCCAGAACTCGGACGTTCTCGCTTCCATCGAGTCTTTGCGCCTTGTCAATGTCGAGGGCTTCCAGCAGATCATCGCCCGCGATGCCTATTTGGCCGTTCCCGCCGATGTTCCCGACGATTCGGCTGACTGGGTTACCGAGGTTCGTTCCGAGGTCGAGGTTCCCTCTTCCTTCTTCTCCGATCTGATGAGCTTCCAGTACTTCCAGACGGTTCTTCTCGTTTTTGTCCTGGTCTCTCTTCTGCTTAATTTCGGTGCTTTGCTCTGGTTGTCCTTTTCCGATAAATGGAGGGTTTAAATGGATATTCTGCTCAATGTCCTTCTCGTTCTTTCCCTGCTCGGCGTTTTCGCTTACGGCTTCGTCCTCTATGAGGTTCTGCGCATCGTGACCGCCTGGGCTGCTGATCGATGGCGCGACGATTGGGGCAAGCGCCCCTTGCTCTTGAAGCTGTCGCCTAAGGTGCTGACCGCCGTTCTGGTTCTGTGCTTCCTCGCGGTCGTGCTCTGATGGATATCCTCGAGACGTACCAAGTTGACGGCTGGCTTGATTTCGTCGTTTCGCTCTTCGCAGTCGTTCCCGTTGGCTTCCTGCTCGCGTTGTTCCTGGGGTTCGCGAGCTTCGGAGTATTCGGCGCTCTCCGTCTGCTGCGCCGTCTTATCCATAGGTAACTATCAACTGTTAGGAGAAAGGAATGGAGACTATGGAGACCATTACCACCGCCATGACTACCGCTATCACCTCCCTTGGTACTTCCCTTCAGGGTGCCATCGGCTCTAACCTCCCTGCTATCTTGCAGGTTGCTGCCATCTTTATTGTGGTGCCCGCTGTCTGGGGCTTCGTGCGCCGCTTCACGCACTAGCGGCCCGTTCTGCGGCATTTGGGGAGGGCTATTGCTCTCCCCTTTTATCGGGCGCAGTCATCGATTGGTGCTTTTCCAATCGATGACTGCGCCCGATAGCAAAGTAAATGGGGGTTCGGGGGTGCCTGTACCCCCGGTTTTCTTTTTAAAGGAGGTGCGTTATGATTAGTCCTGCGGTTAAGGTTCTTTCTGTCGCTCTCTCTATATCGCTTGTCGCTAGCTGCTTTCCTTCGTGTTATACTTTTGCCTATGCCGATGATTTGACCGACGGGGGCGCGAATTATGAACTGTTTCGAGAAAATCAGCCGAAACGCGCAGGAGATGGACAGGCTGACCAAGGGCCAGACTTCCAGGGATTATTACGGTATGAAGCAGCCGAAAAGGCGTCATCTGGCTCGGAATATCTTTTTACTGTTGGTTCTGGTCGCTCTTTTCCTTCTCTTTATGTTCTGGTCGAAGCTTCATATAGTCTGGCTGATTCACTGATTCGGTTTTTCTCCTCTAGGGCTTATGCTGATGATTCTTCAGATTCTTTCAGTTCTTCTGATGAACATGGTTATTTTGATCGCGTTCTTACTTCTCTGGAGGATATAACTTATCTTCTTGGTGAAATTGCTGATTATTTTAGGCAAGCTGGCTCTGGTATTTCCCCATTAGCTGATATTAATAGCGTTTATGATCAGCTTGTTAGCTTTAAATCTAGCGTTGGCTCTATGTTGGGTATGTCCTCTGGTTCCGCTTCTGCTTCGAACAGGTGGAACTTTTCTTTAAATGGCTATAGTTGGAATACGGGCTCCTATACCCTTCCTTGGCTTGTTTCCATGATGTGGATTACTGTTAATAATAGTTCCTCTAGTTTGGCGTCGATTAAGGCTAATTCTTCCTATCTTTCCTCTCTTTATTCTCTTTCTCAAAAGCAGTGGGGCTATGGCTACGGCGGCACTGCTGTTATTGAGTCCAATTCTCCTGCTTCATGGCTTCAGAACGTTTCTAACTCTGTGCAGACTCGCAAGACTTTTTTTGGTGAATCGTCTGCTACTGTCAAGACTCTGGCCGAGATTCTCTATCTTATTGATAACAAGTCTGGTCAGACCGTCTCCCGTTTAAACTCCGTCATTGCCGACAACAAGGCTCACAGTGCTCTTGTTTCCACTGGCATCAGCGATGTTTTTGGCCGTTTGCAGACTCGCAAGACGTTTTTCGGTGAGTCGGAGCCTACTATTAAGAGCGTTGCGGAGATACTCTATCTTTCAGACAATCGTCTTGCGCAGATTGTCGCTCGGATTGAGGACGTGCGTTCTTATACTGGCCAGACTAATACATTGCTTTCTAAGGGCCTTGATGATGTTCTTGGCAGCTTGCAGACACGCAAGATTTTTTCGGGTGATTCGGAGGTGACCGTTAAGAGCGTCGCCGAGATTCTCTATCTTTCTGACAATCGTCTTGCGCAGATCGTTGCTCGTATCGAGGATGTGCGTTCTTATTCTAGTCAGACTAATACACTGCTTTCTAAGGGCTTTGATGATGTGCTTTCTAGTCTTGCCGATTTCAATTTTAGTGCTGATATTCCTTCTGTTGATTTGTCTGAGACCAATAAGTTTTTAGGTCGTCTTACTGGCGATGTTGCCAGCATTCGTGACAAGTTCGTCCTGCAGGATTCGCTTAGCGATCTCTTAGATCTTCTCGTGGGTGATCTGCAGGTTCCCCAGACCCACGCGGCTATCTCCCGCATTCAGGACGTTATGTCTACTCGTTTCCCCTTCTGCATTCCTTCCGTTGTCAATGTCGTTCTTTTCGGCTCTCTCCTTGCCGACCCTGCGCCGCCTGTCTGGACGTTTGATATCGCGGGCTCTCCTCTCGTGGTTGATTTCGCTGATTATGGCGCTTTCGCCGAGGTTTCATCTTGGACGGTTCGGCTTCTCTTCACTGCCGCCCTTCTGCTTAATACCCGTCGCTTCGTTTATGGTCTCGGGGGTGGCTACTGATGGCCAGTTTTATCTTCGATCTTATCGTTGGCGGGCTTCTCTCCCTCGCTACGTTCATACTCGGTCTGTTTCCTAGTGTGAACGCGCAAGATTTTGCTTTCGATGTCCCAGACGGCGTTAGGGAAGCTCTCGCGGCCCTTAACTGGTTCGTGCCCATTTCTGATCTCATGTTCATTTTCGGGTCCTGGTTCCTGCTCGTTCTCGTCTGCAATGCGGTTACGGTCTTTGCTAGGCTCACCGATTCCGCACAGAGTGAAAGGCCTTCGAAATGATCTATCTTTACAGCGGTACCCCTGGTTCTGGCAAGTCGCTTCATGTGGCCCGCGACATTCGCGATACCTTGCAGGTTAAGAAGCGTCCCGTTATCTGCAATTTCGATGTGAACTCGAAGCTTAGGAACTACAAGGTTTTGTTCCGCTACGTTCCTAACTGCGATCTCACGCCCGATTTGCTTTACGATGCTTCCAGGGCCTATTTCGGCGATAGGCCAGTTCGCGAGGATGCCATTTTGCTTGTGATCGATGAGGCCCAGCTTGTTTTCAACTCCCGCACCTGGCAGCAGGCTGCGGATGGCGTTACCCGCCTTGACTGGATTGAGTTTTTCTCGCAGCATCGCCACTATGGTTACAAGATTGTCCTTGTGAGCCAGTATGACCGCATGCTAGACCGTCAAATCAGGTCGCTTATCGAGATCGAGGTTAACCATCGTAAGATGGCGAACCTCGGTCTTAAGGGCATGCTTCTTTCTCTGCCCTTTGCATGCAAGCTTTTTATCGCAGTCTCCTATTACTACGGTATGCGCGAGCGCGTGGGTTGCTCCTTCCTTCTCCCTCGCCGCTCCTATTTCAGAGTCTATGACAGTTACAACCGTTTTCGACAGGTGCCCGAGACGGCATGAGCGGCGGGGTTCGGGGCCCTGCCGCCGTGCCGTCTCGCGCCCCCCTACTTGATATAGGGGGCGTGTTCCGTGTTCCAAGTCGCAAGAAAGGTGTTTTATGGCCGTTTTAAATCCTAAGAAATCTCGCTGTTGGTGGTTCGTGCAGTTGGTCGAGTATCTTCCCGATAATTGGCGCGATCAGTTGCACGATCTCATGTTGCCAGGCTGCTTCATCGTGCATGATCGCGATACCCGCATCGATGATGATGGTAACGAGGTGCCGAAGAAGCCGCATATTCATTGCATGATTGAGTTCGGTAGCCCCGTTGTCGCCAAGTCGGCGCTTGAATCCATCCCCTCCGATTTCGGCGTTACTTTTGTTAAACCCGTCCCTAACAAAGTCGGTGCCTATCGTTACCTGCTCCATTACGACCAGCCCGACAAGGCGCGTTACGAGCAGGACGAGATAACCCATATGGCGGGTTTTAGGGTCAATATCTCCGATGTGTACAATATCGACTTCTGCGACGTTTATGAGCTTATCAACGAGATGAAGATTTCGAACTTTGCTATGCTCATGTCGTTTCTGGTAGAATTCAGGCCAGAGTATGTTAATTACGTCTCTTCCCATGTGAATTTGGTCAAGACGTACATAACGGAACTTAATCGTTGCTGCTTTTGAGATAAGCAGGGATTATTTTACTAAATTCCTGTTATCAGACTTTTCACCGATATATTAGGCCGCTTACCTTTTATTTTGGGAGTTTTGATAACTCCATATTATCAGCCTTTCTTGTCAATCTTTTCAGAAGCCCTCCAACTTGGAACATTTTACCCTATATGGAGGGCGCTTAGCCCCAAGCATTGCCACTGCCGCCGGATGGTTGCGCGGTGATGGTGGCGCCCTCGCCGAGGATCGAGGTGAAGTCTCCCGTTTGCATGGCCTCCATGAGCACGGGCATCATGAGCGCGATGCCGACGATGTTGACGATGAGCGCAATGGCGCTGATGGCGAGACCCCAGATAAGCGTTTGACGTACCGTGGTGGCATAGACCTTCTGGCGACCGTCCACATCGTCTATCACGTGCTTGATCTTAACGAAGCCGACAATGGCGCAGACAAGGCCCACCGTGCTCAGCATCACGCCGCCGATGATGAAGGAGACCGGACCTGCAATGGCCGCTACCGTCGAGAGCGTGCGGGCGGATTTCAAGTCGGCGTCGATGAGCACCTGTCTCTGATCCTGCGAAGGCTCCGTCGACGGCTCGGGTCGCTGGGGATTTCCGGGAGTCGCCTCCGGAGCTCCCAGCTGCTGGGGTTCGGGCGTTTCTTCGGGTTTCGAATCGCGATGATCGGTCATAAAGGACACTCTTTCTAGGAAAGGCCGCTGCTTCCGAAGCCCTGCGCGCCGCGCGAGCTCTCGGGAAGCTCATAAGTGTTATGTAAAGTAATAGAGGGGGTAGCGATGATCACGAGCTGGGCGATGCGCTCGCCCTTCTCGTAGTTGAACGTCTCCGTTGGATCGAGGTTGATGAGCGGAACCTTGATTTCACCTCGGTAGCCGCTGTCTATGAGGCCAGGGGCGTTCACGATGGAGATGCCCTGTCGTGCCGCCAGGCCGCTTCGGGGAATGATGAGCCCCGCATAGCCCTCGGGAATGGCCAAGGCGATACCGCAGGGCACGAGCGCTCGCTCGAAGGGCAAAAGCGTGCCGCCCTCGGCAGCGCGCAAATCGAGGCCCGCATCGCCTGGACGGGCGTAGGCGGGCGCTTCCAGGGTCTCGTCGAGCTGCTTGAAAAGAACCTCCATGGATCAGCCCAGCTCTTTCAGGGCCTCGGAGAACTCCTCCACGTTCTGGAAATCCTTATAGACGCTGGCGAAGCGGATGTAGGCGACGTCGTCCAAGGTGGCCAGACGGGCCAGCACCAAATCGCCCAAATCGCGCGATTTGATCTCGTTGCGCTGGCTCGATCGCAGCTCAGATTCGATGCTCGTGATGAGCCCGTCGATCTTCTCGGGCGTGATGGGGCGTTTCGCGCAGGCGATGAGCAATCCTCGCATGAGCTTCTCGCGGTTGAAGACTTCCGACGAGCCGTCAGCCTTGATGACGAGAATGGGATTTTCGGCGAGCCGCTCGTAGGTGGTGAATCGCGTGCCGCACTGCAGGCATTCGCGACGGCGCCGGATAGAGGCGCCGTCGTCGGCCGATCGCGAGTCGACGACTTTCGATTCCTGATAGCCACAGGAAGGACAGCGCATAGGTTCTCCTTCTCACTTTGATAAGTTGATTGCTTATCATACCCTATCAGACCTAATGCGCTCCCCTCTTCAAAACATTGCTACCTTCGCGACACTCGCCCCCGACGCTCTAGGCGAAGAAGATGAGAAATGACGCGATGGTGCTGAGCGTGAAGGCTATGGAAAATTCGATGCGTGCCATTTTTTACTCCTGACCTCTTGCGTAGAACCTTTGTTCGCAGTTATAATAGAGCGAACAAAGGTTCACGTCAAGAGATTTTTCAAACAAATGTACGCTTTTGTGAAAGGATGCGCTATGACCCAGAAAGTGACCAAGCGGCAACAGGCGGTTCTCGACTGCATCGAAGCGTGCATTCGCGAGAAGGGCTACGGCCCTACCGTGCGCGAGGTGTGCCAGAGTTTGGGACTCTCCTCCCCTTCCACCGTCCATGTCCATTTGAAGGCGCTTGAAGACAAGGGCTTCATCAAGCGCGACCCCCTTAAATCCCGCTCCATCGCGCTTACCTATCCCATTGAGGAGGTTCCCTCCCCTGTCACGGCCTTCGCGGCCGCCTACAGCAAGCTCGTCAATGTGCCCTTGGTGGGCAACGTGGCCGCCGGCTCCCCTATTCTCGCCGAGGAGAACATCACCGATACCATCACGCTGCCCACGGACATCGTCGGCGATGCCCCCTCCTTCATGCTCTCGGTGCGCGGCGAGTCCATGATCGAGGCCGGCATTAACGATGGCGACTACGTGGTTGTGAAAGAGCAGCCGGTGGCCAACAACGGCGATATCGTCGTGGCCATCATCGACGACGGCGCCACCGTCAAGCGCTTCTTCCGCGAGGCCGACCATATCCGCCTGCAGCCGGAGAACTCGACGATGGATCCCATCATCACGACGGACTGCTCTATCGCCGGCAAGGTGGTGGCCGTGTTCCGGCGCCTGTAGCGCTTTCGCCTCACGAACAGATCGCGAACTCCCCTTTCGGCAAATTGAGAGCGCCCCTGCCCAGATCGCTTTGCGTATCACGGGCAGGGGCGCTCTTCCGTTCTGGACGCGCTCGCTTTCTCAGGCATCGCCTTCAGGGACGAGATAGGAGGAGAACGTGCTGACGAAGGCAGGGGCAACGAGCAGCTGCAGGCGCGTCCCCGCCTCCCCGTGGCTCTCGGAGATGATATGGCAGCGCTCGTGGGCCAGCGACACCAAGTCGCCCCGCTGATAGGGAATAAGCACGTCCAACTTGGTATCGGCGGCCGAGGCGGCCTGGGCAATGGCGCCCACGAGCCCCTCTATGCCCTCGCCGGTGCGAGCGGACACGAACTGGGCGCTCGGATAGCGCCTTTTAAGGCCGGCCAGCGTCTCGGCGTCCAGCAGATCGCATTTGTTGAAGGCAGCGATCGTGGGAATGCTCTGGGCCCCTATCTGGTCGAGCACCTCGCACACGGCCTCGATCTGCCCCTCGAACTCCGGCGAGGAGGCGTCGATCACGTGCAGGACAAGGTCGGCTCCGGTGATTTCGTCGAGCGTCGACTTGAAGGCCTCGACCAGCGTGGTGGGCAGCTTTTGGATGAAGCCGACGGTGTCGGTGACAGTGACCTCGCGGCCCTCGGGCAGCTCGAACTTGCGGGTGGTGGAGTCCAGCGTGGCGAAGAGCTTGTCGTAGCTGAGCACATCGGCCCCGGTGAGCCGGTTGATGAGCGAGCTTTTCCCGGCGTTGGTGTAACCGGCCAGCGCCACTTTGAACATGCCGCTGCCGTACCGGCTCTCCCGCTGCAGCGAGCGCACGTCGGACAGGCGCTCAAGCTCGCGGCGAATGCTCGTGATGCGCTTGCGCACCATGCGGCGGTCCACCTCAAGCTGGCTTTCGCCCTCGCCGAAGCGGGATCCCACACCGCCTCCCATGCGGTTCGAGGCGAGGTGGGCCCACATGCCGCGCAGGCGCGGGTACAGGTACTGGTTTTGGGCGAGGCGCACCTGCAGGCGCCCCTCCTTGGAGGTGGCGTGCAGAGCGAAGATGTCCAGAATGAGGGCCGTGCGGTCGATAACCTTCACGGACTTGTCCATGACCTTCTCCAGATTGGCCTGCTGGGAAGGTGTCAGCTCGTCGTCGAAGATGACGAGGTCGGCCTCGCGCGACCGTGCCAGCTCGGCGATCTCGTCGGCCTTGCCCGTGCCGACAAAGGTGCGCGGGTTGGGCGCGTCCAAGCGCTGGGTCGTCGTGGCTACCACATCGGCTCCGGCCGTATCGGCCAGACGTTCCAGCTCGGCCAGGGAAGATTCCAAGGGCCACGGCAGCCCCGGGCGCTCGACGCCCACGAGAACGGCGCGCTCTCGACGCTCCTCGGCCTTGGTGGCCGGGCCCTTTTGGATGACGGATTCGTATTCGGTCATAGCATGCTCCTTTGCTTCAAGTAACGACGGGACCCCATGAGGGGAAGGCGGTGCAAGTGGTCGTTACAGGCGCATGAGCATCACTCCTTAATCGTGGCGCGGCGTTGCGCCGGGGAAACGGGGGCTATCATAGCACAACAGCAGCATCGGAAAAGCTCACGGCAGCACAATGGTTCCCGAGAAGCTCTCCGTTGCCGGCCCCGTCATGGATATCGTGCCATCCTCGTTCCAGCAGATGTGCAGTAGACCGCCGCTCAACATAAGATCGTTCTCCCTGCCGGCCCGGCCAGTGAGGCAGGCAGCCGTGTTGGTGGCGCAGGCGCCGGTGCCGCAGGCCAAGGTCTCTCCGCAGCCCCTCTCCCACACGCGCATGGCGATGCCCTCATCGGTGACGGAGGCGAACTCGACGTTGGTTTTCTCGGGAAATGCGGGATGCGTCTCGAAGAAGGGGCCGGGAAGATCGATGCGCAGGGTCGAGAGGGATTTCTCCGCACCTGCGGGGAACAGCTCGTCGGGCAAGGCCGCCCAATCGTCCACGAGGCAGACGGCGTGGGGGTTTCCCATGGAGACGCAGGCGAATTCGAAGGCTCCCCACGGCGAATCGAGGCGCAGATGCCCCACATAGGGCGTACCGTCGGCCATGCGGGAGTCCGGCGCGGCGTCGACGGGCACGAGCGCGGGATCCAAGATGGGCGCGCCCATGTTCACGGTCGCCTCGGTCATCTTTCCCCCCGCATCCACGGAAAAGGCGATGGGGCGCGGACCGGCCAGGGTGTCGGCCAGAAGATGTCCCGAGGCAACGTCCGCCAGCTCGCGATCGACGAGGTACTTGGCGAAGCAGCGTACGCCGTTGCCGCACATTTGGGCCAAGGTGCCGTCGGCGTTGATGTAGTGCATGTAGCCGTCTCCCTCTTCCGAGGTTGCCGGCCGCACGAGGATGACGCCGTCGGCGCCGATGCCGAAGTGGCGGTCACACAGATACGACACCTGGGCATCGGTCAGACTGAGAGCGCGGTCTCGATCGTCAATGAAGACGAAATCGTTGCCGAGACCGTGCAATTTGGCGAAGGACAACTCCATGGGACGCTCCTTTGAGGCGGCGATTGAGGGGGCGGAAGCTCTCCTCGACGACCCGGAAGGGTCGCTTCAACCATGGTAGGCGTCCAATGTTTCCAACTGGGAAAGAATCTCGGCGGCCACGGCTTCGGCATCGCCGGCATCGGCGTTCACCCAGCGGATGCGCCTGTCGCGACGGAACCACGTGCGTTGGCGCTTGCCGTAGCGGCGCGTGGCCGTCTTGATGGCCTTCACGGCCTCCTCCAGCGTGGTGTTCCCATCCAGCGCCTCGACGATCTCCTTGTATCCGATGGCCTGGGGCGCCGTGACGCCGTCGCGGAATCCGGCGGTCAGCAGGCCCCGCACCTCGTCGACGAGTCCTGCGGCCACCATGGCATCGACCCGGGCGTCGATGCGCTCGTTCAGGATGGCCGGCTCCATGGCCAGCCCGAATTGCACGGCTGGAACGAAGGGCGCCACGGTGGCGAGCCGCTGTTTCTGCTCGGCGTAGCTGGCGCCCTCCTCCAAAAGCTCGAAGGCGCGCACGACGCGCCGCACGTTGTTGGGGTGGATGACGGCGGCGCTTGCGGGATCGCGCGCTTCCAGCGCCTCCCACAGGGCCTGGTTGCCGTGTTCCTCCGCGTAGGCGGTCCAGCGTTCGCGGACGGGGTTTTCCACCTGGTCGCCCTTGGGGAAGACGAAGTCGTCGATGGCCGCCTGCACGTACTGGCCGGTGCCGCCGCAGAGCACCGCTCTCTTGCCGCGGGCGTCTATATCGCGAAAGCAGCGCCGGGCGAACGCCTGGAACAGGGCCGCCGAGTAGGGCTCGCCGGGATCAACGAGATCGAAGCCGTGATGGGGCACGCGGCGCTCAGATGCGGGAAGCTTGCCCGTGCCGATGTCCATGCCTCGGTAGATCTGCATGGAATCGGCGCTCACCACTTCCCCGCCGAGGCGCTCGCCGACAATTTGGGCTGCGTCGGTCTTGCCCGAGGCCGTGGGCCCCACGATGGCGATGACAGGTGCGGAAAGCTCAAGCATGGGCGATCGTGCCCGAGAGATACCAGGTGCGGGCTTCCTCGATGGTCACGGGCACGATGCGCCCCACCAAAGACGCCGCCTCCGTGCCGGAGGGCACCGGAGCGTGAACGGTCTGGTTCTTCGGGCTCTTGCCGGCCAGGATGGAATCGTCGCGCTTGGACGTGCCCTCGACCAGCACGGGCACCGTGGCGCCGAGCTCCGCCTGGTTCGCCTCGAAGGCCTTGCGCTGGACGAGATCCACGAGCCGATCGAAGCGCTCCTGGATGACCTCGCGGGGCGTGTCGTCGTCCATCTCCGCAGCAGGCGTCCCCTCGCGCTTGGAGTAAATAAACGTGAACACCTGGCTGTAGCCGACTTCCTCCACGAGGCGATAGGTGTCCATGAAGTCCTCTTCGGTCTCGCCGGGGAATCCCACGATGATGTCCGTGGACAGGGCGATGTCGGGACGGGCGCGGCGAAGCTTCTCGATAAGGCCGAGGTAGTGCTCGCGGGTGTAGCGGCGGTTCATGGCCGAGAGGATGCGGTTCGAGCCCGACTGCACGGGAAGGTGCAGCGCCGGCATGAGCGAGGGCAGCGTGGCGAACAGCCCGATGACCTCGTCGGTGAGATCCTTCGGATGGCTCGTCGCGAAGCGGAGCCGCTCGATGCCCGCGGCATCCACGGCCCGAAGGACATCCGCGAACCGCGGCTCGCCGTAAAGGTCGCGCCCGTAGGAGTTCACGTTCTGCCCCAGCAGCGTGATCTCCTTGACGCCCGCTTCCACATAGGAGCGCGCCTCGGCGGCGATGTCGTCCAAGGGCCGCGACTTCTCGCGCCCGCGGACGTAGGGCACGATGCAGTAGGAGCAGAAATTGTTGCATCCCACGGTGATGGGCAGCCATGCCGCCCAGTCGTGCTCGCGCACCGTGGGCAGGGCGGAGGAGAACTCCGCTCCCCCCTCGATCACCTCGGCGGCGCGGCCGTGCTGCTCGATGGCGCGTCGGAGAAGCCCCGGCAGAGAGCCCAGATTGTGAGTGCCGAAAACCACATCGAGATGGGGAAGCGCCGCAAGCAGCTTGTCGCCGTCGCGCTGGCCGATGCAGCCGCCTACGGCGATGTAGCGCTTGTCGAGGGGCGTGCCGTCGCGCAAGGGGATGTTCTTCATGGAGGCGACCTGCCCGTAGAGCCTCGTGTCGGCAGCCTCGCGGACGCAGCACGTCATGAACACGACGATGTCCGCCTCCTCGATGGTTTCGACGGGCAGCGAGCCCAGGCCCTCCAGCATGCCGGCGACCCGCTCGGAATCGTGCTTGTTCATCTGGCAGCCGAAGGTGTGGATGCAGAAACGAGTTCCCTCGAAGACGTTGCTCATAGCAAAACCCTCTAATGGACCGCGGCCGCATCGACGATGGGGGCGATCGCGGCGGCGCCCCGCGGCTCGACGGCGAAGCGGATGGCCGTGCGGTACTCGCCGTCGATGACGATGTCCGCGAAGGAGGGGATGCAGCAGATCTCGATGCCCACCGGCGAGAGGAACCCGCGGGAGATGGCCACGGCTTTCACAGCCTGGTTCACCGCACCGGCCCCCACGGCTTGAATCTCCACCGACGCACCGTCTTTGATCATGCCGGCGATGGCGCCGGCAACGGAGGCGGGAGACGATTTGGAGGATACTTTGAGGCACCCGATGGAGGGCTTGGTTTCAGTGGTAGACACAGCTGGTCCTTGTCGTTTGTGGTGCGGTTCTTCTCTGGATGTGGTTCGTTTAGCGGGCGCCCGTGGCGCCTTCAGCCCGAATATTCTACCTGTTGCACCCGAGTGGCGCAACCGCGCGCGCTTCCTTAGAGCGTCGTGCGGATGGGAACGGTGATGCGGATGGCTTCCTGGCCCACGATGACCTCCGCCTCGCCCACCGCTTCCAGATAATATGCTTCCGCCACGGGCTCCATGAGACGGCCGATGCCGCGCTTCAGCGCATCGATGTCCTCGGGAGCCAGACGCAGGGACCGGGCGTTCTTGGAATTTCGCCGTCGCTCGGATGGGCGATGGGTCTGCCGCGGGAACGATTCGGCGGCCAAACGCTCGGTCAAGGGGTCGAGTGCAACGATGGCCCCGTCGAGAATGCGTCGGGCCGAGCGTTCGGAGAGCGGCAGGCCCAGGGCCTCGCAGCGGTCCGCGAGATCATCGGGGCCGGCGGCCAGGGCGAGGCGCTTGACGAGGGGGATCTCCGCGCCGTCGCCCCCGAAGGCGCGCACGGCCGGGGAGAGCGAGGCGAGGCCCAGTTGGTACAGCGTCGCCGCCACCTCCACTGGGGTGCCGAGGTACACGGAAAGATCGCCGCGGTGCTCCAAGGCGAATTCCGCGGCCGTGCGCACGATGTTCTTGGGGCCGCGCATCGCCCACGAACCGGAAGGCTCCTGCTCGAAGCGGGGAAACGTCGACTGATCCGCCTTCTCGGCGAGGCTTTCGGTGTCGGTGGCGACCGTAAGGCTCGTGCCGAGCCCCGGCTCCGATTGCAGCACTCGGGCCTCTTCGGCGTTCACGGAGATGGAGTAAAGGGCCATGCCGCGTCCGTGCATGCCCCACTTGTCCATATGCGCGCTATCGAGCTTCGAGGTGACGCGCGGTTCAAAGATGCGCTCGTGCTGGGCAGCGGGAATGCCCTGGCCGTCGTCGAGGACGGTGAGCAGGCGCGCGTTGCCGGTCTTCTGGGTGGCGAGGAAGATGCGGCTGGCGCCGGCGTCGCGGGCGTTGCGCAGAAGCTCGATGACCACGTCCTCGCTCGAGCGGATGTCCTGGGCGGCCTGGCGCCGTTCGGCCTCGGAGGACCGGAGACGGACGAAGCCGTCTCCGAGGTCGTCCTCGACCCGGAGACGGCTCTCGCCGCACACATCGTCTATGAAATCGCTGAGGGTATCGCCTTCCATGGCCTACTTGGCGTAGTCGACCGCACGGCTCTCGCGGATGACGACGACTTTCACCTGGCCCGGATACTGCATCTCGTTCTCGATCTGCTGGGCGATGTCGTGGGCCAAAACGACGGATTCGGCCTCGTCCACCACTTCCGGCTCTACCATGACGCGAACCTCGCGGCCTGCCTGGATGGCGTAGGTGCGCTCGACGCCCTTGTGGGAGTTCGCGATCTCCTCCAGCTTCTCGAGGCGCTTCACGTAGGCGTCCAGCGTCTCCTTGCGGGCACCGGGACGGGCGGCGGAGACGGCGTCGGCGGCCTGAATGAGCACGTCGACGACGGAGTTGGCCTCCACATCGTTGTGATGGGCCTCGATGGCGTGGACGATCTCGGGCCGCTCGCCGAAGCGGCGGGCCAGATCGGCGCCGATGACGGCGTGGCTGCCCTCGACCTCGTGGTCGACGGCCTTACCGAGGTCGTGCAAAAGGCCGGCTCGCTTGACGGGGATGGGGTCGAGCCCGAGCTCGGAAGCCATGACCGAGGCCAGATAGGCCACTTCGAGCGAATGGTTCAGCACGTTCTGGCCGAACGAGGTGCGATAGCGCAAACGTCCCAGGGTGTTGACGAGCTCCGGGTGGAGATCGTGGATGCCCGCATCGAACGTGGCCTGCTCGCCGGCCTCGTGCACCCGCTGGTTCACCAGCTTGACGGCCTTATCGTACATCTCCTCGATGCGCGCGGGGTGGATGCGCCCGTCGGCGATGAGGTTCTCCATGGTGACGCGGCCGATCTCGCGGCGCACCGGGTCGAAGCAGGAGATGGTGACGCACTCCGGCGTATCGTCGATGATGAGGTTCGTGCCGGTCAGCTGCTCGAAAGAGCGGATGTTGCGGCCCTCGCGGCCGATGATGCGGCCCTTCAGATCGTCGGAGGGGATATGGATGGTGGACACCGTGCTCTCGGCGGAGTGGTCGGCGGCCACGCGCTGGATGGCAAGGCTCAAGATCTCGCGGGCCTTCTTGTCCGCCTCGGCCTTGGTGCGCGTCTCGGCATCGCGGATGATGACGGCCGATTCACGGGTGACCTCGTCGTGGATGGTCTCCAGCAGCTCCTCTTTGGCCTCCTGGGGGCTCATGCCCGCAGCGCGCTCGAGGGCCTGGTTGATCTCGACCTGGGCCTCCTCGCGATGGCGCTCGATGGCGTTCTCGGCCTCTTCGACATCGCGCTCGCGGCGCTCGACTTGTCCCTGCAAAGACGAGAGCTGGTGCTCGCGGGCATCTAGGGACTCGACGCGGCGATCGAGGGATTCCTCGCGCTGGGCGATGCGGTTCTCGGCGGAGCGCACCTCGCGCATGCGCTCCTTGTTCTCCTTCTCCATCTCCTGCTTGTAGCGAAGGGCCTCGTCCTTGGCTTCCACGGCGGCTTCACGTCGGAGCGTCTCGGCTTGCTTCTTGGCATCCTCGACCAGGCTTGCGGCCTCGCGGGCAGCGTTCTTGGATGAGGAGCTGGCAATGAGTCGGTTGACGATGAAACCGAGGACCAGGCCGATGACGATAGCGACGATCAAAAGCACGATCGTGATGGGATCCATGGCTGTTTCCTCCTTTCATCTGGGCTTTCATACCCATTTCATGTCATAAAAAATGCCCGTGGCCGGGCATGAGCATAACTGCGCGAAGATACGAGGAATATGAAATTCTCTATCTTGAATGCCCGGGAGGGCACGTATGCTCTAAAGCCACGGCTCACAGTATAGCGTAAGGCCGCGGCTTTAGACAGACTCTCGTGGGTTTGTGTCATGAATGGCCCATCGAACCGCACATCAGGTTGCGCTCTTGCTCCTCGGACCACGTGCGAGAGGCGGTAGCGGCGACGTCGGTGGAAAATCCTTGGGATACGAGGCGGCGGAAGGCGGCCTCTCGGGCGCGCTTGGCTTTAGGCGGCCGACGCCGCAGGGCGGCCAGGGCGCGGCCCACTTCGAAGTCCCTCCCCTTCCGCTCGTGCTCGACCCAGGAATCGAGGGTGGCTGGGTCGATGCCGAGCTCCTCGATCTCCCGTTCGGCATCGCGAAGCCCCCGGCCGGCCGCAAGCTTCATGCGGACGAGGGCGTCGGCGTAGCGTCGATCGTCCACCGCCCGTACGCGCACGGCGCGCTGAAGGGCCTCCTCCACCACTGCCGCAGGAAAGTCGTCCTTCAGCAGGCGCTCGCGCAGGTAGGCCGTGGAGCGCTCGCGAACCGCGGCCCATCGGAGGATCTTCTGGTACGCGTCTCGAGCCGTCTTTCCCTCCTCGTTGCTCAGAGCGCTCTCCCGCTCCTCTCCACGAGAGGATCGGGAGAGATCCTGCGCGCAAGACGCCCCTGTATCCCTGCCGCAGACGGCGTCGTCCTCGGCAGGGCACGGCCAGGCGACGATTTGCGCGCACGGTTCCTCTGAGGGAGGAGCGGCTTCCAGGGCAGCGATATCCGCCCTGAGCGCTGCGAGTATGTCGGCCTTGGACGCCACAATGCGTTACTTCTTCTTGCCGCTCTTGGGCGCCGGCGTGAACGACTCGTTTTCGGCCGGGCGCTCGATGACGGGGATCTCGTAGGCCTCGCGGACCTTGTTCTCGAGTTCCTCACGCAGATCGGGGTTCTCCTTGAGCGTCTGCTTGGCCGCCTCGCGGCCCTGGCCCAGGCGCTCCTCGCCGTAGGTGTACCAGGCGCCGGACTTCTTGGCCACGCCGCATTCCACGGCCATATCGACGATGCAGCCTTCCCGAGAGATGCCCTCGCCGTACATGAGATCGAACTCCGCTTGGCGGAAAGGAGGAGCCACCTTGTTCTTGACCACCTTCGCCCTCACGCGATTGCCGACCACATCGCCGTTCTGCTTGATAGAGTCGATGCGGCGAATGTCGATGCGAACCGAGGAGAAAAACTTCAGGGCGCGTCCGCCGGTGGTCGTCTCCGGGTTGCCGAACATGACGCCGATCTTCTCGCGCAGCTGGTTGATGAAGATGCAGGTGGTGTTCGATTTCGACAGCGACCCGGCCAGCTTGCGCAGGGCCTGTGACATGAGCCGAGCCTGAAGGCCCACGGTGGTATCCCCCATCTCGCCCTCGATTTCGGCACGGGGAACGAGCGCCGCCACAGAGTCGACGATGACGCAGTCGATAGCGCCCGAGCGCACGAGCATATCGCAGATTTCCAGCGCCTGCTCGCCGGTGTCGGGCTGGGAGATGAGCACCTCGTCGATATCGACCCCGATGCGCGCGGCGTAAACGGGATCGAGGGCGTGCTCGGCATCGATGAAGGCAACGATACCGCCCAGCGCCTGAGCCTCCGCGAGAATCTGCAAGGCGAGAGTTGTCTTGCCGCTTGACTCGGGACCGTAGATTTCGATGATGCGGCCGCGGGGCACGCCTCCGATGCCGAGCGCGGCATCGAGCGGCAGGGCGCCCGTGGGGATGACCCCGATGTTGAGATCGGCGCCTCCCTCGCCGAGGGTCATGATAGAGCCCTTGCCGAACTTGGACTCGATTTGATCGGTGGTGAGTTTGAGCATCTTTTCTTTATCTTCGTTCATGACCTCTCCTTGTCTTGGCCAGGCGAACAAATGGCCTGTTTTCATCATTATACGAACAAACGTATGCACGTCAAGAGGTGATTCTCAAAAACCAGTTTCCTCTGTGCGCGAAAACAGCATAACGGTACGCGACCGCAGCAATGACGCGGGAATGTCTCATTTGAGTCCTCGCGCCGATCGTACCGCTGTCGCACTCTCGTCGCAGAGTGCCCGTGCGCCCTCGCCAAAACCGCGGCGCTGTCAGAAGCTCGCGAGCGCCTCTTCCATCGTGCGCAGGGCGATCAGCACCGTTTGCAGGCGCACGGCCTCGCGGCCGCCTTCGAAATGATGGCATGCCGCATGGGTCTTTTTGGCGGTGGCGCAGCCGATCCACACCGTGCCCACCGGCTTGCCGGGCTCGGCGCCCGTCGGTCCGGCGATGCCCGTGACCGCCACCGAGACGTCGCTGCCCAGCTCGCGCAGGGCGCCACGGGCCATCTGCAGGGCCACCAGCTCGTCGACGGCCCCCTGTCGCGCGAGCACGTCCTCGGAAACGCCGAGTACCTCGGCCTTCACCTCGTTCACGTAGCTCACGATGCCGCCGCGCACCGAGGCCGACGACCCGGGCACGGAAGTGAGCATGGCCGCGACGAGGCCGCCGGTGAGGCTTTCGGCCGTGGCCACCGTGGCCCCTGCGGCCGTCGCCTTCTCGACGACGATGCGCGCCTGCTCGTCGATGGCCTTCTGCAGCGCCGCGATCTCGGTGGGTGCCGCAGAAGGGGCGGCCGCCTTTGCGGTTTTGGCCCCCGCGCTCCCCTTCAACAGATGGCGCGCCTTTACGAGATAGTCGAGCATGGACATGACCGTCAGGATGAGCGCGATGACCATGACGGTCCAGGACAGCACGAACATGGGGTTGGTGAAGGCGCCGGCCGCCGTGGTGAACGTGAGCGAGTCCTTGAGAAGGAACAGCACGATGGCGATGATCTGGAACACCGTCTTGGCCTTGCCGTACCAGCTGGCGGCGATGACCGTGCCCTTGCTGGCCGCCACCATGCGGATGCCAGAGACGATGAACTCGCGGGCAAGGATGATGAGCACGGGCCAGCCGGGCAGCACGGCCAGCTCCACCAGGGCGATGAGCGCTGCCGTGACGAGGATCTTATCGGCCAGGGGATCCATGAACTTCCCGAAGTCGGTCACTTCCCCGCGGCTGCGGGCGAGATATCCGTCGATCCAATCGGTGCAGGAGATGAGAATGAAGATGCCAGCGGCGATGACGCACTTCGCCTCCATGGTGATGCCCGGCAGGCCCACCCATTCGGGCCAGGGGCTCAGGATCGCCAGCACGAAGACCGGCACCAGGCAGATGCGGATGAGCGTGACGATGTTCGCCGGCGTCCAGAGCTTGTCCGGAGCCGTGGGCTGGATGGTGGTCATGGCCTACTCGCCTTCCATTTCGTAAAGCAGGGTATCCGCGATGGTGCAGGAAACGAACGCGCCGATCTCGCCGCGGGACACGTAGGTGACGCCGTCCACCTCGGGCGCCTGGCATTGGGCGCGACCGAAGCGCTGGCCGTCCTCCTCGGTTCCCTCGACGAGCACGATCGCCCCCTTCCCGATGCGCTCGGCGATGCGGGGCCCGCAGGCGGCATCAGCGGCGTCGCGCAGCACCTGGGCCCGCTCGGCCTTCTCGTCCTCGTCGATCTGGTTCGGCAGGTCGAAGGCGGCGGTGCCCTCCTCGCGGGAGTAGGGGAAGACGCCGACGTAATGGAACAGCCCCTCGGAGACGAAATCGAGGAGCTCCTCGAACTGCTCGTCGGTCTCGCCGGGAAATCCCGCGATGAGCGTTGTGCGCAAGGTGATGTCGGGCACCGCCGCCTCGATGCGCTCGATGAGGGCGCGAAACGCCGCGGCATCCCCTCGGCGGTTCATGGCGCGGAGGATCGGCTCGCTCACGTGCTGCAGGGGAATGTCCAGATAAGAGCAAACGTTCTCGCGGGCCGCCATAACGGAGAGCAGCTCGTCGGTTGCGCCCTCGGGCTGCAGGTACATGACGCGGAACCACGTGTCGGGGTGCGCCTCGGCCAGCGTGTCGACGAGCCATGCGAGGTCGCGGCCGTCGGGAAGGTCGGCGCCCCAGCGTCCGGTGTCCTGGGCGATGAGCACGATCTCCCGGGCGCCGGAGGCGATCTCGCGCTCGACGTCCTCGGCGATCTGCTCGTACGGGAAGCTGTGGTAGCGCCCGCGAATGGAGGGGATGGTGCAGTAGGAGCAGAAGCGGTCGCAGCCGTCGGATATCTTCACGTAGGCGAACGTCCGGCCCTCCCCTTTCGCCGGCTCGCCCCCGACGGCCGCCACGGGCAGGGAGATCCCCAGAGCGCGTGCCACCACTTCCGCGATATCGTCCTCGCGACTGCAGGGCACAAAGGCCGACGCCTCCGTCAGCTCCGCGGCCAGGTCGTCCCCGTAGCGGGCCGGCATGCAGCCGGCGACGATGAGGGCGGCTGAGCCCTCATCCACTTTGGGCAGGGAGGCGGCCTCGAAGATGGCATCGATGCTCTCCTCGGTGGCCGCCTGGATGAACGAGCAGGTATTCACGATGATGGCGTCGGCGCTGGACGCCTCTTCGGTCACGGAGAAGCCGGCTTCGCGCAAGCGCCGCGCCATGGCGGCCGAGTCCACCTCGTTCTTCGCGCACCCCATCGTGATAAGGCAGACGGAGGGCGCCGCGCTGTCGCGCGTCGTATCGATCACGTCCGTAGTCCTAGCGATAGTTGACGTACTGCAGCGGCTGCCCGTAGTCCTGGCCGCGCAAGAAGGCGATGACCTCCTGCAACGTGTCACGAGAAGGAGAGCTCACGCGCAGCTTGTCGCCCTCGATGGTCACCTTGCACTTGAGCTTCTGGGCCTTGATGTCCTTGTTGATCTTGCCCGCGGTCTCCTTGTCGATGCCGTTGACCACCGTGGCGCACCGGCGCACCCCGCCGCCGGAGGAAGGCGTGGAATCCCCCCACTTCACGGCGGTAAGATCGATGCCGCGCTTGATGAGCTTGCTGCCGATGACGTCGATGACCTGGGAGGCCACGAACTCGGCCGGCGCGGTCACCGTCAGGGTGCCGGCGCTTTTGTCCAGGGAGATCTCGGCGCCCGAATCCTTCAGATCGTAGCGCTGGGAAAGCTCTTTCTTGGCTTGCTGGAAGGCGTTGTCCACCTCCTGCATATCCACCGTGGAGACGATGTCGAAGCTGGATTCTTTAGCCATGGGTTGATTGCCTTTCTCGATGGGCCCGCTAGGCCGCGCTGTCGGAGGAGTCCTCGCTGGAGTCGGACGAGTCGCCATTTCCGGAGGTGTCGGAGGAACGGTCGCTGGTGCTGGAGTCGTCGCTCGAGGAATCCGAGCTGGAGGAGGAGCCGGAATCCGAGTCGCCGGAGCTATCCGAGGATGCGCCGGCCACGCCGTTGGCGCGCTTCCAATCGTTGAGCACGTCCTCGAAGTTGACGGTGTAGGTGTAGACGCCGCGGCCGTTCTGATCCTCGGCCTTCACCTCCTCGCCGTCGAGGGTGAGCTTGACGGCGGTGATGTCCTCGTCATCACCGGAAAGCACGAATTTCAGCGTTCCGGTCACATCGAAATCGGCCGTCTTGGGCCCGGTGACATCGCCCGCCTCCACGGTCTTGCCGTCCTGGACGACCTCGATGTAGACGCTTGACCCCTCGGGCACGTTGTAGCTGAACTTGGCGCTCGTCGGCGCCACGGGCTGCTGGGTGGGCGCCGTTGCGTCGCCTGCGCCCTCGTTTGCGGCACCGGTATCGGTGCCGGCGGGGTTCTGCATGCCGGAGATGGGCACCGTGGGCACATCGCTCTCCGGCGCCGCACGGTTTCCGAAGGCCAGGACGATCACGAGGACGAGCAGGCCCACGATGATGGCGCCCACGATGATGAGCGGCAAATACGAGCCGATGTTCGCCGCGATGCCCGGGGCCTGGCGCCCTTGGACGAGGTTGGTGTACTGGGGCTGCGGAGCCGCCCTGCCCGGGCGGGCCGAGGAACCGCCCAAGCCGGAACGGCCGGAGCGCGGGGAGCCCGCGTAATCGTCTCGGTAGGAGCCCCGAGAGGATCCCCGGTCGCGGCTGGAGGGCAGCGCGACCGTGCGTCCGGTATCGCGGGGGCGCTCGCGACGGTTGCTCGCCGGACGGCGGCCCGTCTCGAACTGGTAGACCTCTTCCCGGTAGGCGCGGGTGACCTCCGTGGGGTTCAGCCCCACCAGGCGCGCGTAGGCGCCCACCATGTTCGACGTGTAGCCGCGCGGGGGCATGCGGGCGAAATCGCCCTCCTCGATGGCGCGCAGGATATCCGGGCGGATGCGCAGTTTGCGGGCGGCCGTGGACAAATCGAGCCCTTTGCGCTCGCGGGCATGGGCAAGCGCCTCGCCGAATGATGTCTGTCTCGCCACGATGGTCTCCTCTGTGTTTTCCGTTGGCCGTTGCGGTGCGGTTCCGTTCCGGCCTATTCGTCAGCGGCCTCGAAGGCCTTCAGTGTTTCCAGTTCCATTTGGTCGACGAGCACCTCGCGCGGGCGGCTTCCGTTGGCCGGGCCCACGATGCCCTTTTCTTCCAGCTGATCCATTATACGTCCAGCTCGCGCGTATCCGACCTTCAAGCGACGCTGAAGGTTGCTCGTGGAGCCCAAATCGCTTGAAACCACCACATCGGCGGCCTCCCACAGAAGCGGATCGTCGGCCTCGGAGCCCCCCTCCCCCGAAGGCGAGGAGTCGCCCAAGGTCACGACGTTGGTCTTCAGGATCTCGGAGTGGTACTCCGGCTCGCCCTGGCTCTTAAGGTGCGCCACCACGGCGGCGATCTCGTCGTCGGGGATGTAGGGGCCCTGGATGCGGATGGGCTTGGGGTACTCCGGCTTGGCCAAGAGCATGTCCCCCATGCCGATGAGGTTCTCGGCGCCCGTGGAGTCGAGGATGACGCGGGAGTCGATGCCCGAGGCCACCGTAAGCCCGATGCGGCAGGTGATGTTCGCCTTGATGAGGCCCGTGACTACGTTGGTGGAGGGGCGCTGGGTGGCGATGATGAGGTGGATGCCGGCGGCGCGGGCGAGCTGGGCGATGCGGCTGATGGAGAACTCGACCTCCTTGCCCACGTTCATCATGAGGTCGGCCAGCTCGTCGATGACGATGACGATGTAGGGAATGGGCTCGCCGTAGGGGTTCTCCGGCGGCTCCTCCCCCCTCTTCTCCGCGGCCTCGTCGGCGGCCTGGGCCGCCCGGGCCTTCTCGTTGAAGGTGATGATGTTGCGCACGCCGCACTTCGAGAACATCTTCAGGCGCCGCTCCATCTCGGCCACAGCCCAGGAAAGGGCGCTGGAGGCCTCGCGGCACTCGGTGACCACGGGGACGTACAAGTGTGGGATGCCCTCGTAGGGGGCGAACTCTACACGCTTGGGGTCCACCATGATGAAGCGCACCTCAGCCGGGGTCGCTCGCATGAGGATGGACATGATCATCGAGTTGACCTCGACCGACTTGCCCGAGCCGGTGGTGCCGGCGATGAGCACATGGGGCATCTTCGCCAGGTCGTGGACGATGGCGTGGCCCTCCACGTCCTCGCCGATGGCCACCTGCAGCGGCCCGGGGCCCGCAGCGGCGAGCACGTCGGGGAGATACACCATCTGGCGGTTGCGGTTGGGCACCTCGATGCCGACGTAGTTGGTGCCGGGGATGGGGGCGAAGATGCGTACACCGGGAGCGGCGAGCGCCAGCGCAATGTCGTCGGTGAGGTTGGTGACCTTGCTCACTCGCACGCCGGAGGGCAGGTCCACCTTGAACAGCGTCACCGTGGGGCCCTCCACCCAGCCGACCACGCTCGCCATGACGCCGAAGTCCTCCAGGGTTCCCTGCAGTTCGGCAGCCACTTCCCGCAGCTCCTCCTCGGTAGAGCCGCGGCGGGCGCCGCCGGTGGCGAGGAGATTCATGGGAGGCAGCTGGAAGCCGTCCTTGGAGATCGGTTGGGCCGGAGCCTCCTTCTTTTTCTTGGGGGCGGCCTTCCGACTCACGGACTTCGTCTTCGCAGCCTGGCGCTCGGCGACCTCGGCCTCCTGGCGGCGCCGCCCGAGCTTGCGGGTCATGGGAGCGGCCGGCTCCATGGCGGAAATGTCCTCCACCTCGGCCACCTCGCGCGGATCAGGGGCCTGGATGGGCACGAGGCCACCCGTCTTCTGGGCGCCCAGCTGCCGCGTGACGGCCGCATCGGACACAGCGTCGGCCGCAGCCCCGCGGGAGCGCCGCCGCGGTTGCTCGCCCAAGGAGATGCGGGCCGTGGGCGCCCCATGGGCTGCCGGGGGCAGATCGGCGGACTCGGCCATGGTCGTCAGCGGCGGCTTGCCCCTTCCCCGCCTCATAGATCCGAAGGCATCGGGAATGAGGGAGGCGGCACTATCGCCGTCCAAGTCGTAGCGGGCGCGCACCTTCTCCAGAAATGCGGAGATGGAAAATCCGATGACGATGACGCCGACGATGGCCACCCCGATGAGCAGGATGGCGGAGATGGCCGGGCCGAAGAGCGTGAGCCCCACCCAGGCGAGCGCCGCCCCCACATAGCCGCCATGGGTCACGAGCGCGATGCGGTCGAACAGGGCGGCAGGTCCTGTGCCGGTCGTCGGCGTGAACAGGGCGATGATGCCGAGCAGCGCCACGAGGATGAGTGAGAGGCCCAGCGTGACGCGCAGCGACATGCGCTCCGACTGCATGCGGTACAGAACGGCGCCGCCAATGGCGACGAGGAAGAAGGGCATGATGTAGCAGCCCACGCCGAAGACGACGTGGAGCGACTCCGAGAGGAAGTCGGTCACGATGGCCCCGGCCGGAGCCGCGGCCGCGATGAACAGCACAATGCCCAAAATGATGAAGCCGACGCCCACGATGTCGCGGCGCGTGCGGTCGTCCAAGATGCGGGGTTCGGCCTCCACGGCGCGGCTGCGGGCCGCGGCGGATTTGCGCGTGCCGCTCTTCGACAGGTTCCCCGAGGCCTTCTGGGCGCTCGCTTTCTCTTTGTTGGTGCTCGTATTGCGCGCCACGGTGCCTCTAGACCTCCAGCAGGTTCACGACGACCATGGGACGCTGCTTGGTGCGCTCCCAGAGAAGCGAGAGCAGCGCGTCGCGGGCGGCCTTGCGCAGTTCTTTCACGCCTCCGTCCTTGGAAAGGCACTTGCGCAGAGCGTTGGCCACGGTGTTCTCGGCCTCGTGGGCCAGATAGTAGTCGTCGCCGCCGGTAATGCCGTGCATGGACACCTGCACCTGGCCGACGAGCTTGCGATCCTTCATGTTCACGGCCGCGGCCACCGAGGCGAAGCCCTGGTTGCCGAGCGTGTTGCGCTCGTCCAGCACGTCCTGGGAGGTGTCGCCCACCGAAAGGCCGTCCACATAGACGATGCCCGAGGGCACGCCCTCGCCACGCTCGACGCCCCGGGCGGAAAGCTCCAGGGAGTCGCCGTTCTCAAGCACGTAGATGTTGTCCGGGTCGACGCCGGTGGCCTCGGCCAGCTTCGCGTGGGCCCGCAGGTGCGTGGCCTCGCCGTGAACCGGCATGAAGTTCTTCGGCTTCACGATGGAGAGCATGATCTTCAGCTCCTCGGCCCCGGCATGACCCGACACGTGCACTCGCGCCCGGCTCTTGTCGTACACGTCGGCGCCGATCTTGGCCAGCTGGTTGATGACCCGGGTGACGGCCTTCTCGTTGCCGGGAACCGGCGTGGCCGAGATGATGACCGTATCGCCCTCCTCGATCTCGATGGTCTTGTGCTCGCCGTTGGCGATGCGGGCCAGAGCCGACAGCGGCTCGCCCTGGCTGCCGGTGCACATGATGACCACCTGCTCGGGCGGAATGCCCTTCAGGTCGTAGGCGTCGATGAGGTTGTCATCGGAGATGTTCAGGTAGCCGAGCCGCCGCGCGATGTCGGTGTTCTGGATCATGGAGCGGCCCGTGACCACCACCTTGCGGCCGTTCTTCACCGCCGCATCGCAGATCTGCTGCATGCGGTGGATGTGGCTCGCGAAGCTGGCGATGATGACGCGTCCCTTGGCCTGAGAGATGATCTGCTCCAAGGTCTTCCCCACCTCGGCCTCGGACGGGGTGAAGTTCGGATTCGTGGCATTGGTGGAGTCGCTCATCATGAGATCGACCCCCGTCTCCGAGAAGCGGGCCAGGGCGCCGAAATCGGTGGTGATGCCGTCGATGGGGGTCTGGTCCAGCTTGAAGTCGCCGGTGTGCAAAACGTTGCCGGCCGGGCTCTGGATGAACAGGCCCACCGCGCCGGGGATGGAGTGGTTCACGGCGAAGAAGTCCACTGTGAAGCAGCCGAGCTTGACCTCGTCGCCGGGCTTGATCTCGATGAGCTTGGCGTTCTTCACCCGGTGCTCGGCGAACTTGCCCTCGATGAGGCCGAGCGTGAGCTTTGTGGCGTAGATGTTCACCGTGCGGTCGAGATCCTTCAGAAGGTAGGGCAGCGTGCCCGTGTGGTCCTCGTGGCCGTGGGTGATGACGATGCCGCGCAGCTTGTCGGCGTTCTCCAGCACATAGGTGTAGTCGGGCAGGATGAGGTCGATGCCCGGATGGTCGTCGTCGGGAAACATCAGGCCCGCGTCGTCCAAGATCATGTCGCCGTTGCACTCGAAGGCGGTCATGTTCTTGCCGATGGCGTCAAGACCGCCGAGCGGGATGATCTTGAGCTTCGCGTTCGGGTCCTTGCCCGCCTTCGAGCCGCGCCGCGGCTTTCGGCTGCCGGAGGGGACCTCCTTGGCCGCCGCCGTCTCGCCGCGCGAGAGCTGCGGGCGCTTGCGCTCCAGGTTCACCCGCTTGAAGGAGGTGTTGTTCTTGCGGCGATCGTTGTTGCGCCGGTTGGCGTTCTTGCTGCTGTCACCCTCCGCGCGGCCGTTCTGCTTCTCTTGGTTTTCTTTGGTCATTCAGTGCCTCTTTCTTAAGGTAGTAACGCGCAAAAACGCCGACCCGAGGGCATCGGGCCGGCGTCGCATCTTCAATAGTGGACGATTCTAGTCAAGAACACCGACCTCGCGCATGATGGAGGCCAGGCGCGCCGACTGCTCCGGCGTGGCGTCCACGAGCGGCAGGCGCACGCCGCCGACGGGGAAGCCGACAAGGCTCAAGGCCTCTTTCACGAGGATGGGGTTCGAGGTCTCGAACAGGCCCTTCATGAGCGGCATCAGGGCCTCGTTGGCCTCACGAGCCGCATCCCACTCGCCCTTGGCGGCCAGATCGACGATGGCCTTCATGCGATCGGGCGCGACGTTGCCGATGGTGGAGATGACGCCCACGCCGCCCAGCTCCATGATGTCGAGGGTGGACGAGTCGTCGCCGGAGTACACGTCGAAACCGGCCGGAGCGTTGTCGATGATGTACTTGATCTGCTCGAAGTTGCCCGAGGCCTCCTTGATGGCCACGACGTTGTCGCAGTTGTGGGCCAAGCGCAGGGTGGTGTCGCCCTCCATGTTGATAGAGCAGCGCCCGGGGATGTTGTACAGGATGATGGGCATGTCCGTGGAATCCGCGATGGTCTTGAAGTGGCGGTACAGACCCTCCTGCGGGGGCTTGTTGTAGTAGGGCACGACGCACATGAAGCCGTCGACGCCCTGCTTGGCGGCATCCTGGGCGAAGTACACCGTGTCGGCCGTGCAGTTGTCTCCGACGTTCGCGATGACCGGGATGCGGCCGTTCACGGCACGCACCACGGCGCGGAACAGCTCGAGCTTCTGGGGGTAGAACACCGTGGGGCTCTCGCCGGTGGTCCCGTTGACGATAAGGGCGTCGGCACCGCCGCGCACGAGTCGGTCGGCCAGCTCCTGAGCCCGGTCGAGATCGAGTTCGAGGTCGGCGTTGAACGGGGTGACCATGGCCGGAATCATGCGGCCGAAGCGAGGATCGCGCTTGAACTCCATGGAAGTATCTCCTTAAACAAACTCGGGGGCGTGGCTGCCCTAGCACAGCTCTATTATGCCATGGTTGGCTCGACGGGGAAACGCGAGCGCCCGTAAGTCCGTCAAACGCACAACCTGCGCGGATAAGGTGCTGCCCTAAGCAGGCACTGCCCTTGCGTCTGTTCCGTAGGGGCAGACCTTGGTCTGCCCTGGCGAGCGGAACGATCATGCGAGACAAACAGGGGCGACCAAGGCCGCCCCCTACGGATGGTGTCTGCGAACGAATGGGGGCTGAGCGGCTAATTCATAAAACTCTCGAGGCCGACGATGAGGCCGTCGCGCTCCCCTACGCTGCGGATGCCGAGGAGGACGCCGGGCATGTAGGAGGTGCGGTCCCATGAGTCGTGGCGGATGGTGAGGGTCTGGCCCAGCGAGCCGAAGATGACCTCCTGGCTGGCCACAAAGCCCATGGAGCGCACCGAGTGGACGGGCACGCCTTCTACGAGCGCACCGCGAGCACCCTCGGCGCCGGCGATCTCGGTCTCGCGACCGGGGGCCTCGCTCACGCGGGGCGCGCGAGCCTCCGCGATGATCTCGGCGGTGCGCACGGCGGTGCCGGAGGGCGCGTCCTTCTTTTTGCAGTGGTGGTACTCGATGACCTCGGCCTCGGGGAAATAGGGCGCGGCGGCCTTCGCGAACTCCATCATGAGAACCGCGCCGGTGGTGAAGTTCGGCGCGTAGAACAAACACGTCCCCGGCGCCGCCGAGGCGGCCAGCCCCTCCAGCGTCTCGTTGGAAAGCCCCGTCGTTCCCACCACGCAGTCGACCCCCCGCGGCAGCGCCACCGAGAGATTGCCCGCCACCACGTTCGGCTGCGTGAAGTCGACGAGCACATCGACGTCCGTCGCATCCAGCGCCTCTGCCAGCGTGCCGAACACCGGGAAGGGCGCCTCCTTGGCATGGGGATCGATGCCGCAGACCACCGTCATGTCATCCGCAGCCGTTACCGCATCAACCACCGCCGAGCCCATGCGCCCCGCATATCCCGCCACCGCAACCTTAATCATAGGAAACCTCCCAAAGTCTTTTTATTCAACGAGTGAAGCGTACGCTATTGTAAAGCAACAATGTGAGAGCGAAGAGGAGATAGGGGGCGCCTTGACCGAGCGAGTTCCGCAGACGGTATCGAAGGCGCGATGATGCAGGGAGCAATGCAGCTAGCGCGCCTTCGATACCGGCGAGGACTGTCTGAGCGAATCAAGGTGCCCCCTGGCTCCTCTCCGGGAGAGTCGCGGCGTGAACTTCTGCCTAAGCAATCCGAACCATCTAGGCATCCCCGGTTTCTCTTTCGCTGGGGCGTTAGGGCAGACCAAGGTCTGCCCCTACAGGACGGTGCCGGCGTAGCGGATTCCGCTCGCAACAAGAAAGGGCCGCGATTGCGACCCTTTCCATAAAGTGCTAGTTGCTGCTGCCGCTCTCGTGGCGACGACGCGGCGTGCGGCCGGCGCGGCCGGGACGGTTGTCCTCCCGACGCTCGCGGCGCTCGTGACGCTCGCCCTTGTCGCGCGGAGCCGGGGACGCGGAAGCCGGCGCGTCCGGCTTGTCCAGGCGGTCCAGCGAGATCTTGCCCGTCTTCGGGTCGATCTCGAGCACTTCCACCTTCACGATGTCGCCCAGGCTCAGCACGTCCTCCACCTTGCCGACGCGGCCGTTGGCCACGCGCGAGATGTGCAGCAGGCCGTCCTTGCCGGGCGTGAGCTTCACGAAGGCGCCGAAGTCCTTGATGCCGACGACCTCGCCCTCGAAGACCTCGCCCACCTCGGGCTCCTTCACAATGCCGAGGATCATGTCCTTGGCCGCCTGCATGGCGGTGCCGGAGACGGCGCCCACGTGGATGGTGCCGTCCTCCTGGATGTCGATGGAGGCGCCGGTCTCCTCCTGGATGCCGCGAACCACCTTGCCGCCGGAACCGATGACGTCGCGGATCTTGTCCACGGGGATCTTGATGGTCTCGATGCGCGGCGCGGTCTCCTTCATCTCGGCGCGCGGGCCGTCGATGGTCTCAAGCATGGCGGCCAGGATGAAGGCGCGGCCCTCGTGGGCCTGCTTCAGGGCGCGGGCCAAAATCTCGACGGACAGGCCCTTCGCCTTGTTGTCCATCTGCAGGGCGGTGATACCGTTGGGCGTGCCGCAGACCTTGAAGTCCATGTCGCCGAGGAAGTCCTCGATGCCCTGGATGTCGGAGAGGATGACCACGTCGTCGCCCTCCTTGATGAGGCCCATGGCCACACCGGAGACGGGCGCGGAGATCGGCACGCCGGCGTCCATCAGGGCCAGGCAGCTTCCGCACGTGGAGGCCATGGAGGAGGAGCCGTTGGACTCGAGCACCTCGGAGACCACGCGGATGGCGTAGGGGAAGGTGTCGGTGTCGGGCAGCACGGGCACCAGTGCGCGCTCGGCCAGGGCGCCATGGCCCACCTCGCGGCGCTTCGGCGCCCCCATGCGGCCGGTCTCGCCGGTGCAGTAGGGCGGGAAGTTGTACTGGTGCATGTAGCGCTTGCCCTCTTCGGGCCAGATGGTGTCGAGGCGCTGCCACTCGTTGAGCATTCCCAGGGTGCACACGGACATGACCTGGGTCTGGCCGCGCTGGAACAGGCCCGAGCCGTGGACGCGGGGCAGATACCCCGGCACGATGTACAGCGGGCGGATCTCCTCGGGGGTGCGGCCGTCGACGCGCTCGCCGGTCTCAAGGATCATGGCGCGCATGGCCCGCTTCTCGAGGGCCTTGAGGGCCGCCTTGATGTCGGAGCCCCAGGCAGTGCGCTCCTCCTCGGTGAAGTCGTTCTCGATGATGGAGGACTTGAGCTCTTCCACCTTCTGCATGCGGGCGGCCTTGTCGGCGTCCTTGAGGGCCGCGGACATCTCGTCGAGATGCGCGTCGACGCGCTCGGCCACGGACGGGTCGGCGGCGTGGATGGTGTAGTCCATGGGGGTGGGGTTCACCTTGGCGAGGAAGGCGGCCTGCTTCTCGCAGAAGGCGGCGATGGCCTCCTGGCCGAAGGTCATGGCGGCCAGCATGTCCTCCTCGGAGATCTCGGCAGCGCCGGCCTCGACCATGGAGATGTAGTCGGCGGTGCCGGCGATGGTGAGCTCCAGATCGGAGTTCTCCTGCTCGGAGACCGTGGGGTTCACGATGAACTCGCCGGTCTCGATGTCGCGGCCGATGCGAACGCAGGCAGCAGGGCCGTCGAAGGGCGCGCCGCCCACGAGCAGGGCCGCGGAGGCGCCGGCCACGCAGATGGTGTCGGGCAGGTTCTCGCCGTCGATGACGAACGGGGTGGCCACGATGTGCACCTCGTTCTTGTAGCCGTCCGGGAAGCCCGGGCGGATGGGGCGGTCCACCATGCGGGCCACGAGCGTGCCGTGGTCGGACGGCTTCGCCTCGCGCTTCAGGTAGCCGCCGGGGATGCGGCCCACGGCGTACATCTTCTCGATGTAGTCGACCGTGAGCGGGAAGAAGTCGTAGTCCTTCTCCTGGCTGGAGACGACGGCGGTCACGAGCACGCTCGTGGCACCGCAGGTCACGAGCACAGCGCCGGTGGCCTGCTTGGCCAGCTCGCCGGTCTCGAGGCGGTACTGCTTGCCGTACAACTCGAATTCTTCGACAATTTTCGTCATAACGCTTTTCTTTCTCTTCAACTCCCCCGCCTCATTGCGGAGGACTTCTTCGGGCGCGGCTACTTACATTCGCCGCCCCCGCGACCGTCGGCGCCTCATGCGCTTCCGACCGCTTATAGCAGAAAACGGGGCCCCAGGCGGGGCCCCGTACATGCTCGAGCTAGATGTTGTCGCGGATACCGAGCTTCTTGATGAGCTCGCGGTACTCCTCGATGTTGCGCTCCTTGATGTACTTCAGCATACCGCGGCGCTTACCGATGAGCATCATGAGGCCGCGACGGGTGTGATTGTCCTTCTTGTGCGTCTTCAGGTGCTCGGTGAGGTTGCGGATGCGCTCCGAGAGGATGGCGACCTGAACCTCGGCGGAACCGGAGTCCTGATCGTTCTTGCCGAACTCCTTGATGAGTTCGGCGGTGCGCTCCTTGGAGATGCTGAGCTTGCTGGCCATAACTGGTCCACCTTTCTTTCCCGGGGTCTCCCCCGTCTTCGCCGCGTGCGCGGCCTACCGTTTCCATCCGTCTTGGGTAGCCATGGAAGTGGTCCGTGGGAACCAAAGGCGAATTCCGCCGCCGTTTTGGCAGCCCGCCCAGTATAGGGCACTTGCGGCGCGGCTCGCCCAAGGTTTCCGCGAGCGACACGGTTTCTGCATATTGGGGCTGGGTGAGAGCGGCGAAAAAGCGGTGCGACACTAGAACAGGCCGCACGTGAAGAGGAACTCGAGGGACTTCAGTGAACTGCCGATGTGGGCGCGGACGAGATCCTGCACGAGGTGCAGCACGGCGAAGGTGCCCGTAAGGTCGGCCGGCCCTTCTGCAATGGCGTCGAAGGGGGTTGTGAGGAAGTACTGCGCCCAGCAGAGGGTGCCGGCATCCACGAGCACGGATTCGTCCAGGCCCCGGCAGCTCTCGCAGAGCACTCCGCCGCCTGCAGCCGAGAACGGGATGCGGGCGCCCTCGACGAGCGCCACCGGCTCGCCGCAGCCGACGCAGACCTCAAGGCTCGGTCGCAGGCCCGAGAAGGCGAGGATCTTCAACAGCTCGGCGGCCGAAAGCGCCGCGCGGTGATTGTCGTCGGCGCCGTCCATGGCGTCCAGCACGCGCATCGCCGACTGGAACAGGCGCGGGTTGGCGAGGTCGCGCTGGCTCATGCGGGCGAGCAGCTCCGCTACGGGCGCGGCGGCCGCAGAGGCCTCGAGGTTGCAGCGCAGGGCGTCATGGGCCGCGACGAGCCGCGCCTCCTTCAGAATGTCGAGGCTTCGGCCCGTCGCGCACAGGGCGTCGATGACGCAAAAGGGCTCGGTGCGCGCCGCGAAGCTGCTCTTGGGCCGCCGGGCCCCTTTGGCCACGGCCCGCTTCTGGCTGCCGTTCTCGGAAAGCAGCGTGAGAATGAGGTCGCTCTCCCCCAGCTTCGTACGGCGCAGCACGAGAGCGCGCAGGGAGTAGGTCGGTTGCGCCACGAAGCCGCCCCGCGCCTAGTAGCGGATGGAGGGGCTGGCGTAGGAGACCTCGTTGTCGTCGTTCCACACGATGCCGCCCTCGATGGTGGTGAGCTTCTTGGCGAACACCGTCTCCTGGCCCAGGCCGAAGGGCATCGTGACCACCTCGTACTGGCGCGCCTCCACGGTGTAGAGCACCTCGCCGTCGCCGCGGTAGGTGCAGCTCTTGATGTTCTCCACCTTGAAGCTGCCCTCGTCGTTGGTAAGGTTGGCCCCGGGCAGGATCTCGCGGGTAAGGTCCACCAGCTCGGTGCCGCGGGAGTGGGCGACATACAGTGTGACCTCGGAGCCGGAGTTCAGCTCGCTGCCGGCGGCCGGGTCGGTGGAGACGGCAGTGCCCTCCTCGATGTCCTCGGTGGTGTACCACTCGCTCGTCACCTCGTAACCCTCGGCTTGAAGCGCGGCCTTGGCGTCGGCTTCTGACATGCCCTCCACATCGGGTACGGTGTAGGGAACGGCCACGGTGACGGTGATAGCGTCGCCGGATTTCGCCTCCGTGCCCGCTTCCGGGCTCACGGCCAGCACGGTGCCCGCGGCCTCGTTCGACTTCTCCTCGGTGTAGGTGACCGCCGTGAACCCTTCGGCCTCCAGAGCCTGGCCGGCCTCTTCGCTGGTGGCGCCCACGATGGCCGGCACGATGCGCGGTGCGGCCACGGAGAGTGTCACGGTGCTGCCCTCTTCCGCGCGATGCCCCTGCTCGGGATCGCTCGAGAGCACCGTGCCCTGGGGATCGTCGGACTTCACTTCGACGGCCTGCGGGGCGAACCCCTTGGCTGCCAAGGCGTCGACCGCCTCGGGCTGGGAGAGGCCCACTACCTCGGGGATGGTCTTGCCGCCCCACAGCTCGGCCATATAGGTGCCACCCGCTACGGCCGCCATCACCACGGCCAGGGCAATGCATGCGGCGGCGATGATCGGGCCTTTGGCGCGCGGGGGCCGTGCGGAGGGCCCTGGGAAGGGAGCCTCCCCATCGGCGCCATCGCGAACCGGCGCGGCCTCTTCGGGCGCCGAGAAATCTATGGAAGATTCCAGCTCAGGGGTTTCCTCCTCGATGGTCGAGGGGAAGGCCAGCTCGCCGGTGGCCCGGGGCGCGAGCGCTTCCTCGGTCTCGGCGATCGTGATCGCAGCCTGGTCGGCGACGACAATGGCGGAGGCGGCCTCCATGAGAGCCGTTTCCTCGGCGGCGCAAGCGTCGCCCGACTCATTGGGCGACGCTTGCGCCGCCTCTTGCACCACCGGGGTCTCCGGAGTCGCCCCCGCCTCCTCCTGGGTCTTACGGGAGCGACCGCGGCCCTGACGATTCACCGAGGGCCGCGCCGCATGGGAGCCCATGCGCGCCGGACGCTTGCCCGACCGCTCGAACAGGCTCACTACCTCGTCCCCGCTGGACAGCACCTCGTCGAGATCGTCGTCCTTGGCGGTTGCATCTGCAGCTGCGAAGCCGGCGACGGCGCCAGGAATCGCACCGAAAGCGACACCGGACGCATCGCCAGCCTTGGAGGCCTCGCTCTCAGCAACAGGGGCATCTTCGCCGGGCGTCGTGAATTCAGGCGCTTCTTCCATCTCGGCAGTCTCGGCTGCCACGGCCGCAGCTGCTGTCGCGGCAGCCACCCGCTCTTGCTCAAGCCGCTCGCGTTCTTCCCGCTCGGCAGCCTCGGCAGCGCGCCGGGCCTCGCGGGCCTCCTCCTCGGCTATCCGCCGCTGCTCGCGGACCTCGGCCTCGGCGGCGCGCAAACGCTCCTTCTCCGCAGCCGTTTCGGCGCGCAGGCGCTCCTTCTCGGCCCGCAGGAGCTCCTTGGCCTTGCGGGCCTCCTCCTTCTCCTGCATCTTCGAAAACTTCTTCGCGAGCTTCTTCTGTTGGCGGTCGCGGCGCCGCAGCTCCTTCTCCGTCGGTCCCATGGCGTAGCTGCGGGCGCGTGGCACGTACTCCTCGTTGATGCGCGGGATCTCGGCCGTGTCGCCCGCCTGAGTGGCCGCCGGCGGAACGTAACTTGAGTCGACCAGCCGCTCGAAGCCGGACAGGTCGGGGACATCGGGGCCGTCGGGCACCGGATCGACCAGATCGGCCACCGAGGCCCGCGGCGCCGGTTTGGAAGGTGCCGGGGCGACGTCGGGCACGCGCACGACCGGGGGCACCTCCACCACGGGAGGCACCGACACTTTCGCCGAGGCGGCCACGAACACTTCGCCGCAGTTCTCGCAGAACGCGGCGTCGTCACGATTATCGAATGAGCAGTGAGGGCATTTCATCGACATTCTCCTCATTGATTGCACAGATAAGGAGAATTGTACCCGATTATTCTGAATATAGCCCCCATATCCAGCAACAACAAAGTTACTGGTTCGCCCAAGGAAGTCAGCGAGGGTCCGACAGGTGCCTAGGCCCCTTCCCCGTAGCCGAATCTTCGGATCTGGTTGGCGTCGCGGCGCCAGTTTTTGCGCACCTTCACCGACAGATCCAAAAACACCTTCGCGCCGAGCAGAAGCTCCAGGTCCTTGCGAGCCTCGGTGCCGATGCGCTTGATGGCCGCCCCGCGCTTGCCGATGATGATGCCCTTCTGGCTGTCGCGCTCCACGTAGATGACCGCGTAGATGCGGTACAGGTTCGGCTTCTCGAATTCCATCTCCTCCACAGCCACGCCGATGGCATGGGGCACCTCGTCGAAAAAGTTACGCAGGATCTTCTCGCGGATGAACTCCGCCACCATGACCTCCAGCGGCTGGTCGGTCTCCATGTCGGCCGGGAACCACGCCGGGCCCTCGGGTAGAAGAAACTGCACCTCCTCCACGAAGACGTCCACGTTGCGGCCCGTCTCGGCCGAGAGCGCCACCATGGCGTCCCAGTCGCAGAGCTTCTCGGCCGCCTCGCGCTGGGCGCTGATCTCGGCATCGCTCGCCAGGTCGGTCTTGGAAAGCACGCAGATCTTCGCCGAACCCTTGGCAGCGCGCACCTGGGCGGCCACCCACTCGTCGCCGCGCCCAATGGGCTTGGACGCATCGATGAGCATGGCCACGACGTCCACGTCCTCCAAAGCCTTGATGGCGCTCGTGTTCAGCTCCTCGCCGAGGGCGTCCTGGGGCTTGTGCAAGCCGGGAGTGTCCACGATGATCATCTGCACGGCGTCGGTGGTGTGCACGGCACGGAAGCGGTGGCGCGTCGTCTGGGCCGTGTTCGAGGTGATGGCGATCTTCTTGCCCATGATGGCGTTCAGAAGCGTCGACTTCCCGGCGTTGGGGCGCCCGACCAGCGTCACGAATCCGCTCTTGAAGTCAGGATTGGTGGGAAACGAGCCCCCCATGGGGTTTTCAGCGAAGTAGGCGTCGAGATCCATGAAATTCCTTTCGAAGAGGTGGGGCGTCGTGCGTTAGAGGAGGTCGAGCACATAGGGCGCGAAGACGATGAGCCCGACAATCACCGAGCCCGCTGAAGCCAAAAGCACGGCCCCGGCCGCCGCGTCCTTGGCCGCGCGGGCCAACTCGTGCCATTCGGGCGAGGCGAGATCAACCGCCGACTCGATGGCGGTGTTCACCACCTCGGCCACGGACACGACGATGATGCAGAGCACGATGGCGAGCCAATCGACGCGGCTGATGCCCAAGGCGAATCCGGCTGCGACGGCGGCAAGGCCCAGAACCACCTGGATCTTCAGGTTGCGTTGGGAGCGGAAGGCGTAGGCGATGCCGGCGGCCGCGCAGCGGAAGGCGCACGCGAGCGGGAAGCGCCCCTCCCCGCAACGGCGGCTCTCCCCCGCTCTGCGCACGAGCGATCTCATCTTATCGTCGTCGGCCAACGGGCTGCCCCTCAAGCGCTCAGCGGTTCTCGGAGACAGCGGGCAGGTCGCGCTCGGTCCAGGCCGTGAGCAGCTCGCGCTCGCGGGCCTCCATGACCTCGGCCTCCTCGTCCACGATGTGATCGTAGCCGCACAGGTGCAGAAGCCCGTGCACGATGAGCAGCGACACTTCCTGCTCGAAGGAGTTGCCGAACTCGGTGCTCTGACGCGCGGCCACGTCGGGCGCGATGATGATGTCGCCCAGCTCGTAGACCGGGCAGCTCGGCCCATCGGCGGCGGTGATGTCGTCGTCGATGTTGTCGCATTCGAAGGAGAGCACGTCGGTGGGTCCTTCCATGCCGCGGAAGCGCTCGTTCAGCTCGGCCATGGCCGTATCGTCCACAAAGCTGATGGAGACCTCCGTGTTGATGGGCTTCCCCTCGCGCTCGAGCACGAACAGGGCCAGGTCGCGAATGGGAAGGGAGGCGAGATCCTCCTCGCGATGTCCGTAGGTGATGAGGATTTCCATGGGCTATCTTGCCTTTCCCGCCGCGCGCTCGTAGGCGGCCACGATGGTCGCCACCAGGGAGTGGCGCACGACGTCTTTGCCGGAAAGATCGCAGAACGCGATGTCGTCGATGCCCTCGAGGACGGAGCGCACCTGCACAAGGCCGCTCTCCCCGCGGGGCAGATCGATTTGAGAGATGTCGCCGGTGACGACGATTTTCGAGCCGAACCCCAAGCGCGTGAGCGCCATCTTCATCTGCTCGGGCGTGGTGTTCTGGGCCTCGTCCAAGATAATGAAGGCGTCATTTAACGTGCGCCCGCGCATGAAGGCGAGAGGAGCGATCTCGATGGTGCCGTTCTCGATGAGGGCATTCGTCCGCTCCTGATCGAACATGGAGTACAGCGCGTCGTAGAGCGGCCGGATGTAGGGATCCACCTTCTCGAAGAGCGTGCCCGGCAGAAAGCCGAGGTTTTCGCCGGCCTCGACGATCGGGCGCGACAGCACGATGCGGCCGACCTCCTTGCGCTTCAGGGCCGCCACCGCCATGGCCATGGCCAGGTAGGTCTTTCCCGTGCCGGCCGGCCCTATGGCGAAGGTGACCGTGTTGTCGCGGATGGCGTCGACGTAGTGCTTCTGGCCGGCGGTCTTCGGTCGGATGGCCCGGCCCCTGAAGGTGAGCAGCACATCGTCGCGCAGGGCGGCGGGGGCGAACTCCGCCTGGCGGAGCAGCTCGACGGAACGGCGCACCGAGTCGGTATCGGGGGCCTGCCCTTCCTCCACCGTTTTGAACAGGTCGGCGAACAGCGCGGTGAGCTGCTGCACCTCCACGGCGTTCCCCTCGATGACGATGCGATCGCCCCGCACGGTGAGCCGAGCGTCGAAGGACTCCTCCAGCACGTGGAGGATCTCGTCGGAGGCGCCGACGACGAGGGCCATATCCACCCCGCCGGGCGCCGTGAGCGTTGTCTGCATCAAATCAGTCATGGTAGCCATTGTACCCTATGTTGCGCGCCGTGTTGTGCGCCTGCTCCAAAACTTCTCTTGGCGTTCCCTCTCAAACAAACTTGACGCTTTGGGCGAACACCGTAGAACTTCCCAGCTATGCTTCGGTCGACGAACCCCTTCGGTTTGCATGAGATTGACGGTTATGAGCGTCTCGGGGGTGCGGATTTCGCGAAGTTGCGCACGTACTGAAGTAAGTCAAAGCACTGATCAGGCATTTCCCAAAGCTTGAGACACGACCGTGAAGCACCGCATTCCGCCGAGACGCTCATAGCCGTAAATCTCATGCAGAAACAGCGATGTCAGTTAGCAGAGAAGAGCGCAACGACATAATGCTTCACCCTCTCCCCTTGTCGCACAACAACTTCCGAAGATCCAGCAATTACCGTAAATGTACTGGCACAAGCGATCCCGCGTCTGCGCCCGCAGGGGCAGCTACCTCGTGGTAGCTTTCGGTGGTGGCTACTTCGGGGGTTTCCACGAGGGCCAGCTCGATGGTGCCGGCGCGGGAGGCGCGGTCGGCGGCGGCGAGCTCATCGGAAAGCGCACGCAAGCAGGCGGCCCGGGCGGACTTCGCCTCCGGGGGCACCTGGTCGGCGCGGGCGGCCGCGGGCGTTCCCTCGCGCTTGGAATAGGGAAACACGTGGATCTTCGAGAAGCCGACGTGGCGGACGAGCTCGCAGGTGTCCTGGAAGTCCTCATCGGTCTCGCCGGGGAAACCCACGATGATGTCGGTGGTCAGCGCGATGGAGGGGACGCTGGCGCGCAGGTAGTCGGCCAGCTGGCGGAACTCGTGAGCGTCGTAGGGGCGCGCCATCTCGCGCAGGACCCGGGAGGATCCAGACTGCAAAGGAAGGTGCAGATGGCGGCAGATGCGGCCGTCGGCCTCGGCAAGGAGCGAGACGAACTCGCCGGTCACGTCCATGGGCTCAATGGAGCCGATGCGGAAGCGACAGGGAGGCTCGTCCGGCCCGTGCAGGTCGGCCGTAGCCGCAAGCAGGCGGCGGCAAAGGTCGGCCAGATCTGCTCCACCATCGTCGTAGGAGCCCAGGTTGATGCCGGTGAGCACGATCTCGCGGACGCCGGATTCCGCGAGCGCCACGGCCTCGGCCACCACTTCGTCGGCCGGCCGACTCGTCGCGCGGCCGCGAGCCACGTGCACGATGCAGTAAGTGCAGGCGTTGTCGCAGCCGTCCTGCACTTTAACGCCGATGCGCGTGCGGCCCCCAAATGCCGCGAGATCCTTCGACTTAGCACCTGCGACGCTGCGCTCAGGATGACACGAGGAGGGGTCGTCGGCGTCGCGGCCGAGGTGACGCGGAGCATCCTGAAGCGCAGGCAGCGCTTCTTCTAGGAAGAGGGTCATCTCCGCTTTGGGGACGACGCGCACGCGGGAATCGATAGCTTGGAACCAATCGGGGTCAATGGCGGCGGCGCAACCGGTGACGATGACCTGCGCGCCCTCGTTAGCAGAGAGTGCACGACGGACGGCCTTGCGGGTCTTCTTCTCGGCTTCGCCGGTGACCGTGCAGGTGTTTACGATGATGAGGTCAGCCGCAGATTCTGCCACAGGAGCACCCCCGCGCTCGCCGAGCAGCCGCTCGAAGCCGTCGGCCTCCACGCGGTTCACTTTGCAGCCCAGATTGATGATGGAGAACTTCATGCGTTGCCCATGCCGCCCAGCTCGTAGAGCACGAGGGCCGGGGCCACGATGCCGGCTGTTTCGGTACGCAGGATGGACGGGCCCAGCGTCACGAGGCGCGCGCGGCCGTTGCAGCCGAGAAGAAGCTGCACCTCCTCCTCGGCGAGGCCCCCCTCAGGGCCCACGACCACGGCGATGCGGGCGTCGGCTGCCGGCGTGCACGTCGCGAGGAGCGCGTCCTGCACGGCCTCGCGCAGGCTCGCCGTCCCGGGCGCCTCTTCCCAGCACACGAGCACGGCCGTCGCCTGGTCGAGCATCGCGGCCGCCTCGCGCACGGAGACGGGCTCGGCGACCTCCGGCACCCGGGCCTGCCCCGATTGCATGGCCGCGCTTTTGGCGATGGCCCGCCACCGCTCCGTCTTCGCAGCCGCCTTCTTTGCGTCCAGCTTCACGATGGAGCGGGCGCAGGTAAGGGGAACGAAGGCCGCCACGCCTACCTCGGTGGCATGGCGGATGACAGTCTCCATCTTGTCGCCCTTGGCCAGGCCCTGCAGCAGAATCACCTGCGGGCCGGCCTCGCTCGCGTCTTCATGGCGCGCAATGGAAACGAGGGGCAACTCGTCCGCAAAATCGACGATCTCGCATTCGAAGTAATCCTGGTCGGCGTCGATCACCGCGATGTGCTCCCCCGTCGTCAGCCGGAGCACCCGCGCGTGCTTCGCGTCGTCGGCCTCAAGGCGCAGCGGGAACACTGCCTCCGTTTCGGCAGCGAGCACTTGGTTTTCCAGGAAGAAGCGCGGCAGCGACATGATCGGCGGCCTTATTCGAAAATGTCGCGGAGCTTCTGCAAGGGCGAACGCTTCTCCTCGTTCACGTCCTCGCCCATCTCCGCCGCCAGCTCTTCCAGAAGTTCACGCTCGCGCTTGGAGAGCTTCCTCGGCACCTCCACGGCGATATGCGCGAACAAGTCGCCACGGGCATCGCTTTTCAGGCGCGGCATGCCGAAGCTCTTCACGCGCACGATCTGGTCGTTCTGGCAGCCCTCGGGGATGGCAACCGTGACCTTCTCGTCCTCGTAGATGCCGTCGATTTCGATATCGGCGCCGAGCGCCGCCTGCACCATGGGAACCACGAGCTTGCAGTGCAGGTTGTCGCCGTCGCGCTCGAAGAACTCGTCGGGGGCGATGCGCACGGTGACGATGAGGTCGCCGGCCGGCGCACCCTGCATGCCCGCCTCGCCGAAGCCGTGGATGCGCAGCTGCTGGCCGTCGCGAATGCCCTTGGGAATCTCCACCGAGACGCGCTGGCGGTCGGGCACGCGGCCCTGACCCTCGCACTCGGGACACGGGTTGTCGATGACCGTGCCGGTGCCGTGGCAGGCGGGACAGGTGCTCGCCGATTGCATGTCGCCCAAGAAGGTGTGCTGCACGGTGACGACGCGCCCGGTGCCGTGGCACTCCTCGCAGGTCACTTCCTTGCCGTCCTCGCCCAGACCCGTGCCGTCGCAATCGGGGCACGGCGCCAGGCGGTCGTAAACGATCTCCTTCTTCTCGCCGGTCGCCGCCTCTTTCAGCGTGATGCGGATGCCCACGCCCATGTCGCGGCCGTCCTTGCGCACCTGGCGTCCGCCTGCGGCCGCGCCGCCGAAGAAGGTGGAGAAGATGTCGCCCATGCCGCCGAAGCCGCCACCGAACAGGTCCTCGAAATCGATGCCGACGCCGCCGTAGGGGCCGCCGCCGCTCGCCGCGCCGGGAATCGTGCCAAAGCGGTCGTACTGGGCCTTCTTCTGGGGGTCGGACAGCACGTCGTAGGCCTCGTTCAGCTCCTTGAACTGGTCTTCGGCATCCGGTGCCTTGTTCACGTCCGGGTGCAGCTCCCGCGCCCTGTGGCGAAATGCTTTCTTGATCTCGGCTTCGGAGGCGTCGCGGGAGACGCCGAGGATTTCGTAGAGGTCCTTAGTTGCGGCCATGATAGGTGAATCTTGCCTTTCTTCGTTCGCTCTTCTGTGTTCTTGGTAACGCGCGGCTACTCGCCGTGCAGCGCGCACTGGGCGGCGCGGACGGCGCGGATGGCGCGCTCGTAGTTCATGCGGGTGGGACCGATGACGGCGACGACGCCCTCGGACTCGCCGCGACCGTAGGGGCAGGCCACGATGGAGACGCCGGCCAGCTCCGAGGCGGGGTTCTCGTGCCCGATGCGCACCATGACCGGGCCCCCTTCCGCGGCGGCCTCGTCGAAGGTGCTCAGCAGCACGCGGTCGTCCTCCAGCACTTCTATGACCGGCAGCAGGGCCTTCGAATCGCTGAACTCCGGCTGGCGCAGAAGCGCCGAGACGCCAAGGCTGTGGGCGCGAGCGCTTTCGGACTCGCCCAAGCATTCTATGACCTCGTCGATGATGAGCTGCACGAGCGGGTCGCTGAGGGCCTCCACCGTGCCGGCGTCCATGGAGCGGCGCACGTCGCGGGCCGAGTGTCCGGCGAGCACCCGGTTCAGCAGGTTCTGGGCACTTGCCAGCTCGTCGGCGGAGACCTCGTCGGCGAAGGTGACCGTGCGGTTGACCACCTGGCCGTCCTCGGCCACCACGATGACGATGGCCTGCCAGGACGAAAGCGACACCAGCGTGATCTGGCGAATGCGGCCCGCGAGCACCGAGGGCGCCATGACAATGGACAGGCAGTTGGTGAGCCGCGCGAGGGCCGCCGAGGTGCGCTCCATGAGCGCGTCCAGCTCCGAGGCCGAGGCGCGCAGCTCGTCGACCATGGCCTGGTGTGGGCGCTCCTCCTCGGCCAATCCCGACGAGAGCAGCTCGTCGACGAAGGTGCGGTAACCGGCGTCGGTGGGCACGCGCCCGGCTGAGGTGTGCGGCTGCTGGATGAAGCCGGCGTCTTCCAGGGCAGAGAGGTCGTTGCGCACCGTGGCGGGGCTCACGCCTAGGCGGTGCCGCTCGGTCAGGGTGCGCGAACCGACGGGCAGCGCGTACTCGATGTAGTCCTCGATCAGCGCGCGCAGCACTCTCTGGCGTCGCTCCGACAGCATATCCGCTCCTCTCGCCTTCCCGTACCGTCCCGCGCGCCGGGCGCGGAACCTTCCGTTGTTGACGCCATTTTAGCAACCGCAAGGCGAGAGTGCTAATGGAAGCGCCCATCTCGACGCAAGCGACACACAAGCACAGGTGGAAGGCGGCCCTTCGGGAGCGATTCCGTAGGGGCGGTGCTTGCGCCGCCCTCCCGAGCAAGAAAGATTTTCGGCGTTGAAGAGGGGCGACCAAGGTCGCCCCCTACGAAGGTGGTGGTATGCGAAGCAGGGATGATGGGTTGGCTTACGGGGCAAGGTCGAGGAGGCGGCCGTAGAGCTCGTTGCCGCAGAGCCAGCCGGCGTCGGTGGGGCGCCAACGGCCGTCCGCGTGTTCGACGAGGCCCAGGTCGGACAGCTCGTCGAAGGCGACGAGGACCGAGCTGCTCGCCGCATCGCCGTCGATAATCGCCGCCGCCCGGGACAGGTGCTCGTCGGAGACGCCGCGGGCCATGCGCATGCCTAGCATGAGGTCCTCGGCGGCCATCTGCCGCGCGTCCAGATCGTCCACCACCTGTCCGTCCTGCACCCGCATGCGACGCTCGGCGTTCTGGGTCATGGTGACGGCCGAGCGCCCCAGCCCCAGGTAGGGCTTCCCCGTCCAGTAGGCGGTGTTGTGGCGGCTCTCGAAGCCGGGCCTCGCGTAGCTCGCCACCTCGTAGCGGTGAAAACCCGCGTCCTCGAGGATGAGTCGCGCCTCTTCCATGGCCGCTGCTTCCACGTCCTCGTCGGGCTCGGGCATCTCTCCCCGCATGATAGCGGCATCGAAGGGGGTGTGCGGCTCGATGGTCAGCGGGTACACCGACACATGGTTCGCGCCGAGCGCCACCGCCTCCCGCACGCTTTCCGCGAAGGACTCAGCGCTCTGCCCGGGAATGCCGCACATCAGATCCACCGATACGTTCTTGAAGCGCTCCTGGGCCGCGCGCACCGCCGCCCGGGCAGCCTCGGCGTCGTGGGCGCGGCCCAGGATGCGCAGCACCTCATCGTCGAAGGACTGCACCCCGATGGAAAGCCGGTTCACCCCGAGCGCCCAAATATCCCGCACCATGGGTGCCGTGAGACTTTCGGGGTTCGCCTCCATGGTGCACTCGATTTCAGGCTCAAGATGCATTGACATCGATAGCGCATAAAGGAGCATCGAAAGCCGCCCCATCCCGATATGGCTCGGCGTCCCCCCGCCCAGATACACCGTCTCGATGGCCCCGAGCTTTCCCTCCCTCGAGGCCCGGCGGATATCCATCACGAGCGATTCCACGTACTCGTCGATAATCGGCGAGTCCCGCTCCACCGCCGAAGTGGCGAAATCGCAGTACCCGCACCGTCTCACGCAGAACGGAATGTGCAGGTAGAGTGCCTTATAGGGATTGTAAGCCATGAGGGTCCTCTCTTTCCGACCGAGTAGTCCGACGCTAGGAGGCATTGCAACCGAGCGAGTTCCGCAGATGGTATCGAAGGCGCAGCGATGCGCGGAAAGACTGACCATGGCGCCTTCGATACCAGCGAGGACTGTCTGAGCGAATTGCGATGCCTCCTAGCGTTGGACGGACAACCCTGATGCGAGATGGACAGCAGGAAATCGGAGCGATATTGGTGCGAGACGGACAAATCACGAATGCTCCCGGGCAATCTCCAAAAGCTCGTCGAACACTGCATCGAAGTCGGCCAGGGTCGTGCAGTAGTTGATGCGCCCGCGGGCAGCGGCGGCGCCGGGCAGCCCCGCCATGTACCACATGGCGTGCTTGCGCATGCGCACGATATTGCGCCCCTCGCGATGGGTGAGCAGCTCCGCATGGCGACGCGCCATGGCGATACGTTCCTCAACCGTAGGCGGTGCAGGTTCCGCCTCCCCGACAAGTGCGGCCTGCACCTGGGAGAACAGCCACGGGTTGCCCTCGGCGCCCCGGGCGATCATCACCGCGTCGCAGCCGGTCTCGGCCGCCATGCGCACGGCATCGGCACCGCTGCGGATGTCGCCGTTGCCCACGACGGGCACGGACACCGCCTCGCGCACGCGCCCGATGACGCCCCAGTCGGCACTTCCCCGGTACAGCTGCTCGGCGAACCGCCCGTGCACCGTGACCCCGTCGGCTCCGGCCTCTTCCATGAGGCACGCGAAAGCGGGCGCCGTCTCGTCGCCTTCCGCCCAGCCCCGCCGGAACTTCACCGTGACCGGATGCTCCACGGCCCTCTTCACGGCCCGCACGATGGAGGCGGCCAGCGCGGGATCCTTCATGAGCGCCGAGCCGTCCCCCTTCGACACGATCTTGCGGGCGGGACATCCCATGTTGATGTCCAGATAGGCCAGTCCCTCCCCCATCTCCTGCTCGATCCAGGCGGCCTGGGAGGCCATGACGTCCGGCTCGTGGCCGAACAGCTGCACGGCCACCTGGGACTCGCCGTCGGCCAGGGCCAGCAAGTGGCGCGTCTTCTCGTTGGCGAAGGAGAGCCCCTTGGCCGAGACCATCTCCGTGAAGGCCATATCCGCCCCGGCCTCGCGGCACAAGGTGCGGAAGGCGATGTCGGACACGCCGGCCATGGGCGCGAGCAGCACCCGGTATTTCCCGAAGAGCCCTTCCACGACTAAAGAATCCCGAACAGCAAAAGCCCGATGAGCACGATGAAGCCCAGCACGAACAGAAGGCAGCCGATGCCCACGAAGGTCTTGGACGTGCCGCTCATGCCCATGCGCTCCCGCTCCTCGGCGATCTTCTTCTCGTCGAAGGGATCGTTGATCCAATCGTAGTCTTCTTTTGGTTCCCTGCTCATCGGTGCTTCTTTCGACTGCTGCGTTTAACGGTGTAGAATGAGCATAGTTTAATGGATGCGCGCCGAGGACGCGTCGAGATCACAAGAAGAGGAGACGATCGTGAAGGTACTGCTCATCAACGGGAGCCCGCGCTGGAAGGGCAACACGAGCCGGGCGCTGGAGGAGGCTGCGGCCGCCCTTCAGGCCGAGGGCGTGGAGACCGAGCTTGTCTGGATCGGCAACAAGGAAATCCGCGGGTGCATCGCCTGCGGCATTTGCGGCAAGACCGGCGAGAAGCGCTGCGTGTTCGGAGAGGACTGCTGCAACGATCTCATCGCCAAGGGCGCCGAGTGCGACGGCTTCATCGTGGGGTCGCCGGTGTACTACGCCGGCATGGCCGGATCGCTGCGGGCGCTCATGGACCGCATGTTCTACGCCGGCGGGGCGAACTTCCGCTTCAAGCCCGCCGCCGGCATCGCCGTGGCGCGGCGGGCCGGGGCCATCGAGGCGGCCGACCAGATCAACAAGTACTTCCAGATCAACTGCCAGCCCCTCGTCTCCAGCTCCTACTGGAACCTCGCCTACGGACGCACCCCCGGCGAGGCGGAAGGCGACGGCGAGGGCTTGCACACCATGCGCGTGCTGGGCCGTAACATGGCCTGGATGCTCAAGTGCATCGAGGCCGGCCGCGCCGCGGGCATTAATGCGCCGGAGATGGAGCCCAAAGTCATGACCAACGTGGTACGCGAGGATCTGCTGGGCGAATAGCCCTCTTGCACCGCACGCAACCCGTAGAGGGGCGACCTTGGTCGCCCCTCATCAAGTGAGGTACTCATACGTGAAGAGGGCTGACCAAGGTCAGCCCCTACGGAGAATATCCCGGCAGAGAGGCAGCTCCTACTCGTCCACCTTCAGGATCGCCATGAAGGCCTCTTGGGGCACCTCCACGTTGCCGATGGCCTTCATGCGCTTCTTGCCGGCCTTCTGCTTCTCCAGAAGCTTGCGTTTGCGGGTGATATCGCCGCCGTAGCACTTGGCGAGCACGTCCTTGCGCTTGGCCTTCACGGTCTGGCGCGCGAGCACCCGGCCACCGATGGCCGCCTGGATGGGCACCTCGAACATCTGGCGCGGGATGATCTCCTTCAGCTTGTCGCAGAGCACGCGCCCGCGGTCGTAGGCCTTGTCCTTGTGCACGATGAACGACAGCGCGTCGATGGGCTTGCCCGAAAGCAGGATGTCCAGCTTCACGAGCTGCGAGGGCTTGTAGCCGTCCATCTCGTAGTCGAGGGACGCGTAGCCCTTCGTGTTCGACTTCAGCTTGTCGAAGAAGTCCAGGATGAGCTCGGACAGAGGGATCTCCCAGAGCATTTCGACGGTGGTCTGAGAGAGGTAGTTCATGGTGACGAAGTTGCCGCGCCGGCCCACGGCCAGATCCATCACGGCGCCCACGTAGTCGGGCGGGATGAGGATCTTCGCCTTCAGGTAGGGCTCTTCCACGTGATCGATGGAGCCGGGATCGGGCATCTCCTGGGGCGAGTGCAAAGACACCATCTCGCCGCCCTTGAGGTACACGTGGTACTCCACCGAGGGCGCCGTGGCCAGAAGATCCAGCCCGAACTCGCGCTCGAGCCGCTCCTTGATGACCTCCATGTGCAGAAGGCCCAGGAAGCCCACGCGGAAGCCGAAGCCGAGGGCATGGGAGGTCTCGGGCTCCCACACGAGCGCCGGGTCGTTCAGCGACAGCTTCTCCAGCGCCTCCTTCAAGGGCTCGTACTGGTCGCCGTCGATGGGAAACAGGCCCGTGAACACCATGGGCTTCGCCTCGCGGTAGCCGGGAAGCGGATCGTTCACGCCGCCGTCGGCCACGGTGATCGTGTCGCCCACCTTCACCTGGCTCACATCCTTGAGGCCCGTGACGAGATAGCCCACCTCGCCCACGTAGAGCGCCTCCTCGGGCACTTCCTGGGGGTGCCGAGCGCCCACCTCTTCTACGAGCGTCTCCGTGCCCGTGGCCATCATGCGGATCTTGTCGCCCTTCTTGATGCGACCGTCGACCACGCGGATGAGGGCCACCACGCCGCGGTAGGCGTCGAAGTAGCTGTCGAAGATGAGGGCGCGCAAGGGGGCCGCGCCGTCGCCCTCGGGGGCCGGGATGTTGTAGACCACGGCTTCAAGAAGATCGTGGACACCCTCGCCGGTCTTGCCCGAGGCGAGCACCGCGTCGTCGGCGGGAATGGCCAGGCCGTCCTCGATCTCGGCCTTCACGCGCTCGGGCTCTGCGGCCGGCAGGTCGATCTTGTTGATGAGCGGGATGATCTCCAAATCGGCGTTCATGGCGAGCATCGCGTTGGCCACGGTCTGCGCCTCCACGCCCTGGGTGGCGTCCACCACGAGCACGGCTCCGTCGCAGGCGGCCAGGCTGCGGGAGACCTCGTAGGTGAAGTCCACGTGGCCCGGCGTGTCGATGAGGTTCAGCTGGTAGGTCTCGCCGTCGTCGGCGGTGTAGCTCACGCGCACGGCCTGGCTCTTGATGGTGATGCCGCGCTCGCGCTCGATGTCCATGGAGTCGAGCAGCTGGGCCTGCATGTCGCGCTTGGCCACCGTGCCCGTGAGCTCCAGGATGCGGTCCGAGAGCGTCGACTTGCCGTGGTCGATGTGCGCGATGATCGAGAAGTTGCGGATATGGGAAAGCTCGTGGGTCATAATGTCTTTCTTATCGGCGGCGGTCTTACCGGGCGAGCGGGCCCGCGAGGCCCCTCTCCCCTCCCAATGTGTGCGTCTCGCGAAGATTCGGGGCCGCAAGACCACTTTCTTCGCCGCGCTCACGGGAATCTTTGGTATTCTACCGCATTGTGTATCCAGCGATACGTGCACGCGGTGATTCCACCGCCAAATCTGCAGACGTGGCTGCGCTTTAAGATTACGGTTGCTGGCGGCTTTCCGAGGCATTCGGCCTCGGGGCTGAGGAAGCGGAGAAATCCCGCCGCTTTCCGATCCGCACGATGGCCCGCAGCGGGGTATACCGCCGCGCGTTCGTGTCGTTGGATACCACCGAAGATGGGAAACGACCGAATCAGAAAGGGCTAGCATTCATGGCTAACATCAAGTCCCAGAAGAAGCGCATCATCACCAACGAGAAGCGCCGCATGCGCAACCGCGCCGTCAAGAGCGAGCTGAAGACCGCCGTCCGTCACGTCAAGGACGCCGTGGCCGAGGGCAACGGCAAGGACGCCTACGCCTTCGCCTGCGAGGCCTGCCGCCTGATGGACAAGGCCGCCTCCAAGGGCGTCATCCACAAGAACCAGGCCGCCAACCGCAAGAGCGGCATCATGCGCCTGGCCAACACCGTGGTGACCGCCGAGGATATCGCCGCCTACGAGAAGCCGGCGCCGAAGCCGCAGAAGACCGGCTCCAAGAAGGCCGAGGCCAAGGCCGCCCGCAAGGCCGCCATGGCCGCCGCTTCCGAGGAGAAGGCGAAGCGCCGCGAGAAGCAGCTGAAGGAGGAGAAGAAGGCCGCCGAGCGCAAGGCCAAGGAGGCCGAGGAGGCCGCCAAGGCCGAGGCTGAGGCCGCTGCCGCCGAGGCTGAGGAGGCTTCGGCCGAGGAGGCCGCCGAGTAGCCTGCGCGATTTGCCGCGATTCATGGCGCCGCTCCTTCGGGGCGGCGCTTTTTCTTCCAGGAACGGAGCTATCATGGACGAGAAGCTCGAACGAAAAGACGCGCCGTGCCGCGAGCGTGGGCGCATTACGCCCGACGAGGGCGCGGTGCTGGCGGCGGAGACGGCCCGCAATGCCGATTTCGGCAAGCCGGTGCTCATCTACCCCAATCTCTACCTGGTGCGCGTGCCCCTTCCCCACAATCCGCTGCGCGCCCTCAACTCCTACTTCATTCTGGACGACGACGGCACCACCACCATCGTGGACGTGGGTTTCAACCACCCTGACTGCGAGCAGGCGCTCGACGACGCCCTGGCCGCCCTCGGCCGCTCTTGGGACAAGGTGCAAGTGGTGCTCACCCATTCGCACCCCGATCACACGGGCAACCTCGACCGCATTTGGCGCGAGGGCATGCCGGTGCTCGCGAACCTTCACTCGTTCCAGGAGGTGAAGAACCTCATGGAGATAGAGGACAATGTCTACGGCCCGCTGCTCTTGCAGGCGGCCACCTTGGAGCAGCAGCGCGACCTGACCTTCGACGAGAAGGGGCCGCGGCTGCACGTGTCGGCGGAGCTTCTGCCACTTTCCACCTATCCGGTCATGACTTATCTGGCCAACGGCGACTGCCTCAAGGTCGGCGAGTTCGAGTTCGAGGTGATCGAGACGCCGGGCCACGACCCTTGGCACATCTGCCTCTACGAGGCGGCGCACAAAATCCTCCTCTCGGGCGATCATGTGCTGGAGCGCATCACACCGTCGGTTTCCTCGTGGTTTCCGGCCTACAACGCCTTGGCGGAGTTTCTTGAGAGCCTCGAGAAGGTAGGCGGCTACGATGTGGACCTGGTGCTCCCGGCCCACGGCAAGCCGTTCACCGGCATGCGCGAGCGGGTCGACTTCCTCATCGAGCACCACCACAAGCGCCTGGAGGAGATCTACGAGCTGGTGGCCGGCGGCCACGACGACATTGTTCAGATTTCCCAGCATGCCACGTGGCGCTACCCCGATTGGAAGAGCTGGCCGCTCGATCAGAAGTACTTCTCCATGGGCGAGACGCTGGCGCACCTCATCTACCTCGTGCGCGAGGGCCGCGTGTTGCAGGGCATCTGCGGCCACGAGTACTACTTCCGCATGCCCTACGACCGCAAGAACCTGGCCTTGGCGCCGGGGGCGGCTAGCTAGCGCTTGAGGGTTTCCACGAGCCAGCGGTAGAAGACCTCATCGGGATCGCTGCCGCTCTTCATGGCCTGCTCGGCGTCGCGGGAGGAGGCGAGCGCCCGGCGCAGCTCCTCGGGACGCCATTGGCGCGCCCACGCGCCGTGGTTCTTCACGCGCCAGTCGGGCGCGCCGAGGGCTTTGGCGAGGCCGCGCGGGTTGCCGCGACGGGCCATTGACTGGGCCGCCATGAGCTCGCGAAGGCGCGTGGTGCACAGGGCGATGAGCACATGGGGCGAGGTGCTCTCCATCTTCGCTCTGAGGGCGAGGCATTTACCGAGGTTGCGCTCGGCGAAGGCCGCCGTGAAATCCCATGGCTTCACCTCGGAGGTGCGGGCCACGAGCGCGCGCACCTCGCGCTCCCCCACCCCATCGGCCGTGCCGTGAGCCAGGGCGATCTTCTTCAGCTCGTTGTCAAGGTGCACGGTGTTCTCGCCCACGAGCTCCACCAGAGCCGAGGCCGCTCCCTCGGTAAGCGTGATGCCGTGGGTGCAAGCCATGGCACGGACGCGCTTGGGCAGCTCCCAACTCTTGGGCGGGGCGCAGTCGATGACGGCCTTGGGGCCCGCGGCGGCGAGCGCCTTGTACAGCCGCGTGTTCTTAGCGAGCTTCTCCGCCTCGCAGGCGAGCACCGTGGTGGCGCTGGGAGCCTTGAGGTAGTTGACGAGCTCCTCGGCGTCGGCCTTTTTCAGCTTGTCGGCGTTGCGCACGTAGACGAGGCGCACGGGACTTGCGAAGGGCATGGTGTTGCAGGCGGCTGCGATGGCGGCGCCCTCGGCCACCTCCCCATCGAACTCGTCGGAGTTGAAAGACAAATCGCCCATCGTGGCCAAGCGCGCCTTGAGGCGGGCGATGACCGCCTCGCGCTTGAGGGCGTCCTCGCCCACGGCCAAATAGGCGGGAAGGAGATCGGTATGTTGGCTGTCGCTCATGGCCTCATTGTACCCCATCGCTACTGCATCCCCTACCTTTGGGTGGAGACCGTGAGCGTATCTTCGGAAAACGCCACGACCACATCTCCCGACTCGTCGCTGCAGTAGGTGGCGCACCCGGTTTTCTCAAGGAAGTCCAGCGTGTTTTGCGAAGGGTGACCGTAGCGATTGGCCTCGCCGACGCCGATGAGCGCCACCTTGGGAGACAGGAGCTCCGCCAAAGAAGCATCGAGGCTCTTTTTCGAGCCGTGGTGGCCCACCTTCAGCACCTCCACCCCGCTTGCGGGCAGCTTGTTGGTCAGCTGATCCAGCTGCTCGGCCTCGGCATCGCCGGTGAACAGGGCCGTCCACTTCGCTGCCCCGTCGCCATCGCCGTCCCAGGCGGCGAGCAGGCAGAGGCTGTCGGCGTTGCCGCCGCCGTCGGCCAATCGCTCGGGCCAGAGCACCGTTATCGAGAATTTGCCGCAGCGCACCGTATCGCCCGGCGACAGCTCGACGAGGGCGTCGGCGAGTCCCTCTGTCCGCGCTGCGGCCATGAGCTCCGAGCATGCTTTGCAAGAGCAGTCGGGAAGTCCCTCGGGCACCAGCAGCGCCGATGCGGGAGCCACATCCCCGAGCACGGAAAGCGATCCGCAGTGGTCGTCGTCGCTGTGGGTGACGGCCACAGCGTCGAGGCGGCCCACTCGCTGGCGCGCCAGGGCGGCCTTGAGCAGGGAATCCTGGTTGCCGGTGTCGATGAGCAGCGCGCTCGCGCCGCTTCGCACGAGAAACGCGTCCCCCTGGCCCACGTCCAGCATGACGATGGCATCGGTGGGCATGCCGAGGGGAAGGCGCAGCACGAAAAGCGCCAAAACGGCCGCGGCCGCCGTCCCCGACAGCCCCCCGATGCTCACTCGCGGCCACCAGGCCCACAACCCGATGCAGAGTGCGCCGGAAAGCACGGCCGCCGCCAGAGGCGCGGCATCGATGGGCACGCAGGAGCCCTGCAGCGAAGCGAGGGCGTTAACGACGGCCGAGAGCGGGACGCATGCCAGGGCCGCTGCGCCGATGAGCCCCGGTGCCGCAGCGGGGGCAAGGCATGCGAGCAGTACGGCGACGAACCCGACGAGGCACGCCAAGGAAAACAGCGGCCCCGCTACCAGGTTGGCCAACGGCGACAGGAGCGGCAGTTGAGAGAAGAGCGCCGCCGCATAGGGCTGCGTCGCCAGGGCCGAGGAGCCGGTGAGGGCGAGAGGATCGCCCACGACCTTCTTCAATCGAGGGAGCCCCGCGAAGGCCGAGGACAGCAGCGGTGCGAATAGAACGATTCCCAGGGTGGATCCCGCCGACAAGGCGAAGGAGGCCGAAAGGGCGCAGGCTGGATCCGCCCCCACGAAAAGCAGAAGGCACAGCCCCAACGCGCTGAGCGCCGAATTACGGCGGTTGGCCCAGAGCGCGAACAGTCCCGTCGCGGCCATGACCGCCGCCCGCAGTGCCGATACCGGCATCCCGGTGAAGGCGACGTAGCCGACAAGAAACAGGGCGCTGGCCACCGTCGTCGCTTTGCGGCCGAGCCGCAGCAGCTTCAATCCTCCCGCAACGAACAGAACCACAATGGAGAGGTGCGCCCCCGATACCGCCACGAGATGGGCCAGCCCCACGGCCTTGAAGCAATCGTAGAGCCCCGATTCCTCGATGGCCGGCCGCCAACCGCACACAAGAGCCTGTAGAAGTGGCGCATTGTCTCCCCCGCACGCGGCGATGAGATCCAGGGCGCATCGCCGCAGATGGACAAAGGGGCCGCTATCGAGCGCTGCTTCTTCCGAGACAAACGCGCTTTCGCTCGCGGTGAGAGAGCCGGCCAGCCCGGCGTCCCAGTAGTATGCTGCCACTGCCTCTGCGGGCGGCTTGAGCGTTCCGGATACCGTCATAGACTGCCCTTGCAGCAGCGCCGCATCCTCGGGCAGGTTAAGCCGCATCCGTAGCACGCGGCCATCTGCGCCACGAAGCCGCGCCTCGGCGTGCCATCCGAAATCTCCGCGACGGGCATCCTCGGTGAGCTCGGCGTGCCAGGTCGCCGGCGCCGAATCGCCTCCCTGCGCCTCTGCGTAGGCCATAGAGCCGCGAAGAGCGCCGCACCAAAAGGAGCAGAGAGCCACGGCAGCGGCGAGGGAGAGCACCGCCAGAGCGCCGAGCGAGAAACCGCCGCCTCGGGCCGCGCGCAAGGCATGGGATGCCAGCCACACGGCAGCGCCCAGCGCAAGCATCCCCAGTACGGGAAGGGCCGCGGTGGGCGCAAGGCGCAGGGTCGGCCAAATCAGCGCCGTTGCAGCCCACAGGACGAGCCCTGCCACCAGCAAGGGCGGCAGAAAGGGGCGCGGCGGCCTGCTGTCGAGATCGCCCGTCACAGGCAGAGCCGATCCCGCATAGCCGCGAGCTTCTTCTCGCCGATGCCGGAGACCCGCGTCAAATCGTCGATGGACGAAAACGGCCCGTTCGCCTCGCGGTCGGCCACGATCTTCTCCGCCGTCGCCGCGCCGATGCCCTTGAGCGTTTCGAATTCCTCGGCCGTGGCCGTGTTGATGTTGACCATCCCGTCAGCCCCTGAGGAGGACGCGCCTTCCCCAGAGCCCTGCGCGCCGCCGGAAGCTGCCACGGCGCCCCCATCGGAGGGAGTCGCCTGGCTCTCGCTGCGGGAGGGGATGACGATCTGCTGGCCGTCCTGCAGCTCCTGGGCCAAGTTCACCGCATCGGTCCGCGCCTTTTCGGTGGCGCCGCCGGCCGCCGTCACCGCATCGATCACCCGGCTGCCTGCGGGCAGATAGTAGACGCCGGGCGATGCCACGCACCCGTCAACGTGAATGCAAAGCTGCCCCGTCTCATCGCCGCTCGAGGGGAGCACCACGTTCTCGACGCTTTGGCCCGACGCGGCCTTCTCGGCGTCACCCTCCTCGCCTTCGACGGCTTGCACCGCTTCGTTGCCAGCGTCCCCCGATACGCTCGCCGAGGCCGCATCCTGCGCCCTCACCTCGAATCCGCCGCCGAGCGAAGCGCAGAAGGCGTACCCTGCGAGTACGATCATGAGCACCAGCGCCAATGCCACAGCGACGAAGACCGACCGGGGCACGCGACCCAGATGCAATCTCTCCGCGAGCGATTCCGCACGATCTTGAAAGGCCATGATCTCCTCCTTCTCCCGAATTGAAAAAAGGATACGAGCACACGACCGTATTTATGACGCGGGAATGTCTCGATCCGTTCCCCGCGCCGACCGTGGTCGCGTCCCGCCTCTGTCCCAATCCTCATCCCTTGGTACCATCCGTAGGGACAGACCTTGGTCTGTCCTCGCGAGTGGAACAGAGGCGCGTGACAAAAAAGGGGCGACCAAGGTCGCCCCCTACGGAGAAGCGCGATTGAGACACGGAAATCCGAAGCTCTCTATCGTCGGGATTTGCTGGGCGGCTTGTAGGCCGGGCAGGCGTAGTCATGGGGCTCGGCCGCATCGGCGAGGGCGGTCACCCATTCCTCCACAGGGAAAGCGACCTCGGCCTCGCGCACCGCCTCCAGTTTCGCGTGGGTCTCGGGGTTGCGCGGCATGAACAGCGTGCAGCAGTCCGGCGCGTCCATGGACGAGATCTCGAAGGTGCCCAGCTCCTGGGCCGCCTCGATGATCTCCAGCTTGTCCGAGCCAATGAGCGGCCGCAACACCGGCAGTTCTACCGCGTCGTTCGTGGCGCGGATGTTGTCGAGGGTCTGCGAGGCCACCTGCCCTAGGCTCTCCCCGGTCACCAGCGCTCCGGCCCCTTCCCGCCGCGCAAGCTCCTCGGCCACGCAGAACATGAGGCGCCGGTACAGGATGACCCGCAGAGAGGGTGGGCAGGAGAGAGATATCTCGCGTTGGTAGTCGCCGAAGGGCACCACGTAGACGCGCCCGATGCAGCCGGTGCGCTCGAGCACGTGCGCGATGTCGTCCACGAGGTACTCCGAGGCGTCGGAGGTCTGGGGGCGTCCCGAGAAGTGCACGCCGATGGGCACGGCCCCGCGGCGAGCCATGCGCCAGGTGGCCACGGGCGAGTCGATGCCCGAGGACAGAAGGCACACCACCTTGCCCGACGAACCCACGGGCAGGCCGCCGATCCCGCGGACGGACCGCGCGTACACGTAGGCGGTGCCCTCCACGGCCTCGACGCCCACGGTGACGTCCTGGCCCTTCATCTGCACCCGCTTCTCGGGGAACCGCTCGCAGAGCACCTCCCCGATGTCTCGGTTCATCTGCATGGAGTCGATGGGGAACACCGTGTGGTTGCGCCGCGCGGACACCTTGAAGGTGGAGAAGGGCTCCGCCTCGGCCAGGGCGATGCAAGCGGCGCGCCCCATGACCTTGATGTCCAGATCGCACTTGAAGCCACAGGATGCGCGGGCCACGCCGGGCACGCCCAGAATGGCATCGGTGCACTGGTTCGCTACCTCAAGCGTGGTTCCCTCCCGCAAGAAGACGAGCAGGCGCCCGGAGATGCGGTGGATGGTGACAACGGGATACGCGCCAAGAAGCGCCTCCAGGTTCTTCTGAAGGCGCTTCTCGAATACTCCGCGGTTGCGTCCCTTGAGCCCGATCTCGTGATAATGCACGAGAATGATTCTCTGGAACTCTTCCATTTAGTGGTTTTTCACGTCGATCGACTCAGGATCGTACGAAACCTCGCCACGGGCGATCTCGTTGAAGGCCATGGACAAGGGCTTCGTATCGGCGGCACGGGCGATTTCCACGGCCGTCTGCAGCTGGATGGCGCGATCGCGCTGGCCGCGCATCATGTCGTTGATGTCGTGCGCACGCTTGGAAGCCAGCGCGCACAGAAGAAAACGGTCGTTGTCGGTGCGGTCAAGCAGGACGTCGATCTTCGGTTCGATAATGCTCATAGGGCGGATATCCTCTTACTGTTGCTCGGCGATTTCGTTGACGTAAGCGACGAGCTGGCGAGTGGCCTCGTCCAAATCGTCGTTCACAAGCCGATAATCATACTCCATTTTCTGGGAAAGTTCCACCAGAGCGGTGCGCATGCGCATATCCACCACGTCATCGGTCTCGGTGCCGCGCCCGCGCAGGCGCCGCTCCAGCTCCTCGAGCGAGGGGGGCTCGATGAACACGAGGTGCGCCTCGGGCATCTTCTCGCGCACCTGGAGTGCCCCTTGAACCTCGATCTCGAGGATGACCTGGCGTCCCGCCGCCATCTCGCGCTCCACCGAGGCGCGCGGGGTGCCGTAGCAGTTGCCGGAGTACTCGGCCCATTCCAGAAACCCGCCCTCCTCCGCCAGGCTTAAGAACTCCTCCTTCGTGAGGAAGTAATAGCTGACGCCCTCCTCCTCACCGGGACGAGGGCGCCTTGTGGTGGCGGAGACGGACAACCAAGCGTCGGGCACTTCCTCGAGAAGACGCGCGATGAGAGTTCCCTTGCCGGTCCCGGACGGACCGCTTACGACGAAGAGGTTTCCGTGTCTCATGAATTCCTTTGTGACGTTGACGTTCTACTTGGACAGGCGCGCAAGCAGAGCCTCGCGCTGACGCTCGCCGATACCGCGGATGCGGCGGCTCTCGGCGATCTGCAGCTCCTTCATGATGCGCTCTGCCTTGGCCTTGCCGTACCCGGGCAGCGTCTCGATGAGCGTGGAAATCTTCATACGGCCCACGACAGGGTCGTCGCGCATATCGAGAACCTGAGCGACGGTGAGCTTGCCCGTCTTCAGCTCTTCTCGTACCTCCGCCCGCTTGATGCGTGCGGCCTTTGCCTTTTCAAGCGCTTCAGCGCGGGCCTCGGGGCTGAGTTGGGGAATTGCCATTTCTGTTCTCCTTCCAGTTCGGGCTGAGGGCATAGTACCACGCATTGATGAGGAATCAACACCTAATTTACTCGGAATCAATAAATGCGGCATTTTTCCCCAATTATCGGCTATACACGGGCCTTATTCAGGGATAAAACGCTTTGGAGCTACTCCAATTCCGCGGCGATGGCCTCGAAGGCCGCCACGGGATCGTCCGCCTCAGTGATGGGCCGGCCCACCACGATGTGTGACGCTCCGTTCGCGAAGGCCTGGGCGGGCGTGGCCACGCGGCTCTGGTCTCCCAGGGCGGCGCCGGCCGGGCGCACGCCGGGGGTGACGATGAAGGCGTCGGGGCCCAAGATCTCGCGCAGGGCGGCCGCCTCCTGGGGCGAGGCCACCACGCCGGAGATGCCCGCCTCCTTGGCCTGGGCCGCGAGGGCCGCCACCTGTTCGGGCAGGGGTCGGGCGACGCCGGTGGCCGCAAGCGCCTCGGGACTCATGGAGGTGAGCACCGTGATGCCGAGGGTCGCCGGCACGTCCCCGCCGTACTCCGCCGCGCCCTCCTCGGCGCCGCGCTGGCCCGCCTCCATCATGGCGGTGCCGCCCACGGTGTGCATGGTGAGCATGTCGGCCCCGCTGGCCGCCGCCGAGCGCGCCGCGCCCTGCACCTGGTGCGGGATGTCGTGGAACTTCAGGTCGAGGAACACGTTGAAACCGCGGCGCTTGAACATCTTCACGATGGCCGGGCCCTCGGCGTAGTACAGCGTCATGCCGATCTTGAGCCACTTCGCGTGGCTCTCCAGCTTGTCGGCAAGGGCTATGGCCTCCCAGGCGTCGCAGTCGAGCGCCACGATGACGCGGTCGCGAGCAGGAATGGAATCGAAGGCGGTTAGCATTGCAGGGCTCCTATCAGCTCGTTGACGTCTTTGACGCCCTGGGATTCGCAGTAGTCGATGATGCCGTCGATGACGTCGACGGTGGCGGTGGGATTGACGAAGTTCGCCGTGCCCACGGCCACCGCGGTGGCGCCGGCCAGCATGAACTCCACGGCGTCCTCGCCGGTGGATATGCCGCCCATGCCGAGCACCGGCACGGAAACGGCCTGGGCTACCTGCCACACCATGCGCAGGGCCACGGGCTTCACGGCCGGTCCCGAGTAGCCGCCCACCACGCGCGCCAGCTTCGGGCGGCGGGTGCGGGCGTCCACGGCCATGCCGAGCAGCGTGTTGATGAGCGAGATGCCGTCGGCTCCGGCGGCCTCGGCGGCCTTCGCGATCTCGGTGATATCGGTGACGTTCGGCGTGAGCTTCACGATGAGCGGGCGCTTCGTAGCGGCGCGGCAGAGCGACACCACCTTCTCCACGCTGGGCACATGGCAGCCCATGGTCATGCCGCCGGCGTCCACGTTGGGGCACGAGATGTTCACCTCGTAGGCGGCCACGGGGGCTTCCTCCAAGGCCTCGATGACAGCCACGTACTCGTCGAAGCTGTGGCCGGAGACGTTCACCATGGCCGTGGCGCCGATCTCGGCGAGCCACGGCAGCTCGATGTCCTTCAAGTGCTGCACACCGGGGTTCTGAAGGCCGATGGAGTTCAACATGCCCGAAGCCGTCTCGGCAATGCGGGGGCTCGCGTTGCCCTCCCAGCCGTTCAAAGACACGCCCTTGGTGGTGACGGCGCCCAGGGCCGCCACGTCCACGAAGTCGTGGTACTCCATGCCGGCGCCGAAGGTGCCCGAGGCCACGGTGACCGGGTTCTTCATGGCCATGCCGCCGAGGTTCACGGACAGGTTGACGCTCGTCTCTTTCGGTTTGCGCTGCATTACCACACCACCTCGCTCGCACAGAACACCGGGCCGTCCACGCAGGCGCGGCGCTTGCCGGCCGTCGTATCGACCACGCAGGACAGACAGGCCCCCACGCCGCAGGCCATGCGCCTCTCCATGGACACCTCGCAGAACACGCCGGCCGCATCCGCCATGCCGGCCACGATCTTCATGAGGGGCTCCGGGCCGCAGCAGGCCACGTAGTCGTAGGGCGCGCCTTCCGCAGCGGCCGCCGCCAGGGCCTCTTCCACAAGCGGCGTGCAGAAGCCGGCGCGGCCGTAGGTGCCGTCGTCGGTGGAGCAGGCAGGCTCGCACCCGAGCACGGCCCCGTAGCGCTCGCGGGCCACCAACGCATCGATGGTGGAGGCGCCGAGGATGGCGTCGGTGGCAACGCCCGCCGCCGTCAGCTCCTCGGCCAAGGGGTACAACGGCGCGCTTCCCACGCCGCCGGCCACGATGAGCGCGCGCTTGCAGCCCTCGGGCGGCTGCCATCCGCGACCGATGGGGCCGATCATCTCCACAGCGTCGCCGACCGCGAGCTCTGTCATGTGCTCAGTGCCGAAGCCGAGCACCTGGTACATCATGTCCACCGTGCCCGCCTCCGCATCGGCCGCGTACACGCCGAAGGGGCGGCGCAGGATGTGGGCCTCCATGCCCGGCACCTTCACGTGCACGAACTGCCCCGGCCGCGCCGTCGTCGCGATTTCCGGCGCGCGCACGGTCATGAGCCAGATGTTGCACCCCATCTCCTCGTTCACCAGAATGGGCGCGTTCTCGTTGCAAAGCGTCATAGGCTCTCCTGTCGCGTCAGCGGAAAAATGCATTTGATGATATTCTAACGCATGGCATATTAGTTATCGAATTCGCCATGCCACAAAGAGCAGAAATCCTAGGAGATTTGCATGGAGGAGTAGCCTCTTGCTTTGCTGCTCCTCCGATAAGCTTAGAACTACAGCTCCTGCAAGGGGGCGACGTCGAGCTCGCCGGCGCGGGCGGCTTGCATGCCGGCTATGAGGGCCTGGGCGGCGGCCAGGGTGGTGGCATAGGTGATGCCGTGGCGGACGGCGGCGCGGCGCAGCTCGTAGCCGTCGTCGCGGGTGGCCACGCCGAGCGGCGTGTTGATCATGAGCGAGATCTCGCCGGCGGCGATGGCGTCCACCACCGAGCTTGCCCCCTCGTGGATCTTGCCCGTCACCTCGCAGGGCACGCCCGATGCGCGCAGCACGGCCGCGGTGCCCTCGGTGGCCAGAAGCGAGAAGCCGAGGCGCACAAGCTCTCGGGCGATGAAGGCCACGGCGCGCTTGTCCTGGTCGTTCACGGAGATGAAGGCCACGCCACCCTCCGGTTCGGCGTAGTCGATGGCCATCTGGGTCTTCATATAGGCCGCCGGGAAACTTTCCGCGATGCCCATGACCTCGCCGGTGGAGCGCATCTCCGGCCCCAGTAGCGCGTCGGCCCCCGGGAACCGCCCGAAGGGCATGACGGCCTCCTTCACGAAGTAGCGGCCCGGCTTCGCGAAATGCTCCGAAAGGTTGAGCACGGCCAGCTTCTCCCCCGCCATGATGCGGCTCGCGAGCTTCGCCAAGGGCACGCCTGTGGCCTTCGAGATGAAGGGCACCGTGCGGCTCGCCCGAGGGTTGGCCTCAATGACGTAGACGACCCCGTCTTTCACGGCGAACTGGATGTTCACCAGGCCGCGCACGCCCAAGGCCAGCGCGATCCGACGGGCGACGCTCGCCATCTCGTCCTGCACCTTCGCCGACAGCGAGAAGGGCGGCAGGCAGCAGGCCGAGTCGCCCGAGTGGATGCCGGCCATCTCGATGTGCTCCAGAATGCCGCCGATGTACACGTCCTCGCCGTCGCACAGGGCGTCCAGGTCGCATTCTACGGCACCTTCGAGGAACTTATCCAGGTAGACCGGGTGATCTGGAGAAACGGCGGTCGCCTCGGCCACGTAGCGCGCGAGCCCCGCGTCATCGTAGACGATGCCCATCCCTCGGCCGCCGAGCACGTAACTGGGACGCACGAGCAGCGGGTAGCCGATCTCGCGGGCGGCGGCGCGGGCCTCATCGAGCCCTGCGGCCATGGCCGAGCGCGGATAGGCGATGTCGAGGGAATCGAGCAGCGCGGCGAACCGGTCGCGGTCCTCGGCCAGATCGATGGCGTCCGGGCTCGTGCCCATGATGGGCACCCCGGCCTCCTCCAAAGCACGGGCCAGCTTCAGCGGCGTCTGACCGCCGAGGGTGACCACGACGCCGTCGGGATCGGTCGCGTCGATGACGTCCATGACGTCATCGTAGGTGAGCGGCTCGAAGAACAGCATGTCGGAGGTGTCATAGTCGGTGGAGACCGTCTCGGGGTTGCAGTTCACCATGATGGTCTCGTACCCGGCGTCGGCCAGCGCGTAGCTGGCGTGCACGCAGCAGTAGTCGAACTCGATGCCCTGGCCGATGCGGTTGGGGCCCGCGCCCAGGATGAGGGCGCGCGGGCGCTCCTTGGCCGCCACCTCGGACTCGTCGGCGTCGTAGGTCTTGTAGTGGTAGGCGGTTTTCGTGGGGAACTCTGCCGCGCAGGTGTCCACGGTTTTGAAGGCCGGGCGCACGCCGAGGATCTTGCGGCACGCGCGCACCGTGCGCTCGTCGGACCCCGTGAGCACGGCGATCTCGGCGTCGGAGAGCCCGTAGCGCTTCGCCATTTGGAAGGCCTCGGCGTCCATGTCCTCCAAGGCGCACCCGCGCAGGGCCTCCTGCACGGCCACCATATCGGCCATGCGCGCGCAGAAGAACGGGTCGATGGCCGTGCGCTCGTGCAGCTCTTTCGCGCTCATGCCCCGGCGCAGGGCCTCGGCTGCCAAGAAGATGCGCTCGGCCGTGGGGCGCGAGAGCGCGGCGAAGAGCTCCTCGTCGGAAAGCGCCGCCTCTTCCCCGCGCCCGTCGGCCCCGAAACCGGCGCGGCCCGTCTCCAGGGAGCGCAGAGCCTTCCCCAGCGCCTCCTCGAAAGTGCGCCCGACGGCCATGACCTCGCCGACGGCCTTCATGCGGGTGGTCAGCGTGTCGTCGGCCCCCTGGAACTTCTCGAAGGCGAAGCGCGGGGCCTTCACGACACAATAGTCGATAGAGGGCTCGAAGCAGGCCGGCGTGGTGCCGGTCATATCGTTCACGATGTCGTCGAGCGTGTAGCCCACGGCCAGGCGCGCCGCCGCCTTCGCGATGGGAAAGCCCGTGGCCTTCGACGCCAAGGCCGAGGAGCGCGACACGCGGGGGTTCATCTCGATGATGACCATGCGGCCCGTCTCGGGGTGCACGGCGAACTGCACGTTGGAGCCGCCCGTGGCCACGCCCACGCGCTCGAGCACCGCCAGCGACGCGGCGCGCATGCGCTGGTACTCCAGGTCGGTGAGGGTTTGGGCCGGGGCCACGGTGATGGAGTCGCCGGTGTGCACGCCCATGGGATCCAGGTTCTCGATGGAGCAAACGATGATGCCGTTGCCGGCCGCGTCGCGCATGACCTCCATCTCGTATTCCTTCCAGCCCTCGATGGACTCCTCCACGAGCACCTCGCCGGCCGGGGAAAGCTCCAGCCCCTGGGAGACGATGCGGACGAGCTCGTCCTCGTCGCGCGCGATGCCGCCGCCGGCGCCGCCCATGGTGAACGACGGGCGCAGTACCACGGGGAACCCGAGCTCGCCGGCGATGCGCAGGGCGTCTTCCACGGAGTAGGCGTAGCCGGCCCGCGAGACCTCGATGCCGAGGTCGGCCATGCATTCGTTGAAGAGTTTGCGGTCCTCGCCGCGCTCGATGACGTCCACGTCGCAGCCGATGAGCTCCACGCCATAGCGCTCGAGCACGCCGGACTTGGCCAGTTCCACGGCCGTGTTCAGGCCCGTCTGGCCGCCGAGGGTGGGCAGGCACGCATCGGGCCGCTCCTTCGCGATGACCTTTTCCACGAAGGCCGGTGTGATGGGCTCCACGTAGGTGGCGTCGGCCAGCTCCGGGTCGGTCATGATGGTGGCCGGGTTCGAGTTTACGAGAACGACCCGGTATCCCTCCTCGCGCAGCACCTTGCAGGCCTGGGCGCCGGAGTAGTCGAACTCGCAGGCCTGGCCGATGACGATGGGGCCGCTCCCGATAACGAGAATGCTCTTGATGTCCTCGCGCTTGGGCATTTACGCCACCTCCCCTTCCGTGTCAGCTCCGAACTTCCAACCGGACAGGCGGTCGGTCGCGATGTCGATGTCCAGGTAGTCCTCGCGTCCCTCCATAAGGCGCGCGAAGGCGGTGAACAGGTAGTGGGCGTCGGTGGGACCGGGGGCCGCCTCCGGGTGGTACTGCACGCTGAAGGCCGGCACATCCAGGAAGGCGAAGCCCTCGGCGGTGCCGTCGTCGAGGTTCACATGGGTGAGCCGAATGCGCCCGAAGCGCTCGTTGGCCACGACGGGGGCGACGCCCTTGCGGCCCCACTCGCGCAGATCCTCCACATGCTCGGTCGCGCCGCCGGAAAGCTCGGGGATCAGCGCGCCCAAGCTTTGGAAGCGGGGGCAGAAGCCGTGGTTCTGGGCCGTCACCTCTACCCGTCCCGTGAGCAGGTTCTGTACCGGATGGTTGCCGCCGTGATGGCCGAACTTCAGCTTGTCGATTTCCGCGCTCGCAGCCTTGGCCATCATCTGGTGCCCGAGGCAGATGCCGAACAGCGGCACCTTCCCCAGCAGCTTCTCCGCCTGTCGGTAGGTCTCCCCCACCGCCTCCGGGTCGCCCGGGCCGTTGGAAAGGAACACGCCGTCGGGATTCATCGCCAGCACCTCTTCGGCCGGGGTGTCCCAGGGCACCACCGTAAGCTCGCAGCCCGAGGCCACCAGACCGTCCAGGATGGAGCGCTTCACGCCGCAGTGGTAGACGACCACTTTGAAGAGGGGCTCGACGGGAGCGGAAAGGGCGAAGCTATGGGAGACGGGCAGGTTCGCGGCGGTGTAGGAGTAGGCGCCGTCGCAAGATACGCCAACGACCTGGTTCTCGCCCACCAGTGACGGGCTCTGGCGCACCTTCGCGAGCAGCGCGGCGACATCGGTGTCCTCGGTGGAAACGACGGCCCGCTGGGCGCCATGGTCGCGGATATGGCGCACGAGCGCGCGGGTGTCGACGCCCTCGATGGCCACGACGCCCTCGCGCGCCAGATAATCGCCGAGGCTCTCCTGGCTGCGCCAGCTGGAGGGCGTGGGGCACATGTCGCGCACCACGAGCGCCCGCAGGGCCGGATGCTCCGCCTGGGCGTCGTCGGCGTTCACGCCGTAGTTGCCCACCTGCGGATAGGTGAGCACCACGATCTGCCCCGCATAGGAGGGATCGGTGACGATTTCCAAATAGCCTTCCATCGAGGTGTTGAAGCAGATCTCTCCGAAGGCCTCGCCGGGCGCCCCGCAGGAGGTGCCGACGAACACCGCGCCGTCCTCCAATACGAGCACCGCCGGCGCTCCCGCAGGCTTCGAGGTGGCCGCCCGCATCTTTTCCGCAATCTTGCTCAAAGGTTCCGTCCTTTCCGCGACTCGCTCGCCTTCGCCTCATGTGCTTCGCTGGTGCCCCGCCGCGCATCCCTGCGCCTTCGCACTCACGTGAAAGCGCGGCCCGTTCCACAGCGGCGGCCGCAAAAAGCGCCCCCGCCTTGGACGGGGGCGCTCGCAAGCACACAAGATGAAGTTCGCTCATCGCACCTTGCCGGTCTCTCGGTACCGTCCGTTAAAGGTCATTTTTGAGCATAAGACACCCCGACAGGTATGCATCTGCACAAAAATAAGCGGCCGAAGACGGCAGCCGAATGGCGATCTAGCACTCCTCCCCCGCCAGGCGGTAGCTCACGAGGCTGGGGCGGCCGGTCCAGGGGTCGGGCTCGATGAGGGCGTCCAGGCCGAAGACCTCGCGCAAAAGAGCCGGGGTCATGACCTCCTTAGGCGTGCCCGCGCCGCGGATGGCGCCGGATTTCAGGGCGATCATCCAGTCGGAGAAGCGGGCGGCCAGGTTCAGCTCGTGGATGACGAGCGCGATGGTCTTGCCCTCGTCGCGGTTGAGCGTTTGCAGCAGTTCCAGCACCTCCAGCTGGTGGGCCATGTCCAGATAGGTGGTGGGCTCGTCCAGAAGGATGAGGCCCGTGTCCTGGGCGAGCGCCATGGCGATCCAGGCCCGCTGGCGCTGGCCGCCGGAAAGCGCGTCGATGGGGCGCTCGGCCAGGCCGTCCAAGTGCGTGATGGAAAGGGCCCAGTCGATGATGCGCCTATCGTCGTCGGTCAGGCGCCCGAAGCCCCTCTGGTGCGGGTAGCGGCCAAGGGCTACCAGCTCGCCCACGGTGAGCCCAGCCGGTGCCTGGGGCGACTGGGGAAGCAGGGCCATCTGACGGGCGACCTCGGCCGTGGGCATCGTCGCGATGGCCGTCCCGTTCAGATACACCGCGCCGCCGCGCAGGGGCATGGTGCGCGAGAGCGCCTTCAGAAGCGTGGATTTCCCGCAGCCGTTCGGCCCGATGATGGAGGTGATCTCCCCAGCGGGCACGGCCACGTTCATGGGCTTGATGATGACGCGATCGCCGTAGCCCACCGACACGGCCTCGCCGCGCAGGGCCGCGCCGGCGAAGCGCTCGCAAGTGCGGTCGCAGGTCTCGCAGAACAGGGACTCGCCGCCAACTTCGGATGCCCTGGGAGCATCCTCGCAGGAGGAATCGCGGAAATCCGCTGCGTTCTTCTTCACAAGCGTCACCTTCTCCTAGGATTTCGCCAGCAGGTACAGGAAATAGGGCGCGCCGATGACCGCCGCCACGATGCCGACGGGAATCTCGTTGGGGGCGAGCAGCGTGCGCGAGATGATGTCGGCCAGAAGCATGAGCACCGCGCCCACGAGCACCGTTGCGGGCACGAGCACCCGGAAGTTCGGCCCCACGAGGCGCCGCGCTATGTGCGGGCACACGAGCCCCACGAAGGTGAGACCACCGCCCACGGCGCAGGCGAGCCCCGAGGCCCCCACGGCCACGGCAGTGAGGGCAGCGCGGGCCCGGGGCACATTCACGCCGAGTCCCGTGGCGGCCGCCTCGCCGAGCCCCAGCACGTTCAGTGTGCGCGAGGCATAGAGGGCACCGGCCACGAGCAACGCCAGCCCCACGGCGAGAATGGCCACGTTTTCCCAACTGGCACCCCAGATGCTGCCGGCGATCCAATTCTGCACGAAGGCGTAGTCGCCATCGGACATGCGCAGCATGAGCAGCGACGTGGCGCTGGAGAGCCCCGTGGCCAAAGCGACGCCGATGAGCAGCAGCCTCCGCGGGCTGGAGGCCCCGCGCACCACCGAAAGCCGCCAGCCGAGGAAGGCCACGGCCGCCGAGCCCGCGAAGGCGAGCACCGGCAGGGCCACCGCGGAGGGGAAGAGCCCCGCGGGCACGAAGACGATGAAGGCGGCCACGAGCAGCCCAGCGCCGGCGTTGATGCCGAGTACGCCCGGGTCGGCCATGTCGTTGCGGGAGATGCCTTGCAGAAGGCATCCGGAAAGCGACAGCCCCACGCCCACCAAAAGCGAGGTGAGCACCCGGGGCAGGCGCAAGTCCACCAGGGTGTAGGTGAGGCTCTGGCTCGCCGTGCCGGAAAGGATCTGCCCCAGCTCCTCCAACGAGATGCTGCGGTAGCCGGCGTTGATGTCGCACCACAGGGCCACCAGCGCCAGTGCGGCTAGGATCACCAGCACCGCACTCGTGCGCAGCCGTTTTCTCCGCTCAGTCAAGGCCGCTCGCCTCCCTCCGCGCGCACCAGATGAAGAACGGCACGCCGACGATGGCGAAGATGATGCCGATGGGAATTTCGCTCGGCGCCATGAGCGTGCGGGCGAGCACATCGGCCAAAAGCATAAACAGCGCCCCGCCCACCATGGAGGCGGGAATGACGGCCCGGTAGTCCGATCCCACGAAACGGCGCACCATGTGCGGCACCATGAGGCCCACGAAGGCCACCGGCCCCGCGAGCGCCACGGCCGCGCCCGCCAGCACGAGTACCACGAGCAGGCACAACGTACGGGATTTCCCCACGTTCACGCCGAGCCCTGAGGCGGCCTCCTCGCCCAGCGAGAGCACCGTCACGCGCCGCGCCAGCACCCAGGAGGCCGCCAGCGCCGCCACGATGAAGGGCGCCGTCATGGCCAGCGTGTCGGCACGGATGCCGGCCACGCCGCCGGCGGTCCAGAAGGTAAGCGAGTAGCCGATGTTGAAGAAGATGGCCACGCCCTGGGCGAGCGCCGTGAGGAAGAGCCCCACGGCGCAGCCCGCCAGCACCAGCAGCACCGGATCCACGTTGCGCCGCCGGAAGCTCACGGCCCCGAAGACCACGGCCAAAGCGAAGGCGGCACCTACAAACGAGCACCCCACCACCCCGGCGAAGCTCATGCCCGGCAGAAGCGCAAGGCACAGTGCCAGCGCGAAGGCGCCCCCGGCGTTGATGCCGAGAAGCCCCGAGTCGGCCAGGGGGTTGCGGGTGACGCCCTGCATGATGGCGCCAGCCACGGCAAAGGCCGCTCCCACGAGGATGCAGCCCACTGTGCGCGGGCCGCGCAGCTCGAGGATGGCCACGTGCTCCTGATTCGCCATGTCCGGCGAGAAGAGCGCACCCAGCACCTGGTCGGGCGGGATGGGCGTGCTGCCGAAGAACAGGGAGAGCCCCGCAGCCAGCGCGACCGCGATCACTCCCCCGATCAGGAAGACCGATGTTCTCAAGCGCGACACGAAAAGCTCCCGCTAGGCCGCCGTGTCCGCATGGGCGCGGAAGAAGTCGGTGAAGGTCTCGAGCTGGTTGGTCAGCGTAATGGGATCGCGGTGCATGAAGGCCACCTGCTCGTAGGGCATGAGGCGCCCGGCCTTGACGGCGGGCAGGTTCTTCCACAGCTGCGAGTCATCCACATAGGCCGAGTCGGCGCCGTCCAGCACGCCGTAGCAAATGAAGTCGCCGGCGTAGTCGGGCAGCGCCTCCACGGAGATCACCTTGTAGGCCTCGTCGCCCTCCACCATGGGGCCCTGGATGGCCTCGGGCGCCTTCAGCCCCCACATATCGTAGAGGATGGAACCACCGCGGGCGAAGTGGCTGCCCATGGCGTAGATATCCTGGGGCCACACCTCCAAGATGGACACGGTACGATCGCCCACGATACCCACGATCTCGTCTTTCACCGTGGCCACCTTGTCGTTGAACTCGGCGATATAGGCCTCGGCGGCGTCCTTCTTGCCCACCAAATCGGCGATGTAGCGGAACAGGTCCTCGTCCGTGCGCGTGCCGTCGGCGATGTAGACCGTCGGCGCGATCTTGGCGTACTTGTCGTAGTCGGCCTCGGTAATGGTGACGATGAGGTCCGGCTGCTTCTCGGCGATCATCTCGAGCGAGGTCTCAGCCGAGGTGGTGTTCAGGGCTTCGATGCCGTCGCACAGTCCCGCAAGGAACGGGTTGTTCAGGGCATAGGGGCTCGCGATGACCGGTTTCACGTCCACAGCCAGAAACTCGCCGAGGTAGTAGTCGCTCACGATGGTCTGGGGATTGGCGGGAATCTCCACCGGCCCCTTGTCGGTGTCCACCGTGCGCGTGGCTGCGCCTGCGGCCGCATCGGCGCCGGAAGCGCCGCCGTCGGTCGTAGCGGCGCCCTCCCCTCCTGCGGAGGAACCGGTAGAAGAGGAGCAGCCGCCGAGCACGGGAGTCAGGACGGCAGTAGCGAGGAAGGCCGCGAAAGTGCGGCGGGAAATCGGGGCCATGGGCAGATCCTTTCTGAAAGCTGAGCAAAGAAGTTAGTTATAGTAAACTCACAGCGCCGGATGTTATTACGGGTTTACTTTTATGCAAGCGCTTCGGAAAACATTCACAAACGGCGCTGATCCATTCTAGGCAACGACAGTCGGTTTCCCCCAAGGCATCTCCCCTGTTGTTTCTCAGCCGAAGCCCTCTCGTTGCCCAAGGTGTTAGCCGAAATGTGCAAAAGAGGGTACTTCTCGTAACTTTTCATGTCCGAAGAGAGCGCAGGCGTTCCTGATTTCGGGTATTTCCGCAGGTGAATACCTTCAACTAGAGCCTCAACGCGAAAACTGACTACGAGAAGTACCCTCTTTTGCACATTTCGCGCAGGCCGTCTCCTTCAAGGTAAACGAAATACAAAAAAGGAGCCGTCCTCGGACGGCTCCTTCCGGGTGAAACGCTATTTGGCGGCAGGCGCTACTCGACGATCTTGCTGTCCTCCATGGTGGCGTAGCCGCCGACGTAGACGTCGGTGGCACGGCCGACAAGCTCGGCTCCGATGAAGCCGGAGTTGTTGGCCTTGGAGCAGAAGTCGCCCACCTCCACGGTCCAGGCGGCCTCAGGGTCGATGACCGTGAGGTCGGCCACGCTGCCGGCCTCGATCTTCACCGGCTCCTGGCGCAGGATCTCGCGCGGGGCGACGGCCATGGCCTCAACCATGCGGCCGTAGTCGATGACGCCGGCGCGCACGAGATGCGTGAGCACCAGGGAGAGCGAGGTCTCAAGGCCCGTCATGCCGAAGGGCGCCAGCTCGAACTCGCGATCCTTCTCCCAATCGGTGTGGGGCGCGTGATCGGTGACGATGGCGTCGATGGTGCCGTTCGCGAGGCCCTCGATGAGCGCGGCGGCATCCTCGGCGGTGCGCAGCGGCGGGTTCACCTTCAGCGCAGTCTGGTACTCGGCAGTGATGGCGTCCTCGGTGAGGAACATGTGGTGCGGCGTCACCTCGCAAGTCACCGGCAGCCCCTCGGCCTTCGCGGCGGCCACCAGATCGAGCCCGCGCTTGGTGGTGATGTGCTGGATGTGCAAAGGGCACCCGGTCAGACGGCAGAGCGCGATGTCGCGGGCGATCTCGAGCTCCTCGCCCTCGGCCGGCCAGCCCACCATGCCGAGGCGCGTGCTCGCCACGCCCTCGTTCACCTGGCCGTCGGCCACAAGCGAGTCGTCCTGGCAGTGAGCCATGACGACGGTGTCGAACTGGTTGGCGTAGTCCATGACGCGGCGCATCATGCCGGCGTCCTGGATGCCGTGGCCGTCGTCGGTGAACACGGGCGCGCCGTGGGCGTACATATCGCCCATGTCGGAGAGCACCTCGCCCTTCAAGTCCTTGGAGCAGGCGCCGGCCACCACGACGCGGCACTTCCCCACGGCCGCGGCGCGGGCCTTCACGTATTCCACGGTCACGGCGTCGTCGATCACCGGGCTCGTGTTCGGCATGGTGCACACCGCGGTGAAACCACCGTGGGCCGCCGCGCGGGAACCAGAGGCGATGTCCTCCTTCTGCTCCTGGCCCGGATCGCGGAAGTGCACGTGCATGTCCACGAGGCCGGGAGTGACGATCTTGCCGGCAAGATCGCGCTCGACGCCCTTCTCCATGGCGAGGTCGTGTCCCACCTCCACGATCTTGCCGTCGCGGATGAGGATGTCGGCCACTTCGTCCAGGCCGATCTGGGGGTCGATCAGACGAGCGTTCTTAAGCATCAATGCCATCGTTGCTACCTCCTAGGAGCAGGTACAGGGCGGCCATGCGCACGAGGACGCCGGCGTAAACTTGGTCGAGGATGATGGAGCGCTTGGGGTGGTCGGCCATGAAGCTGTCCAGTTCCACGCCGCGGTTGATGGGGCCCGGGTGGCACACGCAGGCATCGGGCTTCAGAAGCTTGTCGCGCTCCTCGGTGAGTCCGTAGAGCAGGTTGTACTCGCGCAGGTTCGGGTACGGCGCGCCCTCGAAGCGCTCGCGCTGGATGCGCAGCATGTACACCACGTCCAGCTCCGGCAGCGCCTCGTCCAGGTTGCTCGTCACGTGGTCGGCGCCGAGGATGTCGGGGCGCGCGGGCAGCAGCGTCGGCGGCGCGATGACCGTCACCTCGCAGCCCATGATCTTGAGCGCCGGGATAAGCGAGCCGCACACGCGGGAGTGGGAGATGTCGCCCACGACGCCCACGTGCAGGTTGTCGAAGGAGCCCTTCTCCTCCCAGATGGAGTACAGATCGAGCAGCGCCTGGGTGGGATGCTGGTGCTTGCCGTCGCCGGCGTCGATGACCGACACGCCGGACACATCGGCGATCTTGCGGGGCACGCCGGCCCAGCGGTCGCGCACCACGATGCAGTCGATCTTGTAGGAGCACAGCGTCTTCACGGTGTCCACGAGGCTCTCGCCCTTCACCGTGGCCGTAGAGGAGCCGCCGAAGTTCAGCGAGTCGGCCGACAGGCGCTTCTCGGCGATCTCGAAGGAGGAGCGGGTGCGGGTGGAGGGCTCGTTGAACATGTTCACGACGGTGAAGCCCTTCAGCGTCGGCACCTTCTTGATGCGGCGCTCGTTGACCTGCTTGAAGGTCTTAGCCGTCTCCAGGATGGTCATGATGTCATCGGCGGAGTACTCCGTGATGTCGATGAGGTGCTTGTGATCGAAGGCCATGGACCTACTCACCTTCCTTTTTCGTCAGGGCCGCGGCGCCTGCTCGCTTGCCCGGCTCGATGTCCAGAATCTCCACGGCCGAGATGCCGTCGACTTCCTCCAGGAACAGGCGCACGTTCTCGCTGGAGGACGAGGGCACGTTCTTGCCCACGAAGTCGGCGCGGATGGGCAGCTCGCGGTGGCCGCGGTCGACGAGGACCGCCAGCTCCACGGCGGCGGGGCGACCGATGTCCATGAGCGCGTCGAGCGCCGCGCGGATGGTGCGGCCCGTGTACAGCACGTCGTCCACGAGCACGATGGTCATGCCGTCGATGCTAAACGGGATGTCGGTGGAATGAACCTCAGGAGACATATGGGTCGCGAAGTCGTCGCGATAGAAGCTGATGTCCAGCTTGCCCAGGGGAACCTTGACCCCCTCGATCTCCTCGATTTTGTGAACGAGCATCTTCGCGAGAAGATCGCCTCGCGTGACGATGCCCACGAGCGCGATGTTGTCCGCGCCCTTGTTGGCCTCGAGGATCTGGTGCGCCATGCGCGTCACCGCTCGCTCGATGTCGTCTGCATCCATGCAGACCGACTTGACCATGCTCTCGTCGTTCATACACACTCCCTTCGTAAGGTCAGTGCGTACAGACGAGTCCGCGAAGCCCCGCGTCCGAGTTTTCCGCGAGCTTCGTGCCGCCTCGCGGGCAAAAGAAAAAGCCCGTCTGGCGACTAGGCTTCCTGCGTCGTTGCGCTTGCTTCCCGCTTGCCGGGCGCTGCGCTGATTGGGGTTACCTTGTCGGCCTCTCTGTACCGCATTTAAAGGACGGTTGCACCATACACCGCAGAAAGATGACTTGCAAGCATTGTATTGAATTTTTTCAAAAAAGGCGAAAATGGGATGGCCACAGGTTCGCCCAAGGAAGTCAGCGAGGCTCCGACAGGTGCCTGCAATTCGCTTGAAGCGCGGCCGAGCGGCCTTGGGGCCGTGAGGGAAAGTGCTGAATGCGAAGGGCAGATGCCTGTCGGAGCCGCAGCATCAGCAGTGCCGTTCGCCCCGTCAGGGCGAACGGAACCTAGAAGTTCTCGGCCTTGATCTCGAAGTAGCCTTGCGGGTGCTCGCAGACGGGGCACTTCTCGGGGGGCTCGGTGCCGATCTCGATGTGGCCGCAGACGGTGCAGTACCACACCTTCACTTCCTTGCGGCGGAACACCTCGTCGTTCTCGATGCGCTCGATGAGCAGCTGATAGCGGTTCTCATGGCTCTTCTCGATGGCGGCCAGGCCCTCGAAGAAATCGGCCAGATCGGCGAAGCCCTCCTCGCGAGCGGTCTTGGCATAGCCGGTGTAAATCTCGACTTCTTCATCCTCGCTGGCGGCAGCGGCCTTCAGGTTGTCGAGCGTGCCCGGCACCTTGCCGCCGTGCATCTTCTTGTAGTGCAGCTTCGCGTGATGCAGCTCGTTGCCGGCGGTCTCGTTGAAGATGTCGGAGATCTGCTTGTAGCCGTCCTTGGCGGCCTGCTGGCCGTAGAACGTGTACTCGCAATAGGCCACGGCCTCCTGCGAGAGCGAGCTCTCCAAGTTCTTCCATGTCTGGGATTTCTCAAGTTCCATGGGTTCCAACTCCTTTCTGCGCGGTGCCGCTTGTGCTGGCGCCGTATCGTCTTGTCTATAGTGAGACTCGGCGGCTCGCGCAGCGACAGCTAACCTTAAGGAGTTGGGTAATCGTAACTTCCCTATTGAATCGGCGACACAAAAAAGAAGGCCGCTCGATCGAGCGGCCTTCCGGTGCGCACTGATTCGTGCTTTGGCTTAGGCGGCCTTGTTCAGGCTGTCCAGCTCCTTCTCCAGAGCGGTGTTGTCCGCAGCGGAGATCCAGCCCTCGGGGATGGGGGCGTCGTTGTGGCACTGCGAGCAGGCGTTCACGGAAGCGCGGTGCGCCTTGTGGCAGTCGCTGCACTGGTTCTCGCCGTGCTGGGCCACGTGCGGGTTGCGCTCCAGATCCTTCGTAGCCTGAATCAGGTCGTCGCGAGTCATGTTGTGGCAGGACTCGTTCAGGCAGAACTGATCGGGCTCGATGCCGCGAGCAGCCACGAGATCCTCCAGCGACTTCTCGGGCACGACCTGCTGGCCGGTCTGGGTGTTCAGAACCTCGTAGCTGCCGGTGATCCAGCTCATGCCCTCGCCGATCTGCTCGGACAGGGTGGGAACATGGCAACCGAGGCAGGTGGTGCCGTTCTCGGCGCGATGCACAGCGGCCATCATGCCGGAGGCGTTGGCGACCTCGTTGCCCCACACGTCAGTGGCGGCCTGGCCGGGCTCGGCCTCATAGGTGGGCAGGTAGGCGTCCATCGGTGTGTGGCAGATGGCGTTGCAGAAGCTCGGCTGCTCGTGCCATACCCAGAAGCCGGCGCCGGCCACGACGAGCACAGCGACGACGACGCCCACGACGATGGGCCACTTCTTCTTTTTCTTCTGGGCGGCAGGCTCGGCAGTCTGCCCGTCCACCTTTTTCTCTTCTTCTGTCATGCCTCTTCCTTCCAGTTGGGGATCCTCGAGATGCCCTTATGGCATCTCCTTCCTTCGAAGCGAGCGATCTGCCCTCCCCAGCTGACCTCTGAACCTCGAGGGGCAAGGGCGGCGCCATTCGAAGCGCGACGCCATCGCCCCTTGGGGTTTCGCTTCGCTGTGCATGATACCTGAACTTGACTGCAATTGACGACGCCGATCACCGCGAAATTTTTGCCAATGGCGCCCTGAACAAGAGTAGAGGGACGACCTCGGCCGTCCCTCTACGGATTTGAACCATGCTAGCGCGAGTGCCCCCTCCCTGCAGTGGTCGCGGAAGGAAGCGAGAGGCGACCTCGGTCGCCCCCTACGGATTCTCTCCGAGAGGCGTCACTCGCTTGAATCTCTTCTATTCCTGAATGCCGTCGGTCTGGCGGATGAGCTTGCGCTTGATCTTGCCGCCGATGGTCTTGGGCAGCTCGTCCACGTACTCGATGATGCGCGGGTACTTGTAGGGAGCCGTGGTCTTCTTCACATGATCCTGCAGCTCGCGGGTGAGCGCGTCGGTGCCCTCGTAGCCCTTCGCGAGCACAATGGTGGCCTTCACCACTTTGCCGCGGATGGGATCCGGCGCCGCCGTGACGGCGCACTCCACCACGGCCGGGTGCTCCACCAGCGCGCTTTCCACCTCGAAGGGGCCGATGCGGTAGCCGGAGCACTTGATAACGTCGTCGTTGCGGCCCACGAAGTAGCAGTAGCCGTCGGAGTCGCGCCAGGCCATGTCGTGGAGGTTGTAATACTCCCCTCCCACGGCCTCCTCCGTGCGCTCCGGGTTGCCGTAGTAGCCCACGAACAGTCCCGGAGGATAGGCCTCTTTCAGGCCCGTCACGCAGATGGCGCCCTCCTCGCCGTCATCGACCTCGCGGCCGTCGTCGTCGAGCAGCTTCACGTTGAGCAGGGGCGACGGCTTGCCCATGGAACCGGGCCTCGGCTCGATCCACGGGAAGGTGGCCAGAAGCACCGGGCCCTCGGTCTGGCCGAAGCCCTCGCGGATCTTCTTGCCGGTGAGGCGCTCCCACTGGATGGTCACCTCCGCGTTCAGCGGCTCACCCGCCGTGGCGAAGTTCTCCACGCTGGACAAGTCGTAGGCGGCCACGTCCTCCTGCAGCATAAAGCGGTACATGGTGGGCGGCGCGCAGAAGGTGGTGAGCTTGTAGTCCTGAATCTTCTGCAGAAGCTTGGTGGGCACGAACTTGTCCATGTCGTAGGCGAAGATGGTGGCACCGGCGATCCACTGGCCGTAGATCTTGCCCCAGCCGAACTTGGCCCAGCCGGAGTCGGTCACCGACATGTGCAGCTTGTTCTCCTGCACCTGCTGCCAGTACTTCGCCGTGATGATGTGGCCGAGAGGATGGGCGAAGTTGTGCTCCACGGCCTTGGGGTTGCCCGTCGTGCCGCTCGTGAAGTACATGAGCATGATGTCCTTGGAGGTGACGCCCGCATCTCCTGTGGGGCGCTCGAAGGTGTCGGGGTAGCCCGCAATGAGCTCGTCGAAATCGACCCAGCCCTCGCGGGAGCCGTCCACGATGAACTTCTCGCGCACCGTGGGGCAATCGGGCATGGCCTCTTCCACCTGCGTGCAGACGTACTCGTCGTTCACCGCCACAATGGCCTTCACGTCGGCGCTGTTGGCGCGGTAGACCACGTCCTTTCGCGTGAGCTGCAGCGACGCGGGGATGATGGTGGCGCCCAGCTTGCAGAGGGCCACGGCGCACACCCAGTACTCCCAGCGGCGGCGCAGGATGCACATGACCACGTCGCCCTTGCCGATGCCGAGCTCTTTGAAGGCGTTGGCCGCCTGGTTCGAGAGGTGCTTGATGTCGGTGAACGTGAAAGCGCGCTCCTCGCCGGCGTCGTTGGTCCACAGAAGCGCCCGCTTGTCGGGCTCCACGGCAGCCCACTCGTCGACGACGTCGAAACCGAAGTTGAAGGCCTCGGGAACCTCGATGGTGAAGTTCTCGGCGAAGTCCTCGTAGGAATCGAATTCAATTCTCGGGCAGTACTTCTTCAGAACATGATCCATAGTGGTGCTTCTCTCTGCTCTCCTATTTCGCTTTGTCCGCGATTCCGCTTTGTCCGCGAAGCGCCTCGCGGTATTCCAATTCGCTCAAACAGTCCTCGCTTTGTGGAAATGCCCACTGGGCATTTCCAGTCGCTGCGGAACTCGCTCGGTTGGAACACCCCGAGTCGCTTCGCTACTCTTCCAAAAATGAGATGGTACTATTCGGCGATGATGGTGATGAACTTGCAGGGGACGTCGCCGTTGCAGCGCTGGCCGTGGGGGTAGGTGGGGTTGAAGTAGATGCTGTCGCCGGCGTTCAGCTGGATGTCGCGATCCCCGAAGGTGAGAATGAGCGACCCTTCCAGCACGTAGTTGAACTCCTGGCCGTCGTGGCACACCAGCTCGGCCGGCTCGTCGCACGGATCCAAGATGACCAGCAGCGGCTGCATGATCTTGCGGGCGTAGCGGCTGGCCATGTCCTCGTAGTGATACCCGGGGAAACGCTCGACCTCCTCGGTCTCGCCGCGACGCACCAAGTGGTAGGTGTCCAGCTTCGGCGCGGTGCCCGTGAGGATCTCGGTGAGGTCGACGTTGAACTTGCGGGCCATGTGGTAGATGGCCGAGATGGGGATGTCCTCGCCGGTCTCCTCCCAGCCGCGGTAGGTGTCGATATCGACGCCGAGCTCCTCGGCCATGGTGTGGCGCGACACGTCGCAGGCCTCGCGCAGGCCCTGCAGGCGCTCGCCCAAATCTTTCAGGTTCTCTTCTTCCATGTTCGTCCTTCTATCTTGTCCCGCCCCTGACTGGACGGTGCCTGATTCAATCCCCGACCGCTTCCAGCCCGCCCGGCTGCGGTAAGAGGCTACGCGTTGATGCCGAGCTTGATGGCTTGGCGGTTCTGCTCCAGCTTCTCGGGCTTCTTGCCGGCCACCTTCGCGATGGCGCCGTCGAGCGCCTCCTCGGAGCAAAAGCCGGTCTCGGCCCAGAGCTTGCCGATAAGCACGATGTTGCCGAGGCCTTTGAGATCGGCCTCCTCGCACATCTTGGTCGCGGGGATGCCGATGACCGTCACGCCCTCGGGCTCGGTGAGACTCGGCACCATGGCCGTGTCCACCACCACGATGCCGCCCTCTTCCACGTTGTCGATGAACTTGTCGAAGGAGGGCTGGTTCAGAGCGATGAGCGCGCTCGGGCGCGTGATCAGCGGGCTGCCGATGGGCTTATCGGACAGCGTCACCGAGCAGTTGGCGGTGCCGCCGCGCATTTCGGGGCCGTAGGAGGGCATCCACGAAACCTCGCGGTCCTCGATGAGGCCGGCCGTAGCGATGACCTTGCCGGCGAACAGCGACCCTTGGCCGCCGAAGCCGGCGACGACGCAGGTGAGATCCTTGCCCATTAGTTGCCTCCTTCTGACACGGCCTCGGGATGGGCGATGGGGCAGGCCGCATTGCGGGCGCTCGCCGCCTCGGCGGCATTGGCGAAGCCGTCGGCGGTCACATCGCGCACCACCCCGAGCGGGTAGTACGGCAGCATGTTCACGCGCATCCACTCGAAGGCGTCCTTCGGCGTCATGCCCCAGTTGGTGGGGCAGGTGGAAACCACCTCGATGAACGAGTAGCCCACACCGTCGATCTGGTTCTGGAAGGCCTTCTTGATGGCCTTTTTAGCCTTGCGCACGTTCTTCGGCGTATCGACGCAGACGCGCTCGATGTAGGCCGGGCCGTCCAGCGCGTTCAGAAGCTCGCTCACGCGGATGGGGTTGCCGGCCGTGGACACATCGCGCCCGTAGGGACTCGTCTGGGTCACCTGGTTCGGCAGCGAGGTGGGGGCCATCTGGCCGCCGGTCATGCCGTAGATGGCGTTGTTGATGAAGATGATGGTGATGTTCTCGCCGCGAGTGGCCGCATGGACCGTCTCGGCCATGCCGATGGAGGCCAAGTCACCGTCGCCCTGGTAGGCGAAGACCACCTTGTCGGGATGCACGCGCTTCACCGCCGTGGCCACCGCGGGCGCCCGGCCGTGGGCGGCCTCGATCATGTCGCAGCCGAAGAAGTCGTAGGAGATGACCGAGCAGCCCACGGGCGCCACGCCGATCGTCTCGCCCTCGATGTCCAGCTCGTCCATGACCTCGCACACCAGACGCTCCACGATGCCGTGGGGGCAGCCGGGGCAGAAGTTCGTGACCACGGGCAACAGGGAGTGGGGTCGCTCGAAGACCACTTTCATTTCCTTCTCAGTCGTCTCGACCATGCTACTCACCTACCTTCTCGTTCAAAGCGACAATGGCCGCCAGCACCTCGTCGGGCGTCGGGATGACGCCACCAGTGCGGCCGAAGAACTCCACCGGCACGCGCCCCGCCACCGCCAGGCGCACATCTTCCACCATCTGGCCCATGTTCATCTCCACGTCGAGGAACGCCTTGGCCGTGGGCACGAGCGCCTCGATGGCCCGCATCGGGAAGGGCCACAGCGTGATGGGGCGCACAAGACCCGCCTTGATGCCCTGCTCGCGCGCGGCGTTCACCGCCGAGCGGGCCACGCGGGCCGCGCCGCCGAAGGCCACGAGCACGATGTCGGCGTCCTCGGTGAGATAGCTCTCGGCCTCCTGCTCGGTCTCCTCGATGACCGCGTAGCGCTCATAGCGCTCGCGGACGAGGTCCTCCAGATCGGACGCGGTCAGGTACAGCGAGTTCGCCACGTTGTGGGGTCGCTTATGCCCGTGGCCGCAGGTGGCCCAGGGCTTCTCGGGCAGATCCTCCGGGGCGAGCGCCTCGGGCAGGACCACCGGCTCCATCATCTGGCCGAGCATGCCGTCGGCCATGATCATGACCGGCACGCGGTACTTGTCGGCTGTATCGAACGCCTTGAAGGCGTAGTCGGCCATCTCCTGCACCGTGGAGGGCGCGTACACGACGATGTGGAAGTCGCCGTGCCCGGTGGCCTTGGTGGCCTGCCAGTAGTCGGCCTGGGAGGGCTGGATGGAACCGAGGCCCGGACCGCCGCGCTGCACGTTGACGATGACGCCGGGCAGATCGGCGCCGGCCATATACGAGATGCCCTCGCTCTTCAGCGAGATTCCCGGCGACGACGAGGAGGTCATCACGCGGGCGCCGGCTGCCGAGGCACCGTAGACCATGTTGATGGCCGCCACCTCGGACTCCGCCTGAAGATAGGTGCCCCCCACCTTCGGCATCATCTTCGCCATGTAGGCGGCCACCTCGGTCTGGGGCGTGATGGGGTAACCGAAGAAGAAGCGGCAACCGGCACGCATGGCCGCCTCGGCCATGGCCTCGTTGCCCTTCATGAGTACTTTCTCAGCCATTGAACTACCTTTCAACCGTGATGGCCACATCGGGGCACATGGTCGCGCAGGTGGCGCAACCAGTGCACTTGTCCTCGTCGGTGCAATGGGCCGGGTGATAGCCCTTGGCCGTGATGACGTCCGGGTCGAGCTCGAGAATGCCCACCGGGCAGACATCGGTGCACAGCCCGCATCCCTTGCAGAAGAAATCGTCGATAGTGACTCGCGCCATGGAAACCTCCCTTGCTTACTCGCGCGCGGGCCTCGCCGCCCGCGCCTCTCTCTCATCTTGAATGGGCCGCCCTTAGGACCAGGGAGGCTTGACGTACACGTTCACAGCATAGCCATTGGGAATGTCGTCCAGGGCGCATGGCCCCGTGTTTTCCCGCTGAATGGCCTGAATGGGGGCGGTAATGCAGGCAATGGGAAGGCCCGCCATCGAGGCCACTGCCTGGGTATACGGGACACTTTCGACGATGTGTCCCAAAGCAGTCTCGCCCTGCAAGTGGGAGTTGCCCACCACGGCCGTGGCCGCCAAATGGCTCTTGGCCTCGATCTCGCGCAGCACCGCCACCGCATCGGCAGGTTCCTGCGTGAGGTTGCGGAAGGCGTTCACCACGTAGAGCATGGCATAAGGCCCCGCTGCGAGGGCCGGCGCGAAGCGCGCGAGCGCCGTGGCGCCCACATCGTCGCCGCCGGCATCCACGATGACGACCGTACGCCCCGTCTCGTCGCGATAGGCCTCCGCCGCGGCCACGGCCAGCTCCCCGGTGACCGACGGGACGTCGAGGCTCGTGCCCGCGTGGCCGAACACGGGCGCGATGAGCCGCACCCCGGCCTCTTCCAGAAGATCGCGATACTCGTTCGAGCGGAAGTACGGGTTCACGACGTCCATGTCGGAAAGCGTCACGCGGTACCCGGCCGCGGCGGCATCCAGGGCGAGGTTGAGGGCGAAGTTGGTCTTCCCCACTCCGTAATGCCCCGTCACCACCGTGACCGGCGCCAACGGGAACGGGAGCCTCGCAGCTTGATCTGCCGTCATCAGATGAGCCCCTCGGGGGTCTTCTGGGAGGCGCGATGGGTCTTGTCCTGCTCGCGGATGGCGGCCCGGCGGATCTTGCCGTTGACGGTGCGCGGCAGCTCGTCGACGTACTCGATGATGCGCGGGTACTTGTAGGGGGCCGTCTGGCGCTTCACCCACTTCTGCAGCTCGGCGGTGAGGTCATCGCTTCCCTGCCAGCCGTCGGCGAGCACCACCGTCGCCTTCACGGCGAAGCCGCGCACCGGGTCGGGCACGCCGGTGACGGCCACCTCGCGCACGGCGTCGTGCTCGAGCATCACCGACTCGATCTCGAAAGGGCCGATGCGGTAGCCACTCGACTTGATGACGTCGTCGTTGCGGCCCACGTACCAGTAGTTGCCCTCCTCGTCGCGCCAGGCGGTGTCGCCGGTGTGGTACCAGCCGTCGTGCATGGCCTCGGCGGTCTTCTCGGCGTTGCGGTAGTACTCCATCATGATGCCGGCCGGATGCGGGTCGATGGAGATGCAGATCTCGCCGGTCTCGCCGGTGTCGCACTCGGTGCCGTCGTCGCGCAAGATCCTCATGACGTACATCGGCACCGGCTTGCCCATGGAGCCCGGGCGCGGCGTGGAGTTCGTCAGATTGCCCACGGTGAGCGGGGTTTCCGTTTGGCCGAAGCCCTCGTAGATGGTAAGGCCGGTGTGCTCGCGCCAGAAGTCGAACAGATCGGGGTTCAGCGCCTCGCCGGCCGTGGTGCAGTACTCCAGGCTGGACAGGTCGAAGGCGTCCACGTCCACCTCGGTCATGAGGCGGTACATCGTCGGCGGGCAGCAGAGCGTCGTCACGCCGTAGCGGCCGACGAGGGAGAGGATCTCGGCCGGATCGTAGCGGTCGAAGTCGTAGGTGAGCACGGCGGCCTCCATGAGCCACTGGCCGAAGAACTTGCCCCAGACCGCCTTGCCCCAGCCGGTGTCGGCGATGGTGAAGTGCAGCCCCTCGGGATTCACGTTGTGCCAGTGCTTGGCCGTGATGAGGTGCGCCAGCGCGTAGCCGGAATCGTGGAGCACCATCTTGGGATTGCCCGAAGTGCCCGAGGAGAAGTACATGAGCATGGGATCGGCGCCGGCCGTCTCGCGGCGGGTGAAGTCGGCCGAAGCCGCGCGCACCTCGCTGTTGAAGTCGCGCCAGCCCTCGCGCGCGACGGGGGCCGCGCAGATGCCCGCAGGGCCCGAGAGCGCCTCGCCGACAAGCTCGCCGGCGGGAGCGACCCAGTTCCCGTCCTCGTCGCGCGGGGTGAGCCCGGCGCCGGCGGGATTCACGAGGATGAGCGTCTCCACGCTGGGGCACTCCTTCACCACCGCGTCGATGGTGCCGGCGATGTCCCCGGCCGAAGTGGCGATGATGGCCTTGATGTCGGCCCCGTTCAGGCGATAGGTGAGGTCGTGCTCCTTCAGCATGAAGGTGGCCGGCACCGCCACCGCCCCCAGTTTCTCCAGGGCCAGCATCGTGAACCAGAACTGGTAGTGGCGGCGCAGGATGACCATGACGAAGTCGCCGCGGCCGATGCCGCAGTCCGCCAGGAAGTTCGCCGTCTTGTCCGACCACGTTTTCATGTCGGCGAAGGTGAAGGTGTGCTCCTCCCCTTCCGGGTTGCACCAGACCATGGCCGTGCGCTCGGGATCGTTGATCGCGATGTCGTCCACGACGTCGTAGGCGAAGTTGAAGTTGTCGGGCATGGTGATGTCGAACTTCGTGAGCAGACCGTTCTCGTCGTAGGCCTCGTCCACGTAGCGCAAGTTGATGTTTCTCATGATGATATCCTCGGGTGAAGTCTTGAAAGAGCGAACGATTACCTTGGGTTCGGCGACGCCGGATGCGCGGACGCGCGGCCGGGCCCGGTAGCGCCGGTCGCAAGCCCGCGAGTCGGGCCGCCTAGATAATCTTCTCCCCCTCGGGCTTCATCACAATGGCGAGGAACACGCAGGGCTCCCCTCCCGTGGCGATCATGCCATGGCCGCGACCGGAGTCGTACATGACGACATCGCCCGGACTCAGGATCTCCTCGTGGTCCTCGTAGGCGAATCGCATCTGACCGGAGATGATGAAGTCGAGCTCCTGGCCCTCGTGGCGGGACAGGTGCACGGGCACGTCCTGCTCCTCTTCCAAATAGGGAGCGGTGACCACGAAGGGCTCGGCCAGCTTGTGGCGGAAATGCGGCGCCTTGTGCAGGTACTCGAAGCCAGCGCGGCGTTTGATGGAAAGGCCCGCGCCCTCGCGCGTGAGCGAGTAGCCCGTTAGGTGCGGGTTCTCGCCGGTGAGCAGCTCGATGACGTCGACGCCGAACTTCTCGGCGCACTTGTACAGGAAGGTAAAGGAGAGGTCCTCCTCGCCGGACTCTTGTGCGGCGTACTCCGCCGTCGACCGGCCCGTGGCCTCGGCCATCTCCTGCAACGTGAGGTCCATGTCCTCCCGCAGAGCGCGAATACGCCCCGCCACCTCTTTGATATTCGGCTCCACGACCTGCGACCTCCTTATCGGTTCTCGAAAATGACTGTAGCACGCTATTTTACTGGCATCTCGGCGGTCAGCATTTCCAATCGGTTAAAAAGTCGGCGATGCGCCTATAGTTTTTCCCGCAGCCTCGCCATCGCCAGATGCGAAGACGAAATGGAGAAATCTTTTTGTCGAAGACAATTTCTGCTCGATGCAAAGAGGGCGGCCCAGGATTTGGAAATTGTGCTATTTTGGCCTGCTGAAGGCCTTCAAGAAAAACGAAGGTACAGAAAAGCACATTTTCCAAGAGCGCGTGACCAAATAATCATATTTTCCAAACATGAGACTCAGCAATACAAACGTCTTTGAAGCAATCAAGACGCATCAAGCTTCTGAACTGGTGTTTTACTGACACTGAGCTCTCTACTCAAGCGACAATATCATCGTGCAAACCATATACGCTTTCTAAAAATTGGAAAATGTGCTTTTTTTGAAATAGCACTCCATGGGAAATGGAAAAAACTGACCAAATAGTCACATTTTCCATTTCCCATTTCGCTCTATCGGGGAAAGAGAAGCGAGAGTTTAGGCTTTGCGACGCAAAAGGGCGAGGAAGTGGGCGTCGGGGCCGCCGGGCTCTAAAACGGTGGAGAAGAACGGCAGCTCGATGTCGAGGTCGGGATTTCGGCAGGGCACCACCTCGAAGGCGGCACCGGCCTCGGTGGCCAGGAAGGCCTCCACAGCATCGGCGTTCTCCTCGTGGGTGACGGTGCAGGTGGCGTAGGCCAGAATGCCGCCGGGAGCCACATGGGATGCCGCCGATTCCAAGAGACGTGCGTCCAGCTCGGCCGATTCGGCAATGGTTTCGGGGCGCAGGCGCCAGCGGATGTCCGCATGACGCCGGAGCGTGCCCAGCCCCGTGCACGGGGAGTCGATGAACACGCGATCGAAAGTGCGCTCGCCCACCAGGGCGTCCAAGTCGGTGGCGTCGCCGATGATGGCCTCGCTCACGTGCGCCCCGTACTGCTCGGCGCGCTCTTGGAGCAGCTTGGTCTTGAAGGCGTGCACGTCAACGGTGACGTACTCGGGGATCTGCTTGCCGTATCGCCGGTAGGCGATGCTCTGGTCGAGGATGGTCTTCGTGGCGCGGCCGGCGCCGATCTCCAAGAACGACTCCGGTGCCGTATCTCCCACCACCAGATCCGCCACCGCCTGGGAGGTGGCGTCGGACACGAGAAGCAAGCCCTGGTTTATCATGCGGCGCACACGGCCATCGAGCAGGGGCACGCCCGACGCCACTTTGTAGCAGCCGGGTACGGCACAGCCGCCCAGCGCCATGGCTTCAGGCTCAGCGTGAGCCGCCGCGAGAACCGAGACGACCTCCTCGTCAGTGGCGGCCTTCAGCGCGTTGACGGCGATGTAGACCGGAGCCGGCTCGTTCGAGGCCACCATGAAGTCGCGGGCGCCCTCGGGCCCGAGCTCTGCGATGAGCCGCTTGGCGAGCCACACCGGGAAACCGTGCAGCCGCGCATAGGCGGCGATATCAGTGCGCGGGTCGCCGAAGGGGAAGGCCTCCTTGGCGCGCACCACGCGGCGCAGCACCGCATTGGCGAGACCGCCCGCGCGCGGCGCCACCGACTTCACCAGCTCGACGCCCTGATCGACGGCGGCATGGGGGCTCTTCTGCAAAAAGACGATCTCGTAGGCCGACAGGCACAGCGCGTCGCGCACTGCCGGGGCCGCATCGTCGGGCGAGTCCATGCAGCCCGTGATGATGTCCTCCAGGGTGCCGCGCGTGCTGACCACGCCCAGCACGAGCCGGGTGGCGAAGGCCCGATCCTCCCGCGACAGGGGCGAGATATCGATGGTCTTGGCGATGATGTCCTGGGCGAACGCGTCGCGCTCCCTCAGCTGGTGGATGGCCGCCAGGGCAAGCTCGCGGGCCGTCGTGGCCTTGTGGGCCTTCTGCCGGCGCACCTGGTCGCGGCGCGGCGCGCCTCCGCGGCCGCCGTCGCGAGGCCCATCGAAGCGCGGGCCACGATCCTGCGGGGCGTCTTGGTCGGGGGCCGCCATGAGCTTGCCGTCGATGAACACCTCGCGCGGGTGGCCCGCCTCGCGTGAATCGCGCCGAGGGCCGCGGTCTGCGCGCGGGCCGAAATCCTTGCGGGGGGCGCTCCCACCAGTTGGCTTGCCATCGCGGGCACGGAAGTCCTTCCGGTCGGCGCCGGATCGCTGCTCGTCACGCGGGCCTCGGTCGTCCTTGCGGAATCCGCCGGGCTTGCCGTCCTTGCGGTAGCCGCCGGGCTTCCCGTCGCGGGGGCCGCGATCATCCTTGCGGAAGCTACCCGGCTTCCCGTCTTTGCGGAACCCGCCGGGCTTGCCCCCTTTGCGGAAGTCGCTCGGCTTCCCGTCACGAGGCCCCCGGTCATCCTTGCGGTAGCCACCCGGCTTGCTGTCCTTGCGGAACCCGCCGGGCTTGCCTCCCTTGCGGAAGTCGCCGGACTTGCCGCCGGGGCGCGGCCCGCGGTTCTGCCGCGCGCCGCCCTGGGCGTTGCGATCGCCCTGGCTCGCTCGGTCGTAGGATCGTCTCTGGTTGTGGGATCGATGATCGTTATGCACGGGACCATGTTCCTTCCTCGCCCCGCAGCGCGGGGACGCCGGCGGCAAACGAGCGCGCGTCCATGGCGCGCTTGCCGTCCGGTTTTACTTCGGTTACTTCCAAGACCCCCTCGGCGCAGCCGAGAAGCAGTCGGTTCGCGATAAGGGCCGCCGCGCCGGAGCCCAGGCGGTCGGCGGGAGCATCGTCGGCCACGCGGGCCGCCAGCACCGTCAGCGGCCGGCCGGCGACGACGGCCCGGGCGGGATGGGCGGCGCCCGAGGCACGCACGCGGCGATCGTTCGCAACGGCGCTCTCGGCAGGATCGAGGTTCAGCTCGCCTTTGGCGATCTTCTCGGCGTAGGTGACCAGCGCCTCGTCCTGGGCCACCCAGCGCAGGTTGCCGCCCTCGGCCTGGGCCAGCGCCGTGAGCAGCGCGCTGGCGCCCAGGGCTGCCAGCTCCTCGGTGAGCTCGGCGGCTGTGCGCGAACCTGCGGGCAGCGAGCGGCACACGCAGTAGTCGCCGGTGTCGAGCCCCTCCTCCATGGCCATGATGCACACGCCGATCTCCTCGTCGCCGGCGAGGATGGCCCGCTCGATGGGGGCCGCCCCGCGCCAGCGCGGAAGCAGGGACCCGTGCACGTTCAGGCAGCCGAAGGGCGGCAGGTCGAGCACGTCCTTGGGGAGAATCGCCCCGTAGGCCGCCACGCAGATGACATCGGGCGCAAACGCGGCGAGCTCCGAGAGCACCGCAGCGTCGCGCAGCGTGCGCGGCGTTCGCACGGGAAAACCGCGACGTTCGGCCACCTCCTTCACCGGAGAGGGCACAAGCGCCTTTCCACGGCCGCGCACGGCGTCGGGACGCGTGTAGACGGCCGCGATCTCGTGGAACTCCGCCAACTCGTCCAAGATTTCCGCTGCGAAGCGGGGCGTTCCCATGAAGACGACGCGCACGCTACTTCACCTCGATATCGGTGTCGCCCGGGCGGGCGCCGGCGGCCTTGGCCTCCTCGTAGGCGCGCAGGGCCTCGATACGGGTCACCGGATCGCAGCTCTCGAAGAGCGTCTTGCCGTTCAAGTGGTCGATCTCGTGCTGCAGGCAGCGGCCGAGCAGGCCGTCGCCCTCGATCTCCCACAACTCGCCGTCCAAATCGTAGTACTGGACGCGGGCCCACGGCTGGCGCTTCACCGGCACGGTGACGCCGGGGCACGAAAGGCAGCCCTCGCCGCCCTCCTCCGGCTCGCCGGCCAATTCCACGATCTCGGGGTTCACGAGCACGATGGGGTTCTTCTCCCCCTTCTCGCCGTCCCAGTCGACGTCGATGACGACCAGGCGCTTGGTGACGCCCACCTGGGGGGCGGCGATGCCGCAACCGTAGTTCTTGTACATGGCGTGGGCCATCTGCTTGGAGAGACGCTTAAGCGACTTGTCGCCGGGCTCGCACGGCTCGCAGACCGTGGCGAGAATGGGATCGGGGGAAATAACAATGGGAAGCACGGTATTCCTTACTCTGTATAGTGAAGTGTCAATGCGCTGCGGCAACCCCGGGCAGCTCTGAAATGGCCCGGGATCGTATCAGTTGCTTGGGACATTGTGAAGCGCGAGGCCCCTCCTGTCCAGATGACCCGCGAAATCTACGGACGGACGGCGCTCCCTCCGTAGGGGCCGACCTTGGTCGGCCCTGGCGAGCGGAACAATCGCGCTCCCTTTCCGTAGGGGCCGACCCTGGTCGGCCCTGGCGAGCGGAACGATCATGCGCGACAAAACAGGGGCGACCAAGGTCGCCCCCTACGGGAGGGGTGGAACGCGGAGAGGGAGCGCCGCGGCGGGTGCCCTAGCTGGCGGGCAGCGCTCGGTGGGCGACGCGACGGGCGGCCACGTCCATCTGCAAGGTGGTAACGGCCGCGTGCAGCAGCTCGGCCTCCTCGGCGTCGGCCCCGGCGTTCATCTGGGCCGTGAGCGCCCCGATGGCCTCCTCGGCATCCCCCAGGGCCAGCTCCTCGGCCAGGTAGGCGCCGATGGCCTCCGGGGTGCTGGACGGGTAGGACGATCCGGCGGTGAGCACGCGGGCGGCATGGGGCGTGGCGAGCGTCGCCTTCGTGACGATGTCGGCGGGTGCGGCCCCCGGGTTCTCGGAAAGGGTCGCGAGCACGCTCTCGGCCAGCAGGCGGTGCACCTCCTCATGCCACTGCACCTGCGCGAGTGCATCGGCATGGGCGAGCCCCACAAGGGGATGCTGGCAAGCGAGCGCCAGAAACTCCCGCTCGAAGCGCAGGCGGTTGCGCTCGGCCTGGGAAAGCGCGCGGCGCACAGGCTGGGGCGCGGGGGCCTCGGGCCCGGTCTCCTCCTCGGCGGCGCCGCGGGGCGCCTCCAGGGCAGCCAGCCGCTCCAGCACGTCGGCCTCCTCGATGCCGAGGCGCCCGTGGGCCCGCAGGCGCGACCAGGTGCGCACGACGTAGTCCTTCGCCACTAGCGTGTCCTTGATGGGGGCGAGCACCGCCAGGCACGCGTCCAGCGCGCGATCGCGGCCGGGGGCGGTATCCAAGTCGAAGCTGTCGAGGCGCCGTTCGAGGCCGAACTCGATGAGCGGGAGCGCCCCTTCCACCACCGCCTCCAAAGCCTGCGCGCCCTCCGCCTGCACGAACTCGGCCGGATCCTGGTTGTTCGGCAGGGTGACGGCCAGAAGCTCCACGGAGTTGCGGTTCTTGTCGGAGATGCTCTCGCCGATGAAGGCCAGGGCGCGGTCGGCCGCCTTCTGACCCGCCGCGTCGCCGTCGAACAGGTAGACGATCTTCTTGGGCGCGTGCTTGGCGAGCACCCGGATGTGCCGCATGGTGAGCGCCGTGCCCAGGGTGGCCACCACGTTGGTGACGCCCGCCTCGTGCAGCGCAATGACGTCGGTGTAGCCTTCCACTACGATGGCGCAGCCGGTAGAGGCCATGCGCGCCTTCGCCTGGTCGAGCCCGTAGAGCACCTGGGACTTGTGGAACAGCGGCGTTTCCTGGGAGTTCAGGTACTTCGGCTCGCCGGCGCCGATGACGCGGCCGCCGAAGGCCACGCAATCGCCCTGGGCGTCGAAGATGGGGAACATCACGCGCTCGTAGAAGCGGTCGCGCACCGGGCCCCCGCGCCCGTCGAGGGCCACGTTGGCGCGGATCATCTCATCGGGTTTGAAGCCCAAGGCCGAAAGATGCCGAACGAGCGCCCCGCGCCCGGGGGCGTAGCCGAGCATCCACTTCTTCGGCACCTCGCCGCCGAAGCCGCGGGAGGCCAGGTACTTCCGCGCGGCGTCCGGCCCCTCGCCGCGCCCGCGCATGAGCTGGGTGTGGTAGAACTCGGCCGTGCGCGCGCAGATCTCCTTCATACGGCTCTTCACCGAGCGCGACACGCCCCCGCCCCGCGTATCCTCCGCGATGTCGATGTGGGCGCGGTCGGCCAGATAGCGCACGGCTTCGGGGAAGTTGAAGTCCTCGGTTTTCATGATGAACGAGAAGACGTCGCCCCCCTCCCCGCAGCCGAAGCAGTGCCACAGCTGGGTCGCCGGATCGATCTTGAACGAGGGGGTCTTCTCCTGATGCAGCGGGCAGCAGCACCAGAAGTCGCGGCCCTTCTGTTTGACGGGGGTGCGCTCGCCGATGACGGCCACGAGATCGCTCGCGTCGCGAACTTTCTGGATATCCTCGTCGCTGATGCCGGCCACGCGTCCCTCCGCTTTCTTCTCGTCGCTCTTCGTCGTTTTCTGGAAAGTATAGCACCGCCATGTGCAAACAGATGTTCCGCAGCTACAATAGCGGCAAAACTAACGACCAGCGAAAGCGAGCGAGCCATGGCAGAGAACAACGTCCCCTACCTTACCCTGAGCCCCGACGTGGAAGAGGCCATTCGGGCCGATCGGGCCGCCGGCCGCGAGAGCCCCTACCGCACCGACGACGCGGACGTGGTGCGCCGCGAGGACTTCGCCCACGACCGCGCCACGCTCACGCGCCCGGCCTTCGTGCGCGACATCGAGAAGGTGCTGAACCTGCCCGCCTACAACCGCTACGCCGACAAGACCCAGGTGTTCTCCTTCGCCGAGAACGACGAGATCTCGCGGCGCGGCCTGCACGTGCAGCTCGTGAGCCGCGTGGCCCGGGGCATCGGGAGCCTGCTCGGGCTGAATTGCGACCTCATCGAGGCCATCGCGCTCGGCCACGACACGGGCCACACCCCCTTCGGCCACGCCGGCGAGCGGTTCCTCTCGGCCTGCTACCGCGCGCGCACCGGGCGCACCTTCAACCACAACGTGCACTCGGTGCGGGTGCTCGACAACCTGTACCGCCGCAACATCTCGCTACAGACGCTCGATGGGGTGCTCTGCCACAACGGCGAGTTCGCCCAGCAGGTACTGCACCTCGGCGACACAGCCACCTTCGATCAGCTGGATGGCCTCGTGGAGGCCTGCACCGCCGACGAGACCACCATCAAGACCCTGCGCCCGTCCACCCTGGAGGGCTGCGTGGTGCGCGTGGCCGACATGATCGCGTATATCGGCAAGGACCGCCAGGACGCGCTGGCCATGGGGGTCATCGACTCGCTGGCCCCCTTCGATTCCGAGATCATCGGCACGACCAACGCCAAGATCATCAACAACCTCACCGTGGACATCGTGAACAACTCCTACGGCAAGCCGGAGATTGCCATGAGCGAGGAGGTCTTCCGCGACCTGAAGCTGGCGAAGAAGCAGAACTACGAGGTCATCTACTTGAAAGAGGGCATGGTGGACGACACCGAGAACCTCGTGGAGGAGATGTTCGAGGAGATGTACGCGCGCCTTTTGGCCGACCTTCTGGAAGAGCGGCGCGAGAGCCCTATCTTCCAGCACCACGTGCGGCGCCTGGCCGCGGCGTCGCGGTCCATCGTGCCCGAGGAGTACCTGGCCGGCGAGCCGAACCAGATCGTGGTGGACTACATGGCATCCATGACCGACAGCTACTTCATGGCCATCTACCGCCACCTGTTCCCGACAAGCCGCCGCAAGATCCAAACCCGCGGCTATTGCGCGGATCTCATCTAACCCTTACTAATCAGATTCGCTAGCTTGCAAACCCGAACGCACGTCCCACTCTTTGTTTTCTGCACGATTTGGAAAATGTGCTATTTTGGAGCTTCCACAAGATTCCCACGATAACGGACTCCAGAAAAGCACATTTTCCAAATTGCTCTTTCCAAAATTACACATTTTCCAAATCACGGCGATGCAATTATGCGAGTGCTAATTTTTTGCAATCGCTCTACCAGGCTTTTATCGAAGTCTGTAATTCTAACCTTCGCATATTAAACATTCAGATTTGGAAAATGTGCTTTTTTGCTCTTCAGTTTGTCCGGATCTTAGCATACCGTCCATTTAAACACATTTTCCAAATCCTCGCGCTTTATACATGCCTTGATGCGAAATGAGACTCGATCCATAAAGACTACTTTTGCATCTTTCCAAACACAGAGTCTCCCGAGAAGGTCATCTTCACAGATCCCCCCGAAAACCAGTGTCTTGCTGATGGCAGGCGGGGTTGTCGGCGGCGGTGGTGGCGAGCTCGTCGCAGCGCTCGTTCTCGGCGTGCCCGGCGTGGCCCTTCACCCAGACGAACTTCACGGTGTGGGGCTCTTTGGCGGCGAGCAGGCGCTTCCACAGATCGACGTTCTTCACGGGCTGCTTCTGGGAGTTCTTCCAACCGCGCTTGAGCCAGCCCGCCACCCAGTTCTGGTTGAAGGCGTTCACGAGGTACTGCGAATCCGAGTACACCGTCACCGTGCAGGGGCGCTTCAAGGCCTCCAGGCCCACGATGCAGCCGAGCAGCTCCATGCGGTTGTTGGTGGTGCAGGAAAAACCGGCGGAGAACTCCTTCTCGTGTACCGCGCCCGAGGGCGCCGTATAGCGCAGAATGGTGCCGTAGCCGCCCGGCCCGGGGTTGCCTCGGGACGAGCCGTCGGAGTACAGGGTCACTTCCATGGGAGCTCCTTGGTAGTTGGAAGATGCCGCCACGTGGCCCGCGACGGCGAAGTCGTTGAAAGAGAAGCCGGATTGCGCGGTCATGGGCTACAGCTCCGCTTCCGTGCGCTCGCCCAGGTCGATGAGCTCCTGGCGGGTGTGCACGCCACACTTGGCGTAGATGCGGCGCAGGTGCGTGTCCACGGTGTTCTTCGAGATGAAGAACTCGCCGGCGATGCGCTCGGCGGTGCGGCCGCGCAGGGCGAGCGGCAAGATCTCGGCCTCGCGCTTCGAGAGCTTCGCCGTGCGCGCGATGAGATCGCAGGCCTCCTCGAAACGGTCGCTCTGGGCGATGACCACCGAGAGCGCTGCCATGTCGCGGTCAGTGAACAGGAACAGATACGCGTACAGCACCGCCACGCCGGCCAGGGCCACGAGCGCCGCCGACACGTCGAAGGCGCCGGGAAGCGCCCCGAGCACGCCGCCGACGAGCACGCCGGTGATCTCGCCCGCGAACAGCGCCGCGAAGCCCCGGGCGAAGGAGCGCGCCGCGTCCCCGCCGCCAATGCGGCCCATGATGAGGAACAGCGAGACGAGCACCGAGAAGACCCCCAGATAGCCGGCGAGCACCACGGCCACGCCGGAGACGTTCACGCTCTCCAGCAGCGGCACCGCCACGAAACCGCCCACCATGAGCAGGATGGCGAGCCGGTACGCGCCGCCGAGCGGCCCCACCTCCTGATCGGGCCCCGTGGGCAGCACGGCGCGCACGCCCACCGAGAGCGGACGACCCCCGTAGAGCTGCAGCGCAGCGGCGCAATACAGCACGAAGAGCACGAAGGTGACGGAAAGCGATGACGCGGCTCCCCCCTCGGCGCTGGTGGCAAGGGCCTCCACGGCACCGGTGGCCAGGCCGTAGACCACCGTGCCGGCGATAATGCGACCGGAGAGCTTGGTGGCCTCCTCGGTTGGATCGTCGGCCGCCGCGGGCTCGGCGTCGCGGTCATCAGGCTCGCCGAGCGCACGCAGGGCCCAGGCACTTCCCACGGGCAGCACGTACAGCAGGATGTAGGCGCCCTCTACCGGAATGGCGACGACGAAGAAGCAGACGGCCGCGCCCAGGGCGCTCCCGATGAACACCTCGGGCACGGACTGGTCGATGGAAGCCTCCCCCAATACCCGGCCCCACCGACATAGAAGCAGCGCGAGCGGAACGCCGGCGGCCAGCCCCTCCACGGCGGCAAGCGCGAGCCACGGAATGCCGGGCGCAAGGCTGTGCAGCGCAACGATGAGGTACAGCGCTCCCACCAACGGCAGCGCGTAGCAGCGAACGAGACCCTCGGCCACGACCATGAGATGCCGACGCCGGCGCTCGCGGGTCATGAGCGCGAAGGTGGCGGCCATGACGAGGAGCACGCAGAGCAGGTCGGCCCGATCGATGAGGAACCCGTGCTGGCTGCTCTCGTTATAGGAGCCCAGATACAGCATGGCGAAGAGAAAGGCCTGGTTGCAACCGAAACCGAGGATGGCGTAGCGCGCTTGGCGCAAACGCGAAAGCGTCATCGTCGCCATGAACCTCCCTTTCTCTCTCGCATTGACAACGGTGTATTCTATCGCAACCAAGCGCATCGGTTCTCACCGACGGAGACATCCGACGAAATGAACCGCATCTGGTAAAACGAAGAGAAGCGGCGCTGGCCGTATCTGGCAGCTGCCGCTTCTCTTGGGAGGGAGGGTTGAAACGAACCCCGCACCTGAGGGCGCAGGGACGGTTCACGAATGCTACTCGGCCTTCTTGCGAACGACCTTCTTGACCACCTTGGTCTCGGACTCGCCGGCAGTGGCGTAGGCGACCTCGGGCTCGTCCTCGACGATCTCGACGATCTCCTCGACCTCTTCGTCGTCCTTCTTATCGAAGGCCATGCCCTCGCGCAGGCTCTTCACAGTCTTGCCGAGGGAGGCGCCGAGTTTGGGAAGGTTCTTCGGCCCGAAGATGAGCAGCACGACGACGAGGATGATAACGAGCTCAGGCACGCCCAGTCCGAGAATCTTCATAGTGGGTAATCTCCTTCTTTGCTTCGAAGCCGGCCGGGACACTCCTTGCGCCGCGCTTCACGGTTTCTTGCGTTTCGACGCCGCCCACTATGCCCCCTTCCAAGCCTCCTGCCTATCACGCAGACTCGTGATTTTGTCACGTGGCGAAGAAATTTCCCTGTCACACCTTTACGTGACAAAGCTCGTTTTCGCTGGTCAGAAGCTTACGCAAAAAAGGGCTGACCGAGGTCAGCCCCTACGGAACAACTATGGGAGATTTTTCCTACTCGTGGATCCAGCTGAACATGCCGCGGATGCGCTCGCCGGTCTTCTCGATCTCGTGGTTGTTGATGGCCTCGCGCTGCTCGAGGAGCCACGCGTGCCCGTTCTTGCAGTCGGCGACGAACTCCTCGGCGAAGGTGCCGTCCTGGATGCGGGCGAGGATCTCGCGCATGGCCTCGCGGCTCTGCTCGTTGATGACCTTCGGGCCCGCGTAGTACTCGCCGTACTCGGCGGTGTTGGAGATGGAGTAGTTCATGAAGTGGATGCCGCTCTCGTACATGAGGTCGACGATCATCTTCATCTCGTGGTAGCACTCGAAGTACGCGAGCTCCGGCGGGTAGCCCGCATCCACCAAGGTCTCGAAGCCGGCCTTCACCAGCTCCACCAGACCGCCGCAGAGCACGGCCTGCTCGCCGAAGAGGTCCTCCTCGGTTTCCTGGGCGAAGGTGGCCTTGATGACGCCGGCGCGCGCCCCGCCCACGCCCCAGGCGTAGGACAGCGCGATGTCCCAGGCGTCGCCCGTGGCATCCTGGGCCACGCAGATGAGATCGGGCACGCCGGAGCCCTCGGTGTACTGGCGGCGCACGATGTGGCCGGGGCCCTTCGGCGCACACATGATGACGTTCACGTCCTCGGGCGGGGTGATGTAGCCGTAGTGGATGTTGAAGCCGTGGGCGAAGGCAAGGGTGTCGCCGGCCTTAAGATGCGGGGCGATGTAGGTCTCGTACACCTCGGGCTGCAGCTCGTCGGGCACGAGCACCATGATGAGGTCGGCCTCCTCGGCGGCCGTGGCCATGTCGGTGACGCGCAGGCCGGCCTCCTCGGCGGCCTCGATGGAGTGCGAGCCCTCGCGCAGGCCCACGCGCACGTCGCAGCCGGAGTCCTTGAGGTTCAGCGCGTGGGCATGACCCTGGGATCCGTAGCCGATGATGGCGATCTTCTTGTCCTTGATGATGTCGGGGTTGCAGTCCTGTTCGTAGTAGATGGTGACGGCCATGAGTTTTGGTTCCTTTCTCTTGTTGCCTTTTCTATTTCCTAATCTCGCGAGCTGCGGGAGAGGGCTACTTTGCCGGTGCGGACAGTTTCCTTGATGCCGTAGGCGCGCAGCAGATCCTCCAGGCCCCGAAGCTTCGCGTCGTCGCCGGTGGCCTCGATGGTCAGCGAGCTTTTGCCCACGTCCACGATCTTCGCGCGGAAGATGTTGGCGATCTCGATGATCTCGCTGCGGCGCTCGGGCGCGGCGTTCACCTTGAACAGCACCAGCTCGCGCTCGATGGCGCCCTCATCGGTGAGGTCGGTGATCTTGTGCACGCTGATGAGCTTGTGCAGCTGCTTGGTGATTTGCTCGTAGGCCACGTCGTCGGCGAGCACGATGGCGGTGACGCGCGAGAGGGTGGGGTCTTCGGTAGGGCCCACGGACAGCGACTCGATGTTGAAGCCGCGCCGCGAGATGAGCCCCGTCACGCGGGACAGCACGCCGGGGCGGTTCTCCACCAGGACGGACAGAACGTGCTTCATCGCGCGCCCCCCTTCTCTTCGTCGCCGTCGCGGAACAGCGTCTTCCAGTCTTCGGGGCGCACGTCCACGGTGGAGCCGTCCTGGCCCAAACGGGCGCCCGTGTCCTCGGGGTCTATCTCCCAGCGGCCGCCGAACTGGGCGTCCAGCTTGGCGCAGGGAGAGGTGGCGGCCGCCGCGCCGGCCGCGGCCGCCCGGGCCCGCAGAGAACCCGGGGCGGCGGGCACATCGGTGCGCACGGCGCCCACGGCCACGTCGATCGCCCCCATGACGTCGCCCAAGGCCGCCCCCGGCGCCACCATGGGATAGACGTTCTGCTCGGGAGAGATGGCCACATCCAAGAGGTAGGGCCCCGCTGCGGCCAGCATGCGCTCGATAGCAGCAGCGACCTCGCCGGGCGCCTCCACGCGTTCGCCCTCCCAGCCGTAGGCCTCCGCCAGCTTCACGAAGTCGGGCACGGGCGCAAGCAGCGTCTGAGAATAGCGCTTGTCGTAGAACAGCTTCTGCCATTGGTGGACCATGCCGAGGCAGCGGTTGTCCAGGATCATGACCTTCACGGGCACGCCGTTGATGGCGGCCGTGGCCATTTCCTGGGAGTTCATCTGGAACGACCCGTCGCCGGCGATGCAGACCACCGTGGCATCGGGGTTCGCCACCGCCGCCCCGATGGCGGCCGGGAAGCCGAAGCCCATGGTGCCGAGCCCCCCAGAAGAAAGGAAGGTGCGCGGGAACTCGCGGGGCAAAAACTGGTGCGCCCACATCTGGTGCTGGCCCACCTCGGTGGTGACAATGGAGGCCGCCGGATCCAGCTGGCGTCCCAGCTCAGCAATGACGAGCTCGGGAACGATCTCGTCGCTCTCCTCGTTCTCGGCCATGTTCGGGTGGTAGAACGGGTAGCGGGCGCGCCACGCGTCGATATCGGCGATCCACTGGTCGTCGCGCGGGGCGGCGCCGTCCTTCTCGAGCACCTCGAGCATGCCGGCGATGATGCCCTTCAAGTCGCCCACAATGGGCACATCGGCATCGCGGATCTTCCCGATCTCCGCCGGGTCGATGTCGATGTGCACGATCTTCGCGTTGGGGGCGAACTCGGTGACGCGCCCGGTGACCCGGTCGGAGAAGCGCGCACCGGCGGCGATGATGAGGTCGGCCTCGGTCATGGCCATGTTCGAGTACTTCGCCCCGTGCATGCCCACCGGCCCCAGGTTCAGCGGATGGCTCGCGGGCACGCCGCCCTTGCCCATGAGGGTGACGACGGCGGGAATGCGCATCTTGTCCATGAGGGCCACAATCTCGTCGGTCGCCTCTGATGAAATGACGCCGCCGCCGACGTAGAGCAGAGGTTGTTCCGCCTCTTCCAGAAGGCGGCAGGCGGCGCGAATCTGCTTGGCGTTGCCGCGGTAGGTGGGCTTGTAGGAGGGCAGGTTCACCGCATCCGGGTACTCGAACACCATGGTCTCGCCGGCCACGTCGCTCGGGATGTCGATAAGCACGGGGCCTGGGCGCCCCGTGACGGCGATGTGGAAGGCCTCGCGGATGGTGCGGGTGAGCTCGTCGGTGGATTGCAGCAGATAGGAGTGCTTGACCACGGGCATCGTGATGCCCACGATGTCGGATTCTTGGAAGGAGTCGGTGCCGATGACCCCGCGGCCCACCTGGCCGGTGATGATGACGAGGGGCACGGAGTCCATGTAGGCCGTGGCGATGCCGGTCACCGTGTTCGTGGCACCCGGCCCCGAGGTGACGATGGCCACGCCGGCGCGCCCAGTGGAGCGGGCATAGCCGTCGGCCATGTGCACGGCCCCCTGCTCGTGGCGGGCGAGCACGTGGGTGATCTGGTCGGAGTCGTACAGTGCGTCGTAGAGCTTGATTGCCTGGCCGCCCGGGTAGCCGAACACCGTCGTCACCCCCTCGGCCTCGAGGCTGGCGACGACGGCCTCGGCGCCGAGCATGGTGCGGCCCTGCTTGGCCGTGCGCGAGCCCGCACCCCGGGGCGCGCCTTGGGTGGCGGCGTTGCGCCGGACCGGCGTTGTCGGCTTGTCCTCGGCCGGCGTTGCCGCGCTTGCGGCTGCAGTGCTGTCGTTGATATCGCTCACAGGATGATCGCCCCCTTGTCGGCAGAAGTTACCAGTTTCGCGTACTTGGCCAACACGCCCGCATCGTACTTGGGCGCCGGTGGCTCCCACGCCGCGCGCCGGCGCGCGAGCTCCTCGTCGCTCACGTTCAGCGTCAGCGCGCCGCCCTCGATGTCCACGGTGACGGAATCGCCCTCGCAGATGAGGGCGATGGGGCCGCCGGCCGCCGCCTCGGGGCTCACGTGCCCCACGGCCGGCCCCTTGGTGGCGCCGGAGAAGCGCCCGTCGGTGATCAGGGCCACCGAGGTGGAAAGCCCCATGCCGCAGATGGCCGAGGTGGGCGCGAGCATCTCGCGCATGCCCGGGCCTCCGGCCGGCCCCTCGTAGCGGATGACCACCACATCTCCCGAGACGATCGCGCCGCCGTTGATGGCCGCGCAGGCCGCCTCTTCCGAATCGAACACGCGGGCCGGCCCGGTGTGGCATAACATGGACGGATCCACCGCCGCCTTCTTCACCACCGAGCCGTCGGGCGCCAGGTTGCCGTAGAGCACCTTGAGGGCGCCCTGGGCGGAATAGGGGTTCTCGCCCGTGCGGCACACCTCGCCGTCGGCCGGGGGGCAGCATCTCGCCAGGTACTCGGGCAGAGGCCCCATGCAGGTGAGCGCGCTCTCGTCCAGCAGCCCCAACCGCCCCAGCTCCCCCATGACCGCCGGCACGCCGCCGGCACGGTACAGGTCGATGAGCGGGCGCGGGCCGGAGGGCGCGAGCTTCACCAAGTGCGGCGTGCACGCGCTGGCTGCGTCCCAGTCGGCCATGGCAATGGGGCATCCCGCTGCGTTCGCGATGGCCGTCAGGTGCAGCACCGTGTTCGTGGAGCCGCCGAAGGCCATGTCGCATTCCATGGCGTTGCGCACGGCCGCCGCATTCAGAATGTCCTTGATGCGCACGTTATCGCGGAGCAGTTCCATCACCTTCATGCCCGCGCGCTTGGCCAGACGAATCCGCTCGGAGTAGACGGCCGGCACGGTGCCGTTGCCCGGAAGCGCAATGCCGAGCGCCTCGCACAGACAGTTCATGGAGTTCGCCGTGAACATGCCCGAGCAGCTGCCGCAGGTGGGGCAGGCCGTGTCCTCGAAGTAGGCGAGCTCCTCTTCGGTCATGGTGCCGGCCGCCACCTTCCCCGCCCCGTCGAAGAGCGTGTTCAGATCGGTGGAGCCCTCCCCGTCCGGGCCCGTGCCGGGAAGCATGGGGCCGCCGGAGACGAACACCGTCGGCACGTTCGCCCGCAGCGCGCCCAAGATCATGCCGGGAACGATCTTGTCGCAGTTCGGGATGCACACCAGGCCATCGAAGGCGTGCCCCATGACGGCGCATTCCACGGAATCGGCGATGACCTCGCGCGATACGAGCGAGTAGTGCATGCCCTCATGGTTCATGGCGATACCGTCGCACACGCCGATGGTGGAAATTTCGAAGGGGACGCCACCGGCCATATAGATGCCGGCCTTCACGGCCTCGGCGATCTTGTCCAAGTGGGTGTGCCCGGGAATGACGTCGTTGCGCGAGCTCAGCACCGCGATGAAGGGGCGGTCCATCTCCTCGTCGGTGATGCCGTCCGCTTTGAGCAGGCTGCGGTGCGGCGCGCGCGCCTCCCCTCGCTTGATCTGGTCGCTCCTCAGTTCCATAGGCCTCGCTTCCTCTCGCGCTGCGTCTCCAAATACACAAAAACCCGCTGCAAGATGCACCGGGCCGGAAAACGAGACAGCCGTGCGACGACGCGCACAGGGAGGCTCTACGACAGATAACGGTGTCGCCGGTCCGACGCTACTTGCCCCCTTCGGCCCGGCGGTAAGCCTGTCAACCGAAAGGTCGTTCGCACCGAACTGCTCGGAGGTGGCTTTTCGGGTCGCCCACCGCCTGCTCGCACCAACCGCAGGCTCTCTTCAGATGGGTTCGCCCCTACTTTTCCTCGTCAACGCATTTCATCGGTATTAACTTGGCTCGGGAGTTTAGCACTCCTGCGATCAATCGCAAGGCTTTTCGCTCATATTTCTACGGGAATCTGACGAAACGGGCACGGGCGGTGACAAATGGGACGCGCCGCCATGACGTTTGACGGTCCGTCATCCCTGCTGACCGCGCCTTCCATAAACTAGTCAGGAAAGGGAAACGTCTATTCAGGAGAGGATACGGCCATGAGCACCGCCACCGTCCATCGTCGCAAGCTGTCGGCTACCGGAACCGTCCCTCCGAGCGTCTCCGCGGCGAAGCCGAAACCCCGCTCCCCGCGCCCTTCCCTTGCGGGCAACTCCCCGGGCGCCGCGCAGCCGCAGGATGACGGGCAAGCAGCGCGCCCCGTTCGCACCGCCTCGCTGCATCCGCGCGCCGCGGCCGCGAGCAACTTCGTTCCCGATCCCGTCACCCTCGAGCTGACCGACCGCGCCGAGCACCCGATGCTCACGCCGTCGTGGCGTGCTTTCCGCGCCTATGCCTCGAACCATCCGCAGCTTTCCGAGCTGAAGGCCCAGGGACTCGTTCCCATGATGCGGGCCCACCAAGGACTGCGTCTGGCAATTTACGCCGTAGCCGCCGCTTTGGTACTGCTCTTCGTGGCGCTTTTGGCCTATTGGTGGCTGCTGCCGGCGCCGGCGGCCGCCGACTCGCCGTACGCCACCGCCGATGCGGGCGCCGCCCAGAGCACGGCCGCGGACCAGTGGGAGCAGGGCGTCGTGCCCTCGCTGTACCAAAGTGACACCTCCTGGGCCGACGTGCCCTATGGGCAGGCCACGCTCGCCTCCACCGGGGCCGCCCCCGTCGCCCTGGCTATGGCCTACGTGGCGGCCACGGGCGACACCACCTACACTCCCGTCGAGTTCGCTCAATGGGCCACCGATCACGATCTGACTGCCGCCGGCGTCGACACCATCGGTGCCTTCCTGCAGCAGGGAGGCACCGCATTCGGGCTCGCCGTGGATCCCATGATCGTTGACGACCGGACGCTGCGCCATGCCATCGTCTCGAATGTGCCCGTGCTCGTCGTCACGCAGCCCGGCACTTTCGCGCCCGCCGCCTCAGTGGTGGTGCTGGACGACATCGACAAGGACTCCCACATCGTGCTGCACGACCCGACGAGCGCGAGCCGCTCGGCCAAAGGATGGGCTTTCGATGACATCACCGACGCCGCCGCCCTCGCCTTCACGGTGCACGAGGTCTAGAGGCGCACGCTGCGTGCTTTAGAAATGACAGTTAGCGTAGTTTTTCGCTTCAGTTTTCCGGAAATCTGCTTTAGAAATGACGGGTGTCGTAGTTTCAAGCTACGCTAACCGTCATTTCTAAAACAAACCGTGAATCCTCGCAACGGTTCCCGCGGTTTGGGTGTTTTCTTCGTTTCTCAAGAGCGGTAATGTGTGGGGCTAAGCTTTAGAACACGTTGCAAGGAGATCCCATGGATTACCGCCAGGTCACCGTTCATCCCGAGTCGCGCATCGCCCCCAACGCCACGCTGGTGGGTAACGTGGAAGTGGCCAAAGATGCCACGATCCTGTTCAATGCCACGCTGCGCGGCGATTACGGCAGCCGCATCGTCGTGGGCGAGGGCTCCAACGTGCAGGAGAACAGCTGCCTGCACCTCGATTACAACCAGGACTGCATCGTGGGCCGCGACGTGACCATCGGGCACGGGGCCGTGGTGCACGGCTGCACGCTCGGCGACAACGTGCTCGTGGGCATGGGAGCCGTCGTCATGAACGGGGCGCACATCGGCGCGAACTCGCTGGTGGCCGCCGGCGCTCTGGTGACCGAAGGCACGCAGGTGCCGGAAGGGTCGCTTGTGGTGGGCGTGCCGGCGAAGGTGCGCCGGGCGCTGACCGAGGAGGAAATCGCCGGCAACCGCGAGGCGGCCGAGGGCTACGCCGCCATCGGCCGCGACCTAGCCGAGCAGGGCATCCTCTACTGGGGCGCCGACGTTCCCGCCGACGCCCGCACCATCGCCCTTAAGCAGAGCTAGCGAACGGCACGCTGTCAGACGAGTCCGTAGGGGCTGACCTTGGTCAGCCCTAATGCTCGAAAGCCGTAGAAGCTATCGCATCAGCGCTAATTACCTCGCGGCTGAGGGGCGACCGAGGTCGCCCCCCTACAGATGGGCTTTCGCACTAGTTTTCACGAGCGAAACGCGCTATATCTTGAGAAGAACCCCCTCAATAAGCCGGCAGAAGTCGGCTTCTCTTGTTTGGGCCACCTCGTGCACCTCCTCGTCGGAGGGGCTCGCGCCCTCCACGCCGCAGGCCATGTTGCTTACGAGCGAGATGCCGAGCACGCGCATCCCCACATGGCGCGCCGCGATGACCTCCTCGCACACGGACATGGCCACGGTGTCGGCGCCCCAAGAGCGGAACATCTGAATCTCCGCCGGCGTCTCGAAGGAGGGGCCGAGCAGGCCCAGGTAGACGCCCTCCTGCACGGGAATGGCCAGCGCCTCGGCAGTCTGCCGGGCCAGCTGGCGCAGGACCGGGTCGTAAGCGTCCAACATGGAGAAGAACCGCGGCGCCATGGCGGCGGGCTCGGTACCGGTGATGGGGTTGCGCCCCGTGAAGTTCAGCTGGTCGGTCATGATGCAGAAGTCGCCGACGCGGTAGCTCTCGTTGATGGCGCCGGCAGCGTTGGTGGTGATGAGCGTACCAGCCCCGAGCCGGGCCATGAGCCACACGGGGAAGGCGACCTCTTGGGCGGTGTAGCCCTCGTAGCCGTGGAGACGTCCCTGCATGGCGAGCACCCGTTTGCCGCCCAGCATGCCGGACACGAAGCGCCCCACGTGACCGTTGGCCGTGGAGACGCCCATGCCGGGCACCTCGCCGAAGGGGACGAAGACGGGATCGGCGATGCGCTCGGCCAGAGGACCGAGCCCCGATCCCAAAATCAACCCGAGTTCCGGCCGGAAAGCGCCCAGGCGCTCCTCCATCACCGCCTGGGCCGCATCCAGCGTCCCCCTCAGGTTTTCCAGAGCCATAGAGAATATCCTTTCTAGCGTTTCGCCACCAGTACGCGGGGTCTTCCCGTCAGATCGTCCACGATATGCACGTCGACGAATCCCGCTTGCTCGGCCACGGCACGGGCGGCATCCATATGCCCCTCATACAGCTCGCAGGCGAGCACGCCGCCAGGCTTCAGGGCCCGGGCGGCCCACTGGGCGAGCGGCCGGAACAGATCGAGCCCGTCGGCGCCCCCGTCCAGGGCGAGCGTCGGCTCGAAATCGGCCACCTCGCGCGGAATGCCAGCCATAACGGCGGTGGGCACGTAGGGCGGGTTGGAGACCACGGCGTCGAAGGTGCCCATGCGCTTCTCGCCGATGCCGGAGCCCAGCGAGCACTGCAGCACGGCCACGCGGTCGGCAAGCCCCAAGGCCTCGGTGTTTTCTTTGGCGAGCGCCACCGCCTCCGGCGCGACATCCGTGGCGATGACCCGCACATCCGGGTGCTCGTAGGCCAGCGAGCAGGCGATGCAACCGGATCCCGTGCACAGGTCGGCCACGAGAAGGCTCTTTCGAGTCTCATCCATGCTTGCAGACGAGGAGCGACCAAGGTCGCCCCCTACGGAGGAGTCCTCCGCAGCATCACTCGGTTCGGCTGCCGCATCAGCATCGTCGTCATTCGCAGCCGAGGGGCGACCGAGGTCGCCCCCTACGGAGAGGGAAGCAGATTCCCCCGCCTCCTCCAGGGCCTTCTTCACGGCAGCAACGGCCTCGCGCTCCTGCTCGGCGGCCTCGGGGTTCCACGCCACATCGCGGGGGCCGGGCGTCGGCAGCGCCGCAAGCACTTCGCTCACGAGCACCTCGGTCTCGGGCCGCGGAATGAGCACACCGGGCCGCACCTTCACGTTGATGTGCCGAAAAGCCACTTCCCCAGTGATGTACTGCAAGGGCTCCCCGGCCCCGCGCCGCCGCACATAGTCGCGCAGCACCCCACGCTCGTCCTCCGAAAGCGGCCGATCGAAATTGACGAAGAGCTGCGTGCGCGAAAGTCCGCAGGCCTCGGAGAGCAGCCACTGCGCCGAGAGCCGGGGATTCTCATCCCCCTTGTCGGCCAGGTACCCCTCAGTCCATTCCAGCGCTTTCTTTATCGTCCATTCAGACATCGGGTTAACGGCCTTTCAGTAGTGTAGAAGTCAGGCGCGGACAGGAGGCGATGGTGCCGCGCGCAGTTCATTCAATGGCATCCGTGAAAGCCGCAACCCTTTGCAAGCCCTGCCATTGAATGCTGTTTGAGCACGGTGCCGTCGCCTCCTGGCCGCGCCGTCAGGTTGAGGCTAAACAGCAGCTTCCAGCTTTTGCGCGCGGTCGGCGGCCTGCAAAGCCGTGATCACATCCCCCAGGTTGTCGCCCAGAAGCACCCCGTTGTAGGTGGAGTTGAACCCGATGCGGTGGTCGGTCACGCGGTCCTGCGGCCCGTTGTAGGTGCGGATCTTCTCGGAGCGGTCGCCGGAGCCGATCTGGGCCAGACGCTCGGCGCCCTCGGCGGCCTGCTGCTCGGCGAGCATCTTCTCGTAGAGGCGGGCGCGCAGCACGGCCATGGCCGCAATCTTGTTCTGCAGCTGCGACTTCTGGTCCTGGGACTGCACCACGAGACCCGTGGGCAGGTGCGTGATGCGCACGGCGGAGTCGGTCGTGTTCACGCACTGGCCACCCGGGCCGCCGGCGCGGTACACGTCGATGCGCAGGTCGCCCTCGTTGATCTCCACTTCCACCTCGTCGGCCTCGGGAAGGACGGCCACGGTGGCCGTGGAGGTATGGATGCGCCCCTGGGACTCGGTCTTGGGCACGCGCTGGACACGGTGCACGCCGGACTCGAACTTCATGACCGAGTACACGTGATCGCCCTTCACCTTGAACTGGATCTCCTTGAAGCCGCCGGCCTCGGAGGGCGAGGCGTCCATGGTCTCGGTCTTCCAGCCCTGGGCAGCGGCGAAGCGCTCGTACATCTTGTAGAGGTCGCCGGCGAAAATGGCGGCCTCGTCGCCGCCGGCCGCCGCGCGGATCTCCACGATGATGTCCTTTTCGTCGGCCGGATCGGCCGGGATGAGCATGAACTTGATGTCCTCCTCCAGCTGGGGCAACCGGCCCTCGATGGAGGCGATCTCCTCCTGGGCGAACTCCTTCATGTCGGCGTCGGAGAGCATCTCCTTGGCCGCTTCCAAATCGTCCATGGCCGCCACGTACTCGGCCGCCTTCTTGGCGAGCGGGCCCTGGGAGGCGTACTCCTTGGCGAGCCGGTTGTACTCCTTCTGATCGGCGAGCACTGCCGGATCGCCCATCTTGGCCTGCAGCTCGTCGTAGGCCTCGATGATCTTCTGGAGCTTCTCTTTCATATCAGTTTCCTGCATGGGTGCTTCCTTTGCGTGAAACGGGTGTGTTGGAAAGCGCCCGAAGGCGCAACTTTGCATTGTAGCAGAAGGGGCACCAACAAACGCGCCCTTCGGTGAAAGACCATGGCGGAAAGCAGACCCTACAATGGCACCGCGTCCCTCGGGACAGCATCGCGGAATGGCCCGGCGTCGAGTTCGGAAAGCCCGAACACATCAACCTTTTTGCCCGAAAGCCGATGAAGATCCTCTGCCACCCCAAACACATTGAGGGGCCTGAAACCTGGGTTCCCCACAAACAAGATGTCAATGTCAGAGGACGCATCTGCCTCGTCGCGAGCATAGGACCCGAACAAGCTCGCCGAGCGCATGTCGTACTTCTCAAGCAAAGGTATGACCCACGAGCGAATTTGATCTGTTGTGAGCAAACCCGTTTCCATCGATGCTTCCTCCTTTCGTTTGAGCCCCATTTTAGCGTCAGATAAGAATATTTGGGACGCAACATCTCCGAACCAAAGAAAGGGACGGAAGCCATTCCGTCCCTTTCTGTAAGATGACGCTTGCAGCTATTTACGCAGTGGTTGGCACAAGCTCGTTGTCCTCCAGATGCGGCAATCGCAAAGATTCCAAGCGATCCAATGCCCCTGTCCCATCTTCATGGGATGAGACCGCTGCGTTGCCATCCGTGCCACCCAAGGGCGCATCTCTATCCGTCGGAGCCACTTCCTCGGCAAGCCAGAGCGCGATGTTGTTCAAGCACTGACGGTCCGTCGAAACAAATGCTTCAGTAGTCTTGATCAGCTGCGGGTAAAGGCAAGGATCGCTCATTTTACGCACTTCTGCCGCAAATGAGGGGATCCATGCAAGCAGATGATCGTCGGCGAACTTCGCTTGCGCCTGCAGAAGCGTCACGAGCTCGCGCCAATCTCTCTTATCGAATGCCTCCATGGCATCTCGGGCAAGACACGACATGAAGGCCATTTCTAGCGCAATATGGTCATCCGGCGTTCGCGGATAGCGCGCAGGAAGAACATTGAACCGACGGTAAAAGTCCCGAACGGCTAATGTCACTTCCGAAAGCAGGGAATGATCGCCAGAGCGATAGAAAGACTCAGACGGAACCACAAGCGCCTTCGGAAACCCGTAGAAGATTGCGACGTACTCGTCACCGCATAGCCCGAGAAAGCGTTGCCGCCTCTCATCATCTGCCAGCTCGCGACACAGTCTCTCAAGAAAGCCCTGGCATTTTTCGATCGTCTCGTCCTCTTGGGCGTAAATGCCCAAGGCCTCCGAAGTATCAGAGCCGCCGAGCGCTTCCATCAACTCTTCAGTCGGCTCACCACCGTAAAGCTTGTGGAACAGCAGATAGAGATACGCCCTTGCAGATAGTATCTTTTTGCAAGAGTCCATTTCTTCCGTCATGGCACCTCCTGCCTCACTCATACCGAACATCAAATAACTCGCTCTCGACAGAGAGACGCGGGGCATAAAGACGCCCCGCGTCCGCGACTATTAGTAGGTCACCTCGCGATAACCGCTCTCGAGGGCAGCTTCACGCGACTTAATCAGCAGATTGGGCCCCGTCACTTCAGCGCTGGGAAGCACCGACACCTCCTGAACCAAATCGTCGCCATGGGCTAAACGCAGTTCATTCAAGTCACCGAACTCTAATGCGCGATAGGGACATGCGTCCACGCACACCGGCAAGTATCCGCCTTCCCGCAGAGCGTTGCAGGTATCGCACTTCACAACGAGGTTTTCTGCCTCGATGTACTGAGGTGCGCCATAGGGGCATACGTTCAGGCACGTTTGACAGCTGATGCACACATCATCGTCATGCAGCACAAGGCCATCCTTGTTCTTGAACATAGCTCCCGTCGGACAATTTTCGACACATGCCGGTTTCTCGCAATGGTTGCAAGAAACGCTTGTGACGTACCCGGCCACCGAAGGAAAAGTGCCCGTTTGATAGCGATGCACCCTGCGAGGAGCGAACCCGACCTCGAAGAGATCGAAACGATCTTGACACGCCGTGCGGCACGCGGCGCATCCGGAGCAACGCGTCATATCAAAGTAAAATCCCAGACTCATTTCCAGCCCTCCTTTCCTTACTGTTCCTCAATCTGGAAGATATCGCGCTCGCAATCGGGCGGCACGGGCTCTCCCTCGTACTTCTCAATATTGACGATACCGTTGTTGTAGCCGGACAATCCGGGCATGTAATTGCTACGAACTGCAGGGGTAAGGACATTGGCAGAACCGCCGCGGTCGATCCAATGCTCCGGATCCGACTCGTCGAGATCGAGGTTGCCAGCGCTCTCCGCCAGGCCCAGGCAACCGGGCATGACCCCCTCCATCAACGTGACGCGTCGCAAAATGCATCCGCCATCAGGATTCCAGATACGAGCCGTATCGCCTTCCTCCAACCCCTCCTTCTGAGCATCGACTGGATTAATGTAAAGGCTGTGGGGATACAGCTCCTTGCCGACAAGGCTCCAGTTGTCGGAATGGCTGCCACGGGCCGGATGGAAAGTGAAGAACTGATAGGGATAATCGCCCTTGATCTGCTTGTCCCAATCGCTGAACGTCTTTTCGTACCCTATCGTAGGCTCGTAGTAGTTGGGGTAGGGCTTCATCGGTGTTTCAGGATCGACGAAGTCGGGCGTATTGAAATTGTCCGCTTTCAGCTGACTATAAATCTCCCACAGGCCACTTGCCGAAGGAAGAGGATTCGCGGCGGGGTCATCGATAAAGTCCTGATAGCAATAGCGCTTCGCGTAGGCATCGTCCTTCGAGCGAGGATATTGGTAACCGCCGTGCTCGACGAATTCCTCGAAATCGACCTCACCCTCTTGGGGCTCTAGTTCGACGCCGTGACGATCGATGGTGTCTTGAGTAATCGTCAGCAGCGTGTGCTCGGTCCCATCCTCATCTGTCGCGACACCACCGGCCATGCAATTGAAATAGCTCTGGATGGCATCCGTTGCAACAATCTCGTCGGGATCGAAACCCAGGCGCGCACCTATCTCCCTGGATATCCAATCGTCCGAGTGGCACTCCCACATGGGCTCGCACACGGGATAGTTGGCAGATACGAAGTCGACGCCATAGTAACGATTGACGGTGCCGCTCGGCCACGCATACTCCGCATGGTCGAAGCTGCCCTCCCATTTGGAAGGAACCGGCAGCACGATATCGCTGAATCGCGCGACCGTGGACGCATAAATGGCGTTGGTGAGAACGAACTCACAGTTCCTGTACACTTTCACCGCGTTGAACAAATCGATGCTCATCGAGAGGAAGTTGCGGCATCCGTTCCAGATGAATTTGACGTTGATGTCGTGCTCAACGCCACTGTTATAGGGATTCGGCGATTCCTGCTGGGAATGGGCGCCGTAAGAGGTGTACTTCCCCTCAAGCATGTTGCGCCAATGCAGCGGCGCGGCGATCAAGTTGCGCCCAACCGAAGGGATGCCCGCGAGATTGACTCCTGGCTCGGCCTCGAACTTCAGGGGGTTCTGAATCGAAGACGCCGCGCGACCGCGTGCCCCAGTGTAGGCTTTAGTGACGTAGTTCATCGCTGTCAGGTTGTAGAACACGGCATTGCCCTGCTTGCCCATATGGCCGCCCATGAGCCCGATGGTATAGATCATCTGGGGATAGTTCTCCACACCGGTGCAACGCGCCGCAGCTGTGCCCGTCGCCAAAATTACGTTGTTCTGCTTGCTCATGATCGCGGCCATGTCCTTGATGTCCTGCTCAGGTGCACCGCAAATGAGGCTGGCCCACGCCGCTGTTTTGGGCGTGTCGTCGTACTCTCCCAACAGATACCCTTGGTAACATTCCTGGAGTTTGGCGTCGTCGGGCATGTTGTCCATCGTGAAGCCCTTGGTGTACTTGGCGAGGAACTCCCAATCGATGACATCGCCCGCGCTCTCGTCCAGCTTCACCATCTCGTAGGCGACACCGTTCCAAAACGCTGTATCAGTTCCGGGACGAACCGGGATCCACCGCGCTTCAAGTTGAGTAGCACCCTGGTTGTAGCAAGGCCCCACATAGACGAATTTCGCTCCCGCTTCTTTCGCAGCCGTCAGATAAGCGCCGGAGGCGTTCGCGGTAAACACGGGATCCGAGGACGCGAGAACGAAATAGTCGGCATATACCCAATCCTGGGGGTCGTCGCCCATGTAGTTTCCGTAGAAGGGCAGGCCCCACCAACTCGTATCCGCCTGCCATGTTCCGCAGGAAATAGTGTCGTTGATCTCTACGTAACCACCCATGAGGTTCAGAACATTCTGGATCGAGCCGCCCATGCTGATAAAGCTGATGGTGCATGTGGGGCCATAGGTTCCATATATACGCTTAATCTCCGCGGCGCAGAGGTCGAGCGCCTCATCCCAACTGATGCGCTCCCATTCGTCTTTGCCACGCATCTGGCCGTTCGAATTCTCTCCGCCACCAGGCTGCCATCCCTTGCGCTTCATGGGATACTTGATGCGGCTGGGGCTGTATATCCACTCTCGAGCGACTTTGTAAGCGTGGCAGCTTCTCAGCTGGAGATTGTAGCTATCCTCTTCGAAATAATCGACAACCTTCCCTCGCATGGGGACGCTGTCAACGACATATTGGCACGGAGAGCACGTAAGCGAGCATCCCTTGGGGCACGGAACGCCCTGCCAGCGTCCTCGCCCTTCTAGAATCGCCCCATCTGAATCAACAACGTGTTGATTCAGATCGGTGGCATCGGCCTTCTCCCCCGTTGCAGATAAGCTTCCTTCGCTGTTTGGCGCGCAGCCAAAAGCCGCACCTGCAGCAGCCAATGCGGCGGCCGTAGCTCCGCCGCGCAAGAAACTACGGCGGCTAACGGTGGTACTGTTTTTTGACGACATTGATCCTCCTCCTGTTCGTATGTTGATTTTTCGCCAAAGCGTGTCCAAGCAAGTGATCTCCTCTCTCCTTTGGATGTTCCGCGCTGCAAATGAGCATTCGAGTTGCTCAAGGTTCGGAGCCGTCGACGTATAGCGTGCTCGGAAGCGGCGAGGGAAGAAGGGAGGGGGATTTAAAAACTTAAACAGCATCTCTCGATACCCGCTCAGACGATCATCCATATCCGACAGCGCCGAACTGGTTGGTCATGCTAAATCGAGACAGGAGGGCAGCCGGTCATGAAATTGGATACCTCGAGGTAAATCGCGTCTCATGAAACATGGGATATTGCCCTTCGGACGTCTTTCAGACACTTTGCGCAGTCTCTTGTCGATCCCTTTCGTGCTAGGATAGCTTCAGAGGAGGATCCCGTTGAAACGCATCAAATACATCACCGAAGCTTCTCTTAGCTTCGCACTCATCATTGCTGCCAACTCTATGGCCGAATGGCTTCCTTTTGTTCCGAATGCTGAAAGCGGTTTGCCCCATTTGCTCATGGAGCTTATAAGCCCCTTGACCTACTGCCTGACATGGATCCTATGTATGTTCATAGGCTTCTTCGCTCCTGCATCCGCAAAGGGCCCAGTTGTCTTCGGGGCACTCGGTCTCATATATGCGAACATGGCCACCGCTCTCTTCCGGCAATGCGGATTCGAAATCCCCATTGAGGCAAACGTTGCGGGCACGATAGCGAACAACATTGGCGCGCCCCTGCTCTACCTATTGTGGGAACAATACTTTGCCAGCGAGGACGACGACCAGTGCATCGCTGACATACTGGTCGGTCGCGGACTTCCCGTTTTGCTCTTTGCTTTGCTAGGCCTTATATCAAGCAGCAGCCAAACGATGGGGCTGCGTGCGGTGATATTGCTTGTTGCGGCCGTCACTTTGACCCGTTGCTACCGTTCGATGGACTGGAGCGCGCCGATGTACGCCGAGCGCCCGCTCGACCATCGGCGCACCTATCTCAATGTCATGGTCTTGTCATGGAAAAGCGCTTTATGCATCGGCTCACTTGCCTTCCTGTACACGGTTTTAAGATCGGCGTTTACAAGTAGCAATAGCACCTTAAATGGAATATTTACTTATGCACCACTGCTCGGAATGCTTGTAGCGTCCTTGGCCATCATGGCGCTATGGCAGCGCCGCTCCTTCTCTTTCAATGTCATACAGGTATTCCGCTCGCTCTTTCCGTTCCTACTCTGCCTACTTGCCGCCATTCCGCTATTCGCCACAGCGCTCCCTCAGATCACTTACGGCATCGCGTATGGAATCTTTTCTCTTTTGGTATCCATAGGGATGGTGCAGTGTTGCCAAACGTGCAAGAGAGATGGAATAAGTCCTTTGTTTATGTTTGGATTCTATTTCGGCATTGTCAACGTTATGCAGCTTCTCGGTTATGGCTTCAGCTCGATACTGACGACCTATGCCTTCTTCGGACAACCGCATGGGTTCGTCATCGCCCTATCGGCCATGTTCGTCACGTCACTCGTTTTCTATTTAGTACGGGGCGATCTCGATTCGAAGACGACAGCATTCACGAATGCAGAGTTTATCGCCCTTAGCCATGTCCCCGATTCCGATTCGCGCCTGGTCGTTTCAACCAATCCTCGGGACGCCCTCCGCAATCCCTATTGGGACAGGCTTGCGAAACAGTGCGCCAATACAGCAGCTCGCTTTCGTCTCACGGCGCGTGAAGCCGAGGTACTAGAACTGCTCGCCAGAGGGAACACCGTCCCTGCTATCGCCGAAAGCTTGGTCATATCCACCGGCACTGTGCAAACTCATTGCAAGCGGCTCTATGCGAAGATGGGCATTCATAAGAAGCAGGAGTTGATTGACATAGTCCGGGCCTCGACGGACTATGTCAAAGATCAGTCGCCGCAAAAGTCCTCGAAACCAAGGTAAATCAAAGACGATCAATGGCCGTCGTCTTCGGAATCTGGAACGTTGCAGACGCCCCCGGGGCAGCGCTCGGTGAGGTCGAAGGTGTCGGCATGGCGCGCGCCCGCTGCGGCCAGACGCGCCTTCAGCTGGCGGTGCAGCTCGCGCTCGCGACGACGGTGCTCAGCCAGAATATGGGCCACGGCGCGGGGCTGCTCGCGGATTTCGTGCAGCGCCTCTCCCAGATCGGCATTGACCGAATGGGCCATGACGGAGGCGAGCAGCGGCATGAGGAACACCGTGACGCCGCCGGCGGCCACGAGCACGGAGGCGGTCTGCTGGCTCATGGCCTCGGCGGAGACGGCCACGCTGGTGACGGCCACGATGATGGGAAGCGCCGTCGTGCAGTAGAAGGCGACGGTAAGCCGCTCGCGCACGTCCATGGTGCGCGACTCGCGTCCCGTGGAGAGGCCCACGAAGATGGGCAGCGCGCGCACGAACAGCAGAAGGAGGATGAACAGCCCCAAAAGCTCCGGCTCGGCACCGATGGCCCGCACGTCCACCTTCGCCCCGGACACCACGAAGAACAGCGGCACGAGGAAACCGTAGGCGATGGCGTTGTGCTTCATCTCCATGGTCTGGTCGCCCTCAGGGATGAGGTAGCGCAGGATGAAGCCGGCGGCGAAGGCGCCGAGCACGATATCCAAATCGAAGACGGCGGAAACAGCCGTCAGGCCGATGAGCAGCAGATTCACCGAACGGATGACCATCTGCGTGTTGGTGTTGGCATTGGCAACGATGAACCGGTGCACGTAGCCGCCGATGCGCTCGGCGATCTTCGGCACGGCGGCGGCCGCCACGGCGATAGCGAGGAACGCGAGGAGGATGACCACGGTCTGCCAGGTGGCCCGGGTCGAGAGCAGAAGCGCCATGGCGATGATGGGAAGCAGCTCGCCCCAGGTGCCGTAGGCGATGATCTCGTTCCCCATCCGCGTGCCCAGGATGCCGCGCTCCTGCAGAATGGGCAGAAGCGTGCCCATGGCCGTGGTAGTGAGCGCGATGACCACGGCCAGGCCGTCCAGCTCGAAGGCCGACAGCGTCGGCCAAATGGCCACGACGACGAACGCGATGGCGAAGGTGACAGCCCAGGTGACGGCGCCGCGCTTCCCCTCCGTGCCGGTGAGGCTCTTCGGCGATATCTCGTAGCCGGCGAGAAGGAACAGGAAGGCGAGGCCCAAATCCGACAGCAGGTTGATGGCGTCGGTAGACTGAATGGCACCGAGCCCGTGAGGGCCGAGCAGCGCCCCGGCTAGAAGAAGGAGCACCGTCTCGGGAATCGGCTTGCCCGGAATGAGCCCGGCGATGATGGGGCACGCGACGGACACCAGCGATATGAGGGCCAGCGAGACCAAATCGATCGCCATGACGCTTCCTTTCTCTCCCCTGCGCGAACGCGCGCGGTTTTCGAGTCCACTATAGGCATTTTAACGAATGTGGGCGGCATACAGGGAGCGGCGATGACAGACTGTTGAAGACGTGAGCGATTCAGCCGCAGATTATCTGCCGTCTGTGCCACGGTTTCGTGTCAGCCCCTTGACGCGGCGTCGCGCCGGCGGCGCCTTTGGCTAGAATACCAGGCAGAAGCGGATCCCAGCCGATGCGCACCAAGGCGAGTTCGGCCCATTCCGCGCTATACGAACATCCATTTAGGAGGATATCATGGCTGAGGTAATCAAGACGGCTGACGAGTTCCAGACGAAGGTGCTCGAAGCGAAGACCCCGGTGCTCGTCGACTTCTTCGCCACCTGGTGCGGCCCGTGCCGCATGGTGGCGCCGGTCATCGACGAGATCGCGGCCGAAAAGGCGGGTCAGGTGGCCGTCTACAAGGTGGACATCGATCAGAGTCCGGACTTGGCCTTCAAGTACCAGGTCTCCAGCGTGCCGACCCTCATCGTCTTCGAGAACGGCCAGATCAAAAATGAGCGCCTCGGCGCCCAGCCCAAGCAGAACATCCTCGCGATGCTCTAGTTTCAACAGAAGCAATGTTCAGCAGGAACACGGGGTGCCTTGACCGAGCGAGTTCCGCAGATGGTATCGAAGGCGCAAAGCCGCAGAGTACGCAAGATCGCCTCGCCTTCGATATCATCGAGGACTGTCTGAGCGAATCAAGGTGCCCCGTGGTCCCGCCCGAGGGAGACCCACAACTATGACTGAACAAGTTACCGACAACCGCATGGGCGCGCCGGTGGGGCCCGATGAGGGCCAGGAGGTGTACGACCTCGCCATCATCGGCGCGGGCCCAGCCGGTCTCACGGCGGCGCTGTACGCGGCCCGCGCCGGACTTTCCACCGCCCTATTCGAGCGCCTCTCCCCCGGCGGCCAGTGCGCCCAAACCGAGCACTTGGAGAACTACCCCGGCTACACCCGATCCACCAGCGGCTTCGAGCTATCCATGGACATGTACGATCAGGCCCTCTCCTTCGGGGCGAAGGCCATCATGGAAGACGTCACCTCCGTGGACTTCTCCGCCGAGCCCAACAAGCTCGTCACGCCCTTCAACACCTACTTCGCCCGCACGGTCATCGTGGCCACGGGCGCGGTGGCCAGCCAGCTCGGGCTGCCCCGCGAGGATGAGCTGCGCGGCCGCGGCGTATCCTATTGCGCCACCTGCGACGGCAACTTCTATCGCGACAAGGACGTGGTGGTCGTGGGCGGCGGCAACACGGCGGCGGCCGACGTCATCTACCTCGCGCGCATCTGCCGCAAGGTGTACCTGGTGCACCGGCGCGACAAACTGCGGGCCACGGCCATCTACCATGAACGCCTACGCGAGCTCGGCAACGTCGAGTTCTGCTGGGACAGCATTGCCGAGGAGTTCATCACGGGCGAGAACGGGCGCGTGACGGGACTCAAGCTGCGCAACGTGAAGACTGACGACGAGCGAGTGCTTGCCGCCTCGGCCGTGTTCATCGCCATCGGCATGAGGCCCTACACCGCTTTTTTGGAGGGCGACCTGGAAACCGATGGCGGAGGCTATATCGTCGCCGACGCCATGGGCAGAACCACGATGCCCGGCGTGTTCGCCGCCGGCGACGTGCGCACCAAGGAGCTGCGCCAGGTGGTCACCGCCGTGGCCGACGGCGCCAACTGCGCCCAGTCCGCCTCAGAGTTTCTGGAGGCCAAGGAGGCCATTGAAGAGGCTCCCTCGGCGGTATAAAGACGTCCGAGCGCCGAAATCCCATTCATAAAAGAAGCGCGCCCGGATCCCGAAAAGGATCCGGGCGCGCCGTGTTGACCGACCGCGGCTCTAGTCCGTCGGGAAGAAGACGTCCATACGGGCGTCTTCTTTCTGCTTGCCAGCGAGCGTTCCCACCACCATGAGGACGCCGGCTGCCGTCACGCCGATGACGATCTGGTGCAAATCGGCCACTTTGAAGCCCGCGGCCATGGCGGCGCAGTAGGCCAACGTGCCGCCGGCGAGCGAGAGCAGAGCGCCCGTGGCGTTGGCCCGCTTCCAGAACAACCCGCAGACAAGCACGAATAGAAACGCCGTCTCCAGGCCGCCGAAGGCGAACATGTTGATCTTCCAGATGACGTCTGGCGGCACGATGGAGAGCACGAACACGAGCAGGCCCACCGCCAGCGTCACCGCCTGGCTGGAAAGGGCGACGGAGCGCTGGGAGGGCGCGTGCCCGCGGTCGTCGCACCAGTGCAGGTAGACGTCCTTGATGATGGCCGAGGACGACGAGATGAGCAGCGATGACACCGTGGAAATGGACGCGGCCACAGGTCCTATGATGGCGATGCCCGCCAACGCCGGCGGCAGCGAGGCCGTGATGACCGTCGGGATGATGTTGTCCACGCTGCCCCCGTAGGCGGCGAGGTCCTCCGTAAGAACACCGGCTGTAAGCACGCCGAGCGAGGTGACGCCGATCATCATGGCGCCGATGATGACGGTGCCCCAGATCATGGCGCGGTGCAGCGACTTCACGTCCTTGTAGCCCATGGTGCGCACCACCGATTGGGGCAGCACGAAGGTGAACACGCCCACGAGCAGCCACTGGGTGAAATACAACGACGGCGGCATGGCGCCTCCGGCAAAGGGCTCAAGCATCTCCGGGGAAGTCTCCTTGATAGAGGTCATGATGGCCTCGTAGCCGCCCCCGGCGGAGAGAATGCCCCCGGCGAGCACCACAATGCCGACGAGCATCATGACGCCGCAGAGCGCGTCGGTCACGGCCACGCCGCGGAAACCGCCGATGGTGGTGAACAGGATGACCGCCACGCCGAACAGCGCCAGACCCACCAGGTAGGAGTACCCGGTCACCGCCTCAAAGAGCTTCGCGCCGCCGACGAACTGGGCCACCATGGTGGCGGCGAAGAACAGCACGATGACGAGCGCCGATAAGTTTGCGAGCGCATTGGACCCGTAACGGGCGCGAATCACGTCGACCACCGTGACGGCGTCCAGCTTGCGGGAGATGAGCGCCATCTTCTTCCCGAAAATGCCGTACAGAAGCACCAGCGCCGTCACCTGTACCACCGCCATGTACACCCAGCCGAAACCGATCTGCCATGCCTGGCCGGGACCGCCCACGAAGGAGCTCACCGATCCGTAGGTGGCGATGGTGGTCATGGCCAGCACGAAGCCGCCAAGGGCACGGTTGCCGATGAAGTAGCTGTTGACGAAGCCGCCCCCGGCCGCATCGGCACGGCGACGCACGACGATGCTCGCCGCCAGGGCAACGAGGAGGAAGAGGATAAGCGGGATGAGGGAGGCGAGACTAGCCACGGCGGGCCTCCTCCCCTTCAGCGTCCGTTGCGCCGGCAGTGGCTGCACCGACTACAGCCTCGGCGTCATCGTCGAGGCTGAAATCCGCGAAGACGCAGTGGGCAAGCACGACGGCGCAGACGATAGCCGCGATCCACGGACCGATTGTGCCCCCGATGATCCACAGCGGCGTCGAGAACACCTCGATGCCACAGCCGGCAAGCCCGATACCGCCCACAAGCCACACGGCCACGATGACCGCCAGCGCGACGACGGTCGCCACCGCCTCCCGGTTGGCCTGGCGCATCTTGGCGCCATAGGTGGAAAACGTTCTCCTCATGCCCATCTCCTCTCGCCACCGGCCTTCCGCCCCCTTCGACATCCGGCCCTTTCGATCCCGCGCTCGTTCCTTCGGAACGTAAAAAGCTCCGAGGGCAGTGTACCCTCGGAGCCTTGCGTTTGACGCGGTGTTATCTATAGTTTCTGGCTATAGGTCTAGATGGCGGCATCCCTGATCACGTCGATGAACTTCTGACGATCCCACTGGCCCAAATCGCCCTCCGAGCGCTCGCGCACGCTGACGAGCTTCTCCTCGACCTCCTTGTCGCCCATGACGATCATGTAGGGGATCTTCTGGCTCTGGGCCTTCGCGATCTTCACCTTCATGGGCTCGTTCTGATCCATGACCTCCACGCGGCCGCCCACGGCCTTAAGCTCGCCAGCGAACTCGGCCGCCGCCTCCTTGTGGCGGTCGGCGATGGGGATGACGGCTACCTGTACCGGGGCCAGCCACAGCGGCAGCGCGCCGGCATAGTGCTCGATGAGGATGCCGAGGAAGCGCTCGATGGAGCCGAAGATGGCGCGGTGCAGCATCCAGGGGGTCTCCTCGGTGTTGTCCTCGGTGCGGTAGGTCAGCCCGAAGCGCATGGGCATGTTGAAGTCGATCTGCACCGTGGAGCACTGCCAGGTGCGCCCGATGGCGTCCTTCACCTTGATGTCGATCTTCGGCCCGTAGAAGGCGCCGTCGCCCTCGTTGATGTCATAGGCGAGACCCCGGCGCGCGCAGGCCTCCTTCAGCGACTCGGTGGCGTGCTCCCACATGTCGTCGGTGCCGATGGACTTGTCCGGGCGCGTGGAGATCTCGGCCTCGTAGGTGAAGCCGAAGGTGCCCATGATGTAGTCGACCAGCTCCAGGATGGCGACCACCTCATCGACCACCTGATCTTTGGTGCAGAAGATGTGGGCGTCGTCCTGGGTGAAGCCGCGGGCGCGAAGCAGGCCGTGGACCACGCCGGACATCTCGTGGCGGTACACGGTGCCGAACTCGAAGTAGCGCAGCGGCAGGTCGCGGTAGGAGTGCAGCTCGTTCTTGTAGATGATCACGTGCCCCGGGCAGTTCATGGGCTTCACGCCGTACTCGGAGTAGCGCGGCTCCTCATCGGTACCCTCGTTGATCTGGAAGAAGTACATGTTCTCGTGGTAGAAGCCGTAATGGCCGGAGGTCTTCCACACATCCGCGTTGTAGATGTGCGGGGTGATGACCTCCTCGTAGCCGCGCTCGTACAGATCGCGGCGCAGCCACTCCTGCAGGGTGCGGATGACGCGCGCGCCCTTAGGGAGGTACAGCGGCAGGCCCACGCCGGCCATGGGCTCCATCATGTAGATGCCCAGCTCGCGCCCGAGCTTACGGTGGTCGCGCTTCTCGGCCTCCTCCAGGTTGTGCAGGTACTCTTCCAGCTCCTTTTTGCCGAAGAACGCCGTGCCGTAGATGCGGGTGAGCATCTCGTTGTCCGAGTCGCCCTTCCAGTAGGCGCCGGCCACCTTGGTGAGCTTGTAGGCGCCGAGCTTGCCGGTGTCGGGCACGTGCGGCCCGCGGCACAGGTCGGTGAAGTCGCCGAGCTGGTAGATGGAGATGGTCTCGTCCTCGGGCAGCTCGGCGATGAGCTCGAGCTTGAGCGGCTGGTCGGCGAAGATCTCCCGCGCCTCGTCGCGGCTGACCTCGCGACGGACGATGGCGGCGCCGGACTTGGCGATCTCGGCCATGCGGGCCTCAATGGCGGCGAAGTCGTCCGGCGAGACGGTCACGCCCTCGGGCAGCTCGATGTCGTAGTAGAAGCCGTTCTCGATGGCCGGGCCGACGCCGAACTTCACACCGGGGTACATATCGGTGAGGGCGGCGGCCAGAAGATGGGCCGTGGAATGGCGCATGAGCTCGAGGCCCTCGTCGCTCTTGGCGGTGACGATGGCCACGGAATCGCCGTCGGAGACGACGGCGTCCAAGTCGACGGGGGTGTCGTTGACGATGCCGGCCAGCGCCGCGCGGGCGAGCCCCGCCCCGATGGAGGCGGCCACGTCGGCGACGGTGGCGCCCTCTTCCAGCTCCTTGACGGATCCGTCGGGCAGTACGATGTTCATGGAACTCCTTTCCTCGCGCCGGGCGCGCACAGAGCGCCTGCGCGGTTTCCGCCGGGGCGTTGACTACCCCGACTCCGTTTCGAAGCACCGGGATTCCGATGCTCCCCTATTAAAACAGGGCCGCACGGGGGCGGCTCTGTTTTTAGGCTAACTTGTTGAAAAAAGCCTAGCCCTGGCTGGCCGGGCGGCTCTGACGCGCCTGGCCGGAGGGGCGACGCTGACGCGTGGCATGCGGAGCAGGGGCGCCCACGGGTGTGGCGCAGTAAGGGCAGACCGTCCAAGAGGGCTCAAGCGCGTGGTTGCAGCGCATGCAGAGGTTCTTCAGTTGCGTGTGGCAGTTCGGGCACAGGACAAAGTCCGCCTCTACGGGATAGCCGCAGTTGGCGCATTCGCCGTACTTCATGAGCTGGCGCTGTTTGAGCGCGATCTCCAGCTCCTGCTCGTCGCGATCGAGCTGGAGCAGCGGAGGGCGCAGCAAGCAGTAGGCCACCAAGCCCAGCACCGGCACGAGCGCCACCACGGCCCAGATGTACCAGGCGGTGCCGCGCAGATAGGCGTCGCGCACGACCCACACGATGGAAAGCACGTACAAAATGACCAGCAGAACCAAGACGACAGTAAAGGCCGCCTGCATCTCCGGCGTCCACAGCTGGGCTAGAAGCTCGCTCATATCAACCTCTTCTGATTCGAGTGCAATTGATGACGTGTCGGCCCATTATAGCAAACCTGCAAGCAAGTGAACCCTACCTGCACGAACGCACCGTATATTCCGCCGAGGGCGAGAGACGAAAGCACATTGGTTGCTGTTAGAGGATGAGCAACTTCAGACTCCCAGTTCCCGGAAGAGCTCGTCGCGACGAGCGGGATCGGACGCCGCTTGCGCAAGGTCGTCGACACGGCCGGCCTCTATGAGCCGGGATGCCAGGGTGGCGAATCGCGCGGAACCCTCCTCGCGACCTTCTTGGCGACCTTCTTGGCGACCTTCTTGGCGACCTTCCTCACGCGCCTCCTCGCAGGCTATGCGGCCGTTTATACGCTCGCGCCGCGCGGCGTTCTCCACGATCGTGCTCACCGACCACACCTTGTCCACCCACTCTCGATCCTCGTTGGCCCGCCCGACCGCCGCCTCTATCTTGCGCGAGAGCGATCCCAGGGCCTTGCCCGTCTGGGCATATCTTAACAGATCGAGCAGATCGCCGCCCGGCGCGTCCTCCCATGCCCGGGCGTTCAGCGCGAGCCAGTGCGAGGCATCCCCGAGCCGCAATTCGGGGACCTCGTCGCATCGGCGCTCGAGGTGGTAGACGGGCAGGTCGTACCCGAAGGGATCCTGGCTGCACAGGAAGACGACGAAGCTCTCGGGCAACCGGTCGTAGTCGTTGGTGAAGTCGACTCTTCTCCGGCGCTTCTGCATGGCTCCTCCTCTATCAGGCTTTCAGCAAGAGCCCAGCAGAGCCAAATCGCAGAAATGACGCGAGAATGTCCCGTTTCGCTCCCCGCGCCGACCGCAGTCGCGTCGCAGCGCATTCTCGCCGCGCGAAGTTGCAAAACTCCGTAGGGGCAGTGCTTGCGCCGCCCTCCCAAAAGAAGGAGATTCACGAAACTGAAAAGGGGCGACCAAGGTCGCCCCCTACGGATCAAATCACGAGTAATGCGGAATTGAAAAAGCTTACCCCAGCTCGGCGATCTGGGCGTCCAGACGGGCGAGCTTGTCGGTGAGGTCGGCGAGCTTGGCGCGGTCCTTCTCGACGATCTCGGGGGCCGCCTTCGCCAGGAAGCCGGGGTTGGAGAGCTTCTTCTCGAACTTGGCGGCATCCTTGGCCACGCCCTCGCGCTCCTTCATGAGGCGGGCGCGCTCGGCGGCGAAGTCCACATGCCCCGCCAGCACGATGTACACCTCCAGGCCGCTTCCCAGCACCACAGCGGACTCGGCGGGCTTGGAAGCCTCCACGGCCACGTCGAACTCCTCCACGTTGGCGAGCTGGCGCACCAGATGTTCCTGGCCCAGAAGCAGCGCGGCATCGGCCTCGTCAGCCACCTTCACGGCCACGGGCAGCGCCGTCTTCGGAGAGATGCCGTAGCGCGCCCGGGTGGAACGCACGGCACCCACCACCTCGCACACCATGGCAATGGCCCGCTCGGCGTCCTCGTCCATATAGGCGGCGAGCTCGCCCGCATCGGGCCACGCGGCCACGATGAGCATCGGGGCCGCATCGGCATCCTTGGGCATCTCACCGTAGACCTGCTCGGTCACGAACGGCATGATGGGATGCAGAAGGCGCAGGATCTGCCCCAGCACGAACACGAGGTTGCGCTGGCACACGGCGCGGTCGGCCGGATCGGCGTCGGCCCCCAGGCGCGCCTTCGAGAACTCGATGTACCAGTCGCAGAACTCGTTCCACACAAAGCTGTACAGCTCGCGGGTGATCTCGCCGAACTCGAAGTTATCGTAGGCCGCGTCCACCGCAGCGACGATCTTGGCCAGTCGCGAGAAGATCCAGCGGTCGGCCGGCGTGGTGGGCTCGGGCGCGCCGGGCTCATACCCTTCCAGGTTCATGAGCACGAAACGGCTCGCGTTTTTCACCTTGTTCGCGAAGTTGCGGGAGCTTTCCAGCTTCGCCTCGTTGAACTTCAAGTCCTGGGCGCCGGTCACCTGCATGAGCAGGCCGAAGCGCATGCCGTCGGCGCCGTAGTCCTCCATGAGGCGCAGCGGGTCCACGCCGTTGCCGCGGCTCTTCGACATGGGCTTGCCATCGGCGGCCATGACCGTCGGATGGATGATGACATCGTCGAAGGGGATGGTCTCATCGCAGCAGTACATGGAGGCCATGACCATGCGCGCCACCCACAGGCCCATGATGTCGCGGGCCGTGGAGAGCACTTGCGTCGGATAGGCGTCGCGCATCTGCGGGGCATTCATGCCCTCCTCCGTCCAGCCCATGGTGGCAAAGGGCCACAGCTGGCTGGAGAACCAGGTGTCCAGCACGTCCTCGTCCTGGCGCACCGGGGCACCGCAGACCGGGCACACCTCGATTTCCTCCACCGAGGCGTCCTCCCAGCCGCAGGTATCGCAGTAGAACATGGGAATGCGGTGGCCCCACCACAGCTGGCGGGAAATGCACCAGTCCTTCAGGTTTTCAAGCCAGTCCAGGTACACCTGCTTCCAGCGCGCGGGATGGAATTGAATGGAGCCGTCCTCCACCACGCGGGCCGCCGGCTCCTTCAGGGCGTCCACGGCCACGAACCACTGCTCGGACTCCCAGGGCTCCAGCTTCGTATGGCAACGGTAGCAGGTCATGACAGAGTGGTCGTGATCTTCCACGTGATCGAGCAGGCCCAGCTCGTCGAAGGCGGCGACCACGGCCTCGCGCGCCTCGTCGCGATCCATGCCGGAGAACTTCCCGTAGCCTTCCACCACATGCGCCGTCTCATCGAAGATGTTGATGCGCTCAAGGCCGGCGCGCTCCCCCATGGCCCAGTCGTTGGGGTCATGCGAGGGGGTCACCTTCACGCAGCCCGTGCCGAACTCGGTATCCACGTGCCAGTCGGCGAAGATGGGAATCTCGCGGTCCACGAGCGGCAGCTTCACCGTCTTGCCCACAAGGTGGCCGAAGCGCTCGTCCTTGGGGTTCACGGCCACGCCGGTGTCGCCGAGCATCGTTTCGGGACGCGTGGTGGCGACGACCAGATACTCCAGGCCGTCCACCGGCTCTGCGAGCGGATAGCGCAGGTACCACAGATGCCCCGCCTCGTCCACGTACTCGGCCTCGTCGTCGGCGATGGCCGTGGTGCAGTGCGGGCACCAGTTCACGATGCGCTTGCCGCGGTAGATGATGTCCTCGTGGTACCAGTCGGTGAACAGCTTCCGCACGGCGCGCACGTAGGCCGGCTCGAGCGTGAAGTGCTCGTCGGAGTAGTCGCAGGAGCAGCCCATGCCCTTGATCTGGTTCACGATGGTGGTGCCGTACTCCTCGCGCCACTTGTAGCATTCCTCGATGAACGCCTCGCGGCCGATTTCCAAGCGCGAGATGCCCTGCTCGGCCAGACGCTTGTCCACCTTGGTCTGGGTGGAAATGCCGGCGTGATCGGTGCCGATGATCCAGCGGGTTTTAAAGCCCCGCATGCGGGCGCGGCGGATGCAGGCGTCCTGGATGGTGTCGTTCAGGGCATGCCCCATGTGCAGCACGCCGGTGATGTTCGGCGGCGGGATGACGATGGTGTAGGATTCGTCGGCATGCTCGCCGAAGCCCGGCGTGCGCTGGAAGTAGCCGGCGTCCTTCCACGCCTCGAAGATGGGCCGCTCCATGGCGGCGTAGTCGGTGGACTTCTTCTTGTCCTCGGACATAGGCCCTTGCCCTCGCTTTCCCTGATTGCTCGGTATAAAACAAGGCGGGCGGCACGCACGCGGCCGCCCGCCAGATTGCCTTGGGCGATTATCGCACAGAAGGCCCGCTGCCTTACGCAGAAAGAGCCACCTGAGCGCTTCCGTCGGCGATCTCGACGATCTCGGGGCGCGTCTCGCCGGCGATATCGCTCGCGCGCACCGTGACGGAGGTGGCGCCCTTGTGCTCCGGCAAGTCGTACATGACGTCCATGAGCACGCGCTCGCAGATGGAGCGCAGGCCGCGGGCGCCGGTGCCGTGTTCCACCGCCTCATGGGCGATGGCGGAAAGCGCCGCCGGCTCGAAGGTGAGGCGCGAGTCCTCGAACTCGAACATGCGGGTGTACTGCTTGACGAGCGCGTTCTTCGGCTCGACGAGGATGCGGACGAGATCCTCCTCCGACAGCTCGTTCAGCGACGTGATGACCGGGATGCGGCCCACGAACTCGGGGATCATGCCGTACTTGTTCAAGTCCTCCGGCAGCACCTTCTTCAGAAGCTCGGCCTCGGACTCCTTCTTGGAGGCGGGCAGCTCGCTGGCGAAGCCGAGGGACGTGGTTCCCACGCGCTGGGCCACGATGTCGGCCAGGCCCACGAAGGCACCGCCCAGAATGAACAGGATGTTCGTCGTGTCGATGGGGATGAGCTCCTGCTGGGGATGCTTGCGGCCGCCCTGGGGAGGCACGCTCGCCTCGCAGCCCTCGACGATCTTGAGGAGCGCCTGCTGGACGCCCTCGCCGGACACGTCGCGGGTGATGGAGAGGTTCTCGGCCTTGCGGGCGATCTTGTCGATCTCGTCGATGTAGATGATGCCGATCTCGGCCCGGGGCACCTCGAAGTCGGCGGCGGTGATGAGCTTGAGCAGGATGTTCTCCACGTCCTCGCCCACATATCCCGCCTCGGTGAGCGTGGTGGCATCCGCGATGGCGAAGGGCACCTTCAGCGTGCGGGCCAGCGTCTGGGCCAGAAGCGTCTTGCCCGAGCCCGTGGGGCCGATGAGCATGATGTTCGACTTGGCCAGCTCCACGTCGCCCTCCTGGGCGGCGGCGCCCATGGAGATGCGCTTGTAGTGGTTGTAGACGGCCACGGAAAGGGCGCGCTTGGCCTCCTCCTGGCCGACGACGTGCTCCGAGAGGCGCGCGTACAGCTCGTGGGGCGTGGGAAGATCCCCCAGCACCTCGGCCGGCGACGGGGCGTTGTCGACCACGGGGCTCGCCTGGCGCTCGACCTGGGCGGCCGGCGGGTTCATCCAGCCCATGCGGCGGGGGTCGTCCTCCAGCATCTCCACCTCCTGGGCCATGGCGTAGCCCATGTCCCGCATCATGGCGTCGGCGCACACCGAGATGCACTCGTCGCAGATGTAGATGCCGTTGGGGCCGGAGATCATGGCGTTGACCTGGTCTCCGGTCTTGCCACAGAAGGCGCAGAAATAATTGGTGTCAGTGGGGCCGTAATTGTCGTGACGATGGTTCATGGGGTCTTATTCGCTCTTCTTCTCTCCGGGCATGGCGCCGTGATGGTAGATGATCTCGTCGACGAGGCCGTATTCCTTGGCCTCCTCCGCGGTCATGTAGTTGTCGCGCTCGGTATCGAGCTGAATCTTCTCGATGGACTGGCCGGTGTTCTCGGACAGGATCTTGTTCAGGCGCTTGCGCGTCTTCAGCATGAAGTCGGCCACGATGGCGATCTCCGTCTGCTGGCCCTGGGCGCCGCCGAGCGGCTGGTGGATGAGCACCATGGAGTTCGGCAGCACGAAGCGCTTGCCCTTGGTGCCCGAGGAGAGGAGCACCGCGGCCATGGAGGCGCACTCGCCGATGCAGATGGTGGACACGTCGCACTTGATGAAGTTCATGGTGTCCAGAATGCCGAGGCCGGCCGTGACCGAGCCGCCGGGCGAGTTGATGTACAGGGAGATGTCCTTGTCCGGATCGGTGGCCTCCAGGTGCAAAAGCTGGGCCACCACGGAGTTGGCCACGTGGTCGTCGATCTGCTCGCCCAGGAAGATGATGCGGTCGTTGAGCAGGCGGCTGTAGATGTCGTAGCTGCGCTCGCCGCGCGGCGACTGCTCGATGACGTAGGGGATGAGGGCGTTGTTCACGCGTTCGATGCCCATAGATACCTCGCTTTCGTAAATAGGGCCGCTCGCAGCGGCCTCCACATAGTTCAAGATCATATTGCTATACATCCGTTCGCAGCGCAAGACTCCTAGCGAAAATAGCAGAAGGGGCGGTGAGACCCGCCCCTTCGAAAACGTGCCAGCCGGAAAGCTACTCGGCGGCCTCTTCGGCCTCGTCCTTCTTGGCGGCCTTCTTCTTCGCCGGCTTCTTCGCGGCCTTCTTCTCCTCAGCGGCCTTGGCGGCGAAGTCCACCTCGGTCACGCTCGCGTTCTCCATGAGATCCTCGATGGCCTTCTGGCGCAAAAGACCCGTGCGGATGAGGTGCAGACGGCCGGCGTCGCGCCACTCCTGCTCCAGCGCCGCGGGATCCTCCACGCCGGTCTTGGCGAACTCGGCGGCGACGTCCGCATCGGTGATCTCCATGTTGTTGTGGCGAGCCCAGGCCTCGAGCGCGAGCTCTTCCTTCACCTGGTCGGCAGACTGGGCCTTCAGGTCGGCCTTGAACTGATCGGGCGTGATGTTCTGGCTGGCCAGATAGGCGTCGAAGGTCATGCCGGCCTGCTGCAGCTGGCCGAAGAAGTCCTGGAGCAGCGACGTCTCGGCCTGCTCAACCAGGGACTCGGGCACGTCGCCCTCGACGCGGTCGCGCAGCTCGACCATGATGTTGTTCTCCTTGATGCGCGGCATCAGCGAGCTCTTCTGCATATCCAGCGACTCCTTGATGCGCTCGCGCATGTCCTCGACGGACTCGAAGCCCATCTTCTCCTTGGCCCACTCGTCGGTGACCTCGGGCGTGACCTTCTTCTTCACCACGTTGCAGGTGACCTCGAAGGTAACGGGCTTGCCCGCCTGACCGGCCAGAAGCACGGCCGTCTCGTCCTCGGGAATCTCGAGCGTGAACTCTTTGGTCTGGCCCTTCTTCATGCCGAGGATCTCCTCGTCGAAGGCCTCGGAGAACATGCCGGTGCCCGGGCCGTACAGACGGGACTCGCTCGTGAGCGCGGCGATCTCGTTGCCGTCGGCGTCGGTGGCCTTCATGGTGAGGTCGGCGTAGTTCTCCGGCTTCATCTTGGTGGCGGCAGAAGCGTCCTCATAGTCGGTGTAGTGCTCGGCCATGGCCTCGACCTGCTCGTCGATCTCGGCATCGGTGGCCTCGGCGAAGGGCATCTCGATGGCCACGGGCTCGTAGCTGGTAAGCTCTACCTCGGGGCGCAGCTCGATGGTGAAGGAGTACTCGTAGGGCTCGCCAGCCTTCACGATCTCGTTGGTCTCCATGACCGGGCCGCCCACCGGGGCGAGCTTGGCCTCGTCGATCGCGGCCGTCCACGTGCCGTTCAGCAGCTCCTCGGTGACGGTGCCGACGACCGCCTCGGCGCCGAGGGCGTTGTCGATAACCGGGCGCGGGGCCTTGCCCTTGCGGAATCCCGGGAAGTTGTACTTGCGAGCGAAGTCCTTGTAGGTTTTCTTGATGCGGCCGTCGATATCGGCGGCGTCCACCGTGACGGTGACCTTGACCTTGTTGCCCTCCAGGGACTCAACCTTAGTTTCCACGAATAGTTCCTCCATCGTTTCCTGACACGTTACGGGCTTATCGCCCGCGCGAACACTTCCTCGGCGATCCGCCACGGGAATCCGCCGCGGAAGCGCACGGTTCGCTATTATGCCACAACCCTCCCACAGTGGCTACACGTCACTGAGACCATGACACAAAAAAGAGACGCGGGGCATCCCGCGTCTCCCAGGAGCGTCGATTCGACGTACTCTGGCGATCCCCGCCCGTCCCAAGCAGGGCACTGGGACTCTGTAGGCCGACGCTTAGGCCTCGCTTTTGCCGGAGCGCACGACGTAGCAGATCGTGATGTACCCGGCGACGGCCCCGGCGCAAGCGCACACAAGGCCCTTGAGCAGCATAAGGCCCGTCACGGTAAGCGGCAGCGGCAGAAGCACGCAGGCGAAAGCGCCGACGCCCATCAGCGAGACGGTGGCGGCAACCGTTGCCACGAGCAATGCCGGAGCGTAGCTCGCCGGCACGAGAGACGCCGCGCCGCCGAGATTGGCGACATTCGGCCCGGAGAAAACGCCCTTGCGCAGATCCATGCGGGTGAGCGGCACCACGATGACGAACAGCAGAATGCCGAGCAGAACCCCCGTAAGCGCGAAGTCATGGAAGATGTCGGCCTCGCTGAAGAGGAGCTCGGGCTCGGACAGGTGCATAAGATAGAAAATAACCGCATTGATGATGCCGTTGATGATGCCGTAACCGACGATGCACTTATTCAGCAAGTATGAATTGAACGGCTTAGCGGACCGCGTCGGCGCCGCGGGCGCCGAGCCAGCCATTGACTTTGCCATGAGCATTCCTTTCATCGGGATCTTCGCCTGCCGGCACAACTTGCCGAAGTCGCCCGGCGCCTCTCAGTATGGACGTCGCCCTGATGTCATCGGCGAAAACCCGGAATGCCGTTACGGAAGGGTGGGCACGGAGGAACCTTAGGGGCAACCTTGCCACCGGCGGGCCACCGATTCGTTCCCGACCTGTTTCGACAAGCAGCCCCGCGCCTCGCTTGAAACAAAGCGCGCCCGCCGGGAACGGCCTCTCGCAAGACCGATCTCGACGGGCGCAAGCGCAGATCCGAGCAGATTGCCCTAGAGCGCTGCCTCGGCAGTCTTGGAGGCCATGGCGGCCGCCACCTCGTCGGCCTTCTGCTGGCCGCGCACCACAAAGCTGATGGTGAACCAGCCGGCGACCGCGCCGCCCAAAGCACACACCAGGCCCTTGAGGAACATCATGCCGGTCACGGTAGCGCCGGCGGCCGGCAATGCCAAGGAAAGAAGGGCGCCGGCACCGGTCATGACCACCGCGGCGAGCGCGCCCACGCCGAGAATGGAGACCGCGTAGGACGAGGAGACGAGCGGAAAGGCACCGCCCGCCGCACCGGGCAGGGAGAAAACGCCCTTGCGCAGATCCATGCGGGTGAGCGGCACGACGCAGGCGAACAGCAGCATGCCGAGGAGAAGGCCGGTGAAGGCGAGGTCGTGCACGATGTCGTGCATGCCGAACATCGCATCGGGAGCACCGGCGTTGATGCCGGCGAAGATGGCCGCGTTGATGATGCCGTTCACCACGCCGTAGCCGATGAGGCACTTGTTCAGCGCGTAGGACTTGAAGGACTTGGGGGCTTTCGGGGTCTTGGAGGTCTTTGCCATGAAGTGATTCCTTTCTTCTTGCCATGCTCGTTCGCAAACCGCGCCCCCTCGCATCTTGTCGGGGTGCCGAGAAGGGCCGCGCGGAAATTGACCGTCGAGCAGTATAGGAACCGGTGTTTCCTTTTCGCACATGAAGCATTTCCGTTGCAACGGAAAACGTTTCACAATCGAAAAGGAAGCAATCTTTCTACAATGAGCGCCGCCGAATAACGAAGGGAGCCGACGAGACTACCCTTTTCGGCGTAGACATCCCATCCAAGATTAAAGGAGGACATAATGGCGAAGAGCAAAGCGACGCATCCCGAGGGGGGTGTTGAGAAGTTCCTCGTGCTGCCCATTATCGTGCTGATTCTGGCGCAGATGGGAACGTCGGGCGACAATGGCGCGCTCGGCCTCGCCAACCAACAGCTGGTCGACGTGCTCGGTGCGACGACCCCCGACATCCAGCTGGCGAACATGGTGTACTCGCTCATGGCCGGCGCCTTCATGGTGGCCGGAGGACTCGTGGGCACCATCATCGGCTGGCGCACCAACTTCCGCCTCGGCGCGGCCCTGTGCGCCGCCGGCGAGCTGGTCATGGCGCTGTCGCCGAACATGACGATCTTCATCTGGGGCGGCCGCATCCTTGTCGGCTTCGGCGCCAGCTTCATGATCCCCTCGGTGCTCGGCCTCATTCCGTTCATCTACCATGGCAAAAACCGCGTGCTGGCCTTCGGCTGCATCGGCGCCGCCTCGGGACTGTCGGCCTTCCTGCCGCTGTTCCTGGGCATCGTCATGCAGTTCGGCGGTTTCCGCATCACCTTCGGCGCCCTGGCCGTGTACTTCGCCCTGGTGCTGCTTCTGTCCTTCAAGCTGCCGGCCATCGAGAAGCCCGCTGAGAAGCTGAAGTTCGACGGGCTGGGCACGGGCATCGCCGCCACGGGCCTGTTCCTGTTCCTCGTGGGCCTCTCCCGCATCTCCGCCTGGGGCCTCATCGAGCCCTTCGCCGAGTGCCCCTTCACCATCTTCGGCATCTCCCCGGCCCTGCCCATGGCCGTCCTCGGCCTGATCCTGCTCGTGATCCTGGTGCCGGTGGAGAAGCGCGTCGAGCAGAAGAACGGCATCGCCCTTCTGCCCCAGTCGTTCCTGAAGACCCCGCAGGTGCGCGCCGGCCTCGTGGCAAGCGCCATCACCTTCTTCTTCATGGGCGTCCAGGCGATTCTCCTGTCCCCCTACCTGCAGCTCGTGGCCGGCTGGTCGCCGGTGCTCATGGGCGTCATGGCGCTGGCCGTGGGCATTCCCACCTTCATCTTCTCGCTGGGCATCCCGAAGTTTATGCCCAACGCCAACCCGCGCCGCGTCATCCAGGTCGGCTACATCGTGATGGCCAGCGCGTTCATCCCCATGGCCTTCTCGCTGCACGGCTCTGAGGTCAACGGGCTCATGTGGGTGGGCCTGGCCGTGGCAGGCGCCGGCGCCGGTATCGTTTCCGCCCAGGCCAACAACATCGTGGCCCTGGCCGTCAACGAGCGCGACGCGTCGCAGTCCGGCGGCATCCAGACCACCATGCGCAACGTGGGCCAGGCCATCGGCGTGGCCGCCATCGGTGCGGTCCTGCTGTTCGGCATCACCGCCAACATCGACAACGCCATGGCCGACAGCCCCGTCATCACCCCCGAGGTTCGCACCGCCGTGGCCGAGCGCAACATCTCGCTCATGGGCGACGAGCAGTTCGAGCAGACCATCGCCGACATCCCCATGACCGACGAGCAGCGCACCGAGCTCGTGCAGCTGAACTCCGACGCCCGCATTCAGTCCACCATCACCTCCTACGTGGTCTCCGGCGTGCTGATCCTGCTCGGCCTGTTCACGACCCGCTGGATCACCATCTTCAAGAAGGAAGAGGACGGCAAGGAGGAGACCATCGTGGCCGAGACGGCCGACGAGATGCCCTTCGAGCCGGTCGTCGACCGCGAGATGTAACTCGCGCGTGTTTGAAAGGAAATTTATGAAACGGCTTTTCACCAACGCCACCTTCGTCACCATGGTCGATGACGTCGACACCGCCGACGCGCTCCTCGTCGACGACGACGGCCGCATCGCCTACATCGGCGACGCCGAGGAGGGCCGCCGTCTCGCCGACGGCGCCGAGGAGGTGGATCTGGGCGGTGCCGCGGTGCTGCCCGGCCTCATCGACCCGCACAGCCACTTCACCGGCGCGCTGCAGTACCTGCTGTACGCCGACCTGTCCGAGTGCACCTCCTTCGACGAGATCACTGAGACGCTGAAGAAGTTCGCCGCCGAGCGCAACATCGGCCCGGACGGCGTCATCATGGGCAACGGCTACGACCAGAACAACCTCGTCGAGCAGCGCCACCCCGACAAGTCCATCCTGAACGCCGTGTCCACCGACGTGCCCGTGCTCATCACGCACGTGTCCAACCACATGGGCGTGGCCAACGACTGCCTGCTCGAGCTGGCCGGCATCACGCCGACGACACCCGATCCGGACGGTGGCCGCTACGGGCGCATCAACGGTTCGGGCGATTTGGACGGCTACGCCGAGGAGCCGGCGGCCATGAACCCGCTCTACGCCGTGACGACCCCCCGTCTGGGGCTGGACTTCGCGGCCATGGTGCCCGACATGCAGCGCATCTACCTGGAGCACGGCGTGACCACCTGCCAGGATGGCGCCACCGCCCCCGACATGGCCGGCGTCCTGGTGAGCCTGGCAAAGGCGGGCCTTCTGAAGATGGACATCGTGAGCTACCCCATGTGGGGCTCGGACGTGATGGCCACGCTCGCCGACAATGCCGAGTTCGATAGTCAGCACTACACCGGGCACTTCCGCTTCGGCGGCCTGAAGATGTTCCTCGACGGCTCCCCCCAGGGGCTCACCGCCTGGATGACCGAGCCCTACACGGCCGGCCCCGACGGCGAGAAGGACTGGGTGGCCTACAGCACCATGACCGACGAGGATGCCATCGCCTTCGCGAAGATGGCCATTGACTCCAACCACCAGCTTCTGTGCCACTGCAACGGCGACGCAGCTGCCGACCAGCTCTTGCGCGTCTACGAAGCGGCGCGGGACGCTTCGGACAACCCGGAGAAGATGGCCCTGCGCCCGGTGATGATCCACGCCCAGACGGCGCGCACCGACCAGTACGAGAAGATGGCCGAGATCGGCATGATCCCCTCGATCTTCGCCTCCCACGTCTGGTACTGGGGCGACGCCCACCTGCGGAACTTAGGACCGGTGCGCGGCGGCCGCGTGAGCGCCTGTGGCGATGCCGAGCGGGCGGGGCTGCCCTTCACGTTGCACACCGACACCCCGGTGCTGCGCCCGAACCTGCTAGAGGCCGCCTGGTGCGCCGTGAACCGCATCACCAAGGCCGGCGTCCAGCTCGACGAGGACCAGAAGGTGACGCCGTATGCGGCCATGCGCGCCATCACCTACAACGGCGCCTACCAGTACGGCGAGGAGGCCGATAAGGGCACCCTCGAGACCGGCAAGCTGGCCGACCTCGTGGTGCTCGACCGCAACCCCTTGGCCGTCGACCCGCGCGAGATCCGCGACATTCAGGTGCTCGCCACCATCAAAGAGGGCGAGACCCTCTACGAGCGCGACGCAAAGTAGCGGCAGCCGATCGATCGAGGAAACCGACCGAAGCAGAAAGGGAGGCGCGAGCCTCCCTTTCTTTCTGCCATCCGGCCCGTGGCCCGAAAGCGCCCTCCGAGCAGGCCGCCGCACCCGCGCCGAATCAGCCGACTCCCTTCCGGGCCGCCCCGGTCTCGCTCCTACTCCGGCTCGGGGAAGCAGACGAAGAAGCCGTCGTCGCTCACCAAGTCAGAGGTGTCGGCGTAGTCCTCCACCAGCCGCTTGAATCCCTGCGTGAGGGGGGTGAGGTCCGCCCGGTCCCCGGGCGCCGCGACGAGCACGGCGGCCATGGTGCACTGCCCGCACTCGGCGCCCTCGCCCTCTTCCAGGCGATAGATGCGTATGCCCGTTCTCCGGACGCCCGAACCGCACCAGGCGAACACGAGCGTGCGATCCTTCACGACAGACAGCGTCCACACGAGCCGCTCGAAGCGTGCAGGCGGCATGTCGATGAGCCCGTCCGCCGACAGGCGCTCGTGGAGCGAGCCGAACAGGCTCTCCGGGGAGGATCCCACCGAAAGCGTCCCCCGCTCCCACGCGGTGTGCACCTCCCGGCCCCGCCGCCAGAGCGGCACCGAGGCGATGATATGGTCGACGTCGCTGCGGCTGACACCCGGGGACACGGTCACGCTGGGGAAATCGACATCCAGCGGCTCGAACGAGACGAGGAAGTCGAAGCGCTCGAGCAGCGTCGAGTTCGGACGCGCCACGGCGGCGAGCACCTCGTTTTCCGTCAGCACGTCGGTCACCTTGAGACGGCTCGTCAGCTTCTCGATGCGGTGCGCGCCCCACAGGGCCAGATCGATTCCGCAGTTCACCACAAGCCCCACGCGGTAGCAGCGCAGGGCGCCGGCCTGATCGAGGTAGTCGAGCAGCACGAGCGCGATTCGGGCGTAATCCGGGCTGAACAGGTCGGCCTCGACAAGAGAGGGCACCTCGCAGAGCACCGAGGCGAGAAGGCAGGCGCCGTCCATGGTCTCGTACTTCACGGCCTCCTCGTTGGGGTTCGGGGCGACCAGGCCGCACGTGCGCCGCGCAAGGCCGCTCTCGAACAGGATGGCCAGAGGCTTGCGCAGATCCTCGGGCAGCGGCAGCCCGAACGCGTTCTCGAGGGCCGAGGCGATGTCGTCGGTGACCGCGCGCGCCCGCTCGCCCGGCTCGTAGGCCTCCATGGCGGCCAGGCTCCACTGCCACGTGCAGCAATGGGCCATGTCGCGCAGAAGCCCCATCTCCGCGTCGCTCACCGCAAGCGAGAAGTGACGCTCCAGCCGCTTCTTCAGGTAGGCGAAAAACGGCGTGGCCCCGTCCGCGCCGCGCCAGGAGGTGAGCCCATATCCAAGCCGGATGCGCGTCACCATGATGCACAGGTACACGCCGAACTGCCACTGCGCGTTGCTGGAGAACTCGAAGCCGAGATCGCGCTGCATCTCGGCGATGCAGCGCTCCAGAAACTGCCGGTCGTAAGGGTCGATCGTCCCGAACAGCGACGGCAGGATGCGCCGGCGCACTGCGGCGGTGGAAAACGAGAACAGCATGGACATGACGAAGCCCCGGATGGTCCATTCGGGGCCCTCGACCGTGATCTGGCGCCCGACGGACAACGAGAGCCCGCTCACCTCGAGCATGCCCTGCCACCAGCGCAGATCGGACTGGATCTGCTGCTTGTTGCGGAACATGCGCCGCGCCAGGCTCTCGGCGGTATGGGGCCCCGGATGGCATGTCAGCGCGATCATCTCCTGGCACAGCCGCTCGTAGCGCGGGTGCATCTCGGTCTCGCTCTCTTCGAGCAGCCGCACAAGGCGGTTCTCCTCGTCGGGCACGAGCGAGAGCCGCAGGCCGGCGCCGCGCTGCCGGCCCACCCGCGTGGCAAATCCCTCATGTTCGAAAAAGGCGTTGAGGGCCTTCACGTCAGTGCGGATCGTGCGATCGGAGCAGCCGAGCCGTCGAGCATAATCGGCGGACGTCCGGTAATCGCTGGCCTCGAGCAGCGCCCTCAAAAGCGCCCCCTGTCTACTGTTCATCGCTCCTCCTCACACGCATCCGGGAAACGCGAGCGCGTCTCCCCTCGCTAGTGTAAACCCGCCCGCAACAGTCGCGGGCGACGATACCGTGGCAAGATGGCAACAGTTGCACGAGATTTCGGGCGACACGAAGGACGAGGGGCGCATTCGGGGGAAAATTCCCTACGAGACAACAAGATATCGAGACGGCGCCAGACGGCGCCGCGGCAAGTTGAGAGGTTCACTATGGCGACAACGATCCTCACCGCCGAGGGCGCAACTCGGCGAACGGAAACAACGGCGAAAGCGACGTACGCGCCCCTGGTCGTTCTCGCTCTCGCCCAGATCGGCACCTCGAGTGACAGCGCGGCGATGAACCTCGCCACGGCGAGCCTGGTGGGGACTTTGGGCGCCACCCTCGACGACATCCAGATGGCGACCACGCTGTTCTCGCTCATCGCCGGTGCGTTCATGATCGCCGGCGGGCTCATCGGCGTGACGATCGGCCTGAGGCGCACACTGGCCATCGGCCTCTCCCTGGCCGCGCTGGGAGAGATCACGGCGGCGCTCTCCCCCGCCATCTTCTCGTTCACCTGGGGCGGGCGCGTTGTCACGGGACTCGGCGTCTGCTTGGTCACGCCCTCGGTGCTCGGCCTGGTCGCGGCGCTCTACCAGGGACGGCAGCGCGCCATCGCGTTCGGCACCATCGCCGGCGCGGCCGCCCTTTCGACGCTCTCGCCCCTGATCCTGGGCATCGTCATGGACTCGTCGGGCTTCCGGCTCACCTTCGCCATCATGGCGGCCTACTTCGTTGTAGTGCTCTGCTGCGCGCGGCTCATCCCCCGCACGCCCGCCTCCGGCGGCCACACGCACTTCGACGTCGCCGGCACCGTCGTGGCCGCCCTCGGCATGGGACTTGTGCTGTTCGGCGTGGCGCACCTGTCGGATTGGGGCATCGCTAGCCCCCAGAAGCTCTGCCCCTTCACCTTGTGCGGGCTGCCCCCCACCCTGCCCGCCATCGTCGTGGGTCTGGTGCTCCTCGGACTGCTCGTTCCCACCGAGCGGCGCGCCCAGCGCCGCGGCAACCCCCTCATACCGCGCGCGTTCGTCACCTCCCCCAGCGTGCGCGCGGGCCTGTCGGCGGTCGCCCTGCCGTTCTTCTACATGGGGGCGGTCGGCATCCTGGCCACGCCCTACCTACAGCTCGTCACCGGGTTCACGGCGCTGCAGACCGGAATGCTCTCGCTCCTGTCGGGCATCCCCATGTTCCTTCTGGCCACCTTTCTCCCCAAGCTCGCGCCGCACCTCTCATCCCGGCTCATCATCCGCGTCGGCTTTATCGCCATCGCCTGCGCGTGCGGACTCATGGCTTTGGGCGTCCACGCGCACGGCGTGACGGCAGCGCTGTTCGCCGGGATGGCCCTCGGCGGCTTCGGGGTGGGCGCCGTCAACTCCCAATCGAACAATGCCGTGGCATGCGCCGTGACCCGCAAAGAGGCCGAGCAATCCGGCGGCATCCAGGGAGCCGCTCGCAGCATCGGGCTCGCCCTTGGTACCGCGCTTGCCGGGACCTTCCTTCTCCTCACCATGGCGGGAGGATTCGCGGCCCAGGCCGCCTCGGCGGGCATCGACCAGAGCTATGTGGCTCCCGCTGCGGAAACCGCCTCGACGCTCATGAGCGACAGCGCCTTTTCCGACGAGGCGAGAACCTGGGGGGCCGACGCCGCGCAGGTCGACAAGCTCGTGGACGTGAAGGCGTCCGCCCAGGCCGACGCCATGCGCCTTTCCTTTGGTGCTCTTGGCCTCCTTATGGCAGCGGGCCTTCTCACCACCCGCCACCTCGCGGAAACCGCCGCGCCGCGCGCCGAGCAAGACAAGGCGAAGGCGAGACGTCCCCGCTGAGACCCCTCTTGCCGGAGTCATCGAACGCAGTCGAATCCGACCTGCTGGTACGCTCGTTCCGACAGGTCGGCACCACCTCGGGCCGTCGGATACAAACAAGGGCAAACGAGAAGGGAGCCCGTAGGCTCCCTTCCGCAATGTGATTCAAAATGCGCGGTGCACGCAGCTTGTTAGGAAAGCTCGTGGTAGGCGAAGGAGTCCTTGCCCAGGTGCACTTCCTTGCCCTCCTTGATGAGCTGGCGGTACTCGGCGGTGGCCGTGAACACCACGTCGGAAGAGGAGTTCAGGCCCGTCTCGCAGGAATCCTGGATGACGCCGATGATGAAGCCGATGCCGACAACCTGCATGGCGACATCGTTGCTGATGCCGAACAGCGCGCAGCACATGGGGATGAGCAGAAGCGACCCGCCGGCCACGCCCGACGCGCCGCAGGCGGACACGGCGGCCAGCACGCACAGGATGACGGCCGTCACCGGGTCGACCGCCAGATCGATGGTCTGGCAGGCGGCCATGGTCATGACCGTGATGGTAACCGCCGCGCCGGCCATATTGATGGTGGCGCCCAGCGGGATGGACACCGAGTAGTTGTCCTTGTTCAGGCCGAGCTTACGGCACAGCTCCATGTTCACCGGGATGTTGGCGGCAGAGCTGCGAGTGAAGAAGGCGGTGAGGCCGGAGTCCTTCAGGCAGCGCAGGACGAGCGGATAGGGGTTCTTGCGGGTGCAGATCCACACGATGAGGGGGTTGGTGACCAGCGCGATGATGAGCATGCAGGCCACGAGCACCAGAATGAGGTGGCCGTACTCGGTGAAGATCTCCAGGCCCGAGGTGCTCACCGAGGCGTACACCAGGCCCATGATGCCGAAGGGAGCCAAATTGATGACCCAGCGCACGGCCTTGGAGACGGCGTCGGAGATGGCGGTGAACACTTCCTTGGTGCGCTCGCCGGCGGCGCGCAAGGCGATGCCGAGCACCACGGCCCAGGCGAGGATGCCCACGTAGTTGGCGTTCATAAGCGCGTCCACCGGGTTGGCCACGATGTTCATGAGCAGCGTGGTGAGCACTTCTCCGATGCCCTCGGGCGCGGCCTGCTCCACCATGGATGAGGTGTCGAGCGTGAGGGACGTCGGGAAGATCTCGCTGCCGATGAGGGCGACAATGGCCGCGACAAGCGTGCTGATGACGTAGAGCACGACGACGGTCTTCATGGTGCCGGCGCCCTGGGCGTTGCAAAGGGCACTGATGACCAGGAAGAACACGAGCACGGGGGCGACGGCCTTCAACGCGCCGACGAACAGCGAGCCCAGAAGCGTGATGATGTCAGTCCAAGGCTGCACATTCGGGATGAGCAGCGCCAAGACGATGCCAACGGCAAGGCCAACGAGAATGCGCTTGATGAGGCTGATCTCGTTGTACTTCCTAAATACTGCGGGGACTGCCAAGGTAATTCTCCTTTGTCTTCGCGCGCCTCTGACAAGGCGCGTCACGGCCGCACGACCCAAACGGAACACGGGCGGGAAATGGTGCGGGCGAAAGGACTTGAACCTTCACGGGGGTTGCCCACCAGAACCTAAATCTGGCGCGTCTGCCAATTCCGCCACGCCCGCACTTCTGCGGTTGCCGACAAAACAGCTTGCCGGATTGGTTAATAATAGCAAAGAAACCCAGAATGCGAGGTCACAATTCTCATGAGGTGATTGCTCCACGGGAACGGCACTGGAAAAGAAAACGAGCCCGCCGAAGCGGACTCGTAAAATTCTGGCTCCCCCGTTTTCCACCTCATCGAACCACAACAGCCCCACTTCGTAGCGCACTCAAGATGTGGAGCATCCGTGTACGTCATGTCAAAGGGCATAGGTATCAGTCTGTCAATAAGGGCAGCCTAACCGAGCAGGGTACATTAAACGCCTTAATGGAAGAGAAGAAGTAGAGTAAACAAAAAATCGCCCCTCCCCCGCGACCGCGAGAGAGGGGCTTTCCACCGGGCGTGACAGCTTGCGGATGTGCGCCCGAGAATGGATTAACTTATAAGTTCATTAAAGAGCCAGGTCGCCGTTCTTGTTGACCTCGACGCTCGTCAGCATCCGGCAGTCCGGCCCGAAGGCGTACCACTTGCCGGCGATCTTGAGGCAGCACGACTGGGCCGCGTAGCCGTTGGAATCGAACCAGTACCAGGCGTCCAGCTTGAGCCACCGGTTCTTCGGCCAGGTGCCGTCCCCGTTGTCGTACCACCAGCCCCTGTCGTTGCGCTTCCACTTGCCCACGGCTTTTCCTCTCCCGATGCCGAACGCCGCCAGGATGCCGGCGGCAACCTCGTCCATGTCCGCGATGATCGTCTCTCGGTCGCCCTTGTTGTCGATGAAGCAGCACTCCAATAGGCGGTAGTTTATTCCCTGCGCCTGGGCGCGGTTCAGGTTCGCGAGGTTGTTCCGCTTGACCAGCTTCTCGGAGCGGCCGGGGAACTTCTTCGAGATGTAGTCGGCAAGGGCCTTGTCGTTCGCGTCAGCCGACAGGTCGGCGTCGATGATGACGTGGCCGCCCCTGGCGCTGCCGTTGGCGGCGTCCAGGTGCAGCTCCACGACGGGATTCCGGCCGACCTTCTTCTTCAGCGCGGAGTTCACAAGCCCCTGGGCGTACCAGTTCTTCGAGGTGTCCAGCACCTCCACTGACGCGCCGCCCAGCGCCTTCATGCGCTTGGCGAGTCGGCGCACCAGATCGGACTCGGTCTCGCCGCCGCCGGAGCTGCCGGGGTCGCCGTTGCCATGGCCGCAGATGACGTACAACTTCATACCCTAAGCCCCCTTCGGCAAGGTCTCGTCCTCTTCCACCTCAACGGCGATGCCGGGGCGCTCCGGCTCGTGGGGCTTCAGCCGCTTCACGACGGGGAGGGACGCGATGTCGGGGTTCAGGACGCAAAGGTTCTCCAAGATCGAGACGACCTCGGTCGCCACGACGAAGGTGCAGACAGCTCCAACGGCGGGAATCTCGGGCACGGACACGCCCGCACCCGCCGTCTCGGCGTTGAGCCACACGCTGCCCACCTCCCAGACGGCGGCCAGGGCGATCAGCCCGAAGAAGCCCGCCTTGTGCCAGAGGCCGGCGCGCATCTTGCCCGACTCGATGGCGTGATCCTTCGCGGCCCCGGCGAAGCCCGTGAGCATGTCCATGGCGATCATCACCGCCGCGACGGCGATGGGGTGCCAGTCGATGACTCCCATTAGGCCCCATCTCCCTCGGTCTGCCCCTCTTCCAGCTTAGCCGCCACGGCCTCGCGCCAACGGGCGGGGACGTCCCCGAGGGCCATCTTGCCGGCCTTGATGAGCCTCACGTACACGGCTGCCATGCTACTCACCCCCCGCGATGATGCCCGCAAGCTCGGCCAGGGCCTCGTCGGTGCCGTCCAGGCGGGTCGTGACCTCGGCGTTGGTCGCCTCCTGGCCCTGCTGGGCCGATGCGAGCGACTGCTGGCGCTGCTCAAGGCGCTCAAGGGTCGCCGCCGTGTCGGGGGCGAGGACGCGCTTGGCCGTGACCTCGCAGTAGCCGTCCATGGCCTTGACGCCCGTGACCGTGTGGTCTGGGTAGACCGCCACCGTCTCGCCGTAGTTGGTCACCTTGAGCACCTGGCCGTCGAGCGCCGTGCACTCCGTCAGCTCCGCCTCGCAGTAGAGCACGAGCGAGCCGCCGCGCTCGACGGGGCGCGCCTTGAGCGGGATGCCGTTTACTTTCATGTTTCCTCCTCAGTGGATTCTCTTGATTGTAAGTTTCTCGATGTAGCGCACCTTGCCGGTTCCAGTTCCTAAGCCATACGACGCTATTGGCAGTACGTCGATGTTGCCTGATCCAGCTTGACTTGCGCCTGTCTTCATATTCCTGGTTCCCGGGCCGTACAGGTACGTATTCCCGCCTCTCTCGATTGTCCCTAGGCTTGTTTTAACCTGCTTCTCGACAAGGCCGTCTGCCTCGGTGAACGCTCTGTACTTGCGTATGGAGCCGCTGGAAAGCTCAATCTCGATCACCTCACCGGTAGGGTGGCTGCTGACCGATCCAACCCATATGCCAATCGGATCATCGTCTCCAGGGCCTACTACGCCGTTTTCCGTGGCGATGCGCCCAGTAACTGTCTGGCGGTAGAGGCCGTCATCGGACACGTACACTCCGTTTGAGTCCGAAGATAGAAACGTTCCGCTCGTCACCGCGCACGACACGAACTTCAGATTCGTTGAGGCGTTGTTACTGTTGGATGTGTGCCCATTGATGGTCGCCTCCCACACCATCTCGGCCGTGGCGACGTCGTTGTCCAGCACTTCCAACAGGCGGGACGGGTCGTCTCCAACCATGTCCTCCCAGACGTGCGAGTGCTCAAGCGGGGCCGTCCCTGCCGCCAGCACCCCGAGGTTCCCGACTACGGCGGGTAGGCATTGAGGCTGCCCCCCCCCTCGATGATTTCGTTCATCCTGAATCCTTTCTAGATGATCCTGAGCAAGGTGAGCCTCGCGCTTGCATCGCCGACGGGCAATCTGATGAGATCCGACTCTGTGCCTATGGTTCTCGTTGTCGAGATGACGAAAAACACCGTCTCGCCGACCGATGATCGAGGACTCGTGATCGAACTGCTGCTTGTCCGGTACGACGGGAGCAGCGCGATATTCGGGTTTGTGTTGGACTCGCTGGAGTAGAGTTGCAGCTGGCACCAGCCCTCGAAACTCTCGAGCTTCGCCATATACACGCCGGGCGTAATCGTCACTCCCGTATCGGAGACCTTTATACCGACGCTTCCGCTGCCCATCGATCTGTCGATGTCGATGACGATCTCGGGCATGGCCTCCAGCCGCTTGGCCTCGATCCTATCGTCCAAGCCCATCACGTCCTCTGCGGTGTGGCAGTGCACCACGTCCGCCTTCCCGGACAGCCCGAGGGCGAGGTCTCCGACGGTCGCGGGGATGGCGCTGACCCCCCCCCCCGCTCATTTGCAAATCTTCCATGGTTTATCTCCTTACGCGAGTTTCCTGAGCTTGACCCTCGTCGTCACCGTGGTGACTCGCCCGCCCCTGTCAGAGGCTTGGTCTCCTCTCACGTACAGACGCGCCTTCGTGTTTTCGCCGACGCCGAAGCTGGTTTCACTGTTAGCGATCAGCAGGCCAGTTACTGATTTCTTCATGGTCTTTTTATTCAGGGAAAAATTGATACTAGAGACGCCTTTGACCGCATCCCCGCTGCTCGATATCTTGTCGCTGAGAATCATCCACGATTGTTGCGTGTCCGGAAAACTCAATGACACGGCACATAATGCATACTGCTCGCTATCGGGAATTGGTATGTCGACGGATGCAGAGGTCTCTGCGCATATCGCGTACACCCCGGGCTCGATCGGGTCGACCTGGTAATACTCGGTCTTGTTGTACTTGGCCGTGCAATCGAACTCGATGACGCGCAACCCGATGGATGCCACCGAGTCGTCGAACCCAGCGATGTCCTGCGGCACGTGCATGTGGTCGGCCCTCGCGCTGGCCGCGCTCACGATTGCCGCGTCCCCTATGGACGCTGGTAGGCTACTCGGCTGCATCTGCCACCTCCTGCTCGTAGGTCTTCCAATCGGTCTGCCAGCCAGCGGGCTCTACGTCGGTGTAGCCGAGGTAGTAGCGGAGCTGGTCGGGGGTCAGTCGGGTCGGGTTCTCCAGGGCGTGGATTCGATTGCTCAGATATCCCGCCGTAGTCTCGTCGAGCGCCGAGGCGATTAGGCCGATATTCGCATCGACATACCTTCCAAGAGAGTCAACGGCTCTGAGCGCTTGGCGTCGAGCCTCGTCCACGACCGCAGACATATCGATATCCTCAAAAGGAGAGCAGTAGGGGCACACTGAGGTGCCGCGCTCGTCAGTTACGGTGCCGTCCTGGATAGATTCGGCACCACTTGGCATCGTGACGTATCCGAGTCGCAACTCGTGAACTGCACCCTCGATCACGGGATCATCGGGAGTGCTCCCGGAGGTCTCCGCAACTCTGACGAAGATTCCTCTGGCGTCGTCGTTGTCGTCAAGACGCAGCATAACCGCATAGGTTACTATCCCACGAGGCGGCTCTGAGCACAGAACAATGTCCATACCGCCGTCGTCGAAAACGCCGCCGATGCCACCGTCGATGATTCCGACGCCATGCGACACGTTCAACGTGTAGCCAGTTCCAACGGACAGCTTGAGATTGTCGGCGGGACTTGGCCATACGCCTGTCGTAAACATTTTATCAAGGGTTCTACGCAAAAGACGCGCGCCGACAGCCCTGTCGTATAGCGGATAGCCCTCGTCGTCATAATCGTCGTTGAAATCGGAATCAAACGGGAACGATTCCAGGAGCGCAACAGTTCCGTTTGCCATAGATCACCTCTCTTTCTCGCTCAAACGAGCGCATTTCTTTGCTCGTGAGTCAGCAATTCGTCTCCGATGATCGGTCTGATCTCGGCCTTGTCGGCATCGTAGGTCTCGTCGATGCCGACAATGACGGCCTCGCTAGAAAGTCCCAATGCGTTGACGGCCATATCGACCCTATCGCCCAGATCCCATCTTTCCATGTAGTCTTCGGGGCTGAGGGTACCTGTATCGAAGTTGACTACAGCACCATAGTTTGCCCTGAGATGGTCGATTCCTCGATCTTCGAAAGTTGCGATGTAGCTCGCGTACTTTGCCTTGACGTCAGAAATCGATGGCATCTCGTCAACGACACCACGCGGCCATTCACCGTCGAAATCGGGCTTTTCATTGCGAATGTCCAGGTACACCTCGGAGTCGTTCAGCCCATCGGCCAGCCGCGCTATAACGTACCCACGCGAGTGCTTGTAACGAACCGCATATCCCTTTAGGGCACCTGGATCGATTGGAGACGTGTAGTCGTTCTCAATCTTCGAGCGGGCATTCAGGACTGATTTCTCGTAGACAGAGACAACGTCTACCGGCTCTTCGAAATCATAGAGGACATAGCATGTATTTCGGTAGTTGGACGTGTCGATCGATGCGGAGTAGTCCCAGAGCGTTCCCCATTCGTCGGAGAACACGGCCCACGGATTGAGCGACTGTGACTGCGTGCGGTCTACGCCCTTCCAAATCTCGAAAAGATAACTGTCCTGTTCGAAGTTGTACACGATTCGGCATGAAGCGTCGTCGGATTCCAACTCGGCGTAGACGAGATCGCCGAGGCGCTTGAGCGATGGGTTGATGGCACGTTTCGAGCACGCGAATATCGGCTCTGCGTAGTGCATGGTGTCTTGGAAGAACATCTGCACGTAGTCTGTCAGATGCACAGCGACATCGTCGGCCCTTGACGAGTCTCCGAGTTCTGTGCGCTGCCAAGGGCCTCTGATCTGAACCTTGCTCCAGCCTTCGTCTGTGCTTGTCCTCCAATTTTTGAGCCTGGTGAAATACTTGTATTCCTCCGTCTGCTCGTACTGCGACGCCACCTTCTCGCGAGTCGCCACTCCCGACGTTCTGAACCACGGGCCGTCAGGATCGTCGTTCCATTTCCTCCACGTGCTCCCGGACGCGTCTGTGACCCACGTAGACCACTCGCCCGTGTCAGGTGTCGTGGCCGAAGTCCCATCAAATCCAATGCTGTAGAGATGGCTGCCGTCGTCGTCTGTGTCTGTGTAGAGGTAGTAGTTCGGTGTATTGCGGTACTCAATCGGATGGACGGTGTAGGTCGCTCCGGTGAGATCGGTTACCGTGACCGACCCGTCGCCATTGGCAACCGACGATGCAAGCGGCTTCTGCACGTGGTTTACGGGATCGTACCCGGAAAGCTCTCCGCTTGGCCCTTCAGTGTAGATGAAGCCGCCGCTTGACGCCCACGCCTTCGGATCGTCCCTCGGTGCCGGATCGAACGATCTGGTTGGCGGCGGGGTGTACTTCCAGTTAAAATCTTCGACATCCTCGACGAGGAACACGAAGTCGTTAAGCCTGCCCTCGAGAAAGAACCCGCTAAGTGTCACAATGTCAACTCCAGCAGATGCTTCCGAGTTGAAGTCGTCGTCATCTGTCTGCACCTTCTGGATTATGCCAGTTTCTGGCCTATCGTCGCAATAGATATAAGCCCATGACGGATCGTACACATCGCGTGATACCTGCATGGAGAACTGCCCGGGCTTGCGAAACCTGCGCGACCATTGCAGCGATGCGTAAGGAATTGACCCGCTCGCTCTCCGCATCCGAGCGTCGAGAGCGAACACCTCGAGATTTTCCATGATGTCACACCCCCAGATAGAGACGGTGGAAGAGAACGCGAACTTCAGCAAGCGCCCTGCTGTCTTGGTTGTCGCAATCGAAGCGGAACTTGTTTTTTCCGACCTGCATTTGCATCCCAGTGAACTTGCTGTCCCGCGACGCCAGAGCGATGGCGTTGACGCCGTTAACGGTAACTTTCGGTGGAGATGACTCGAAATCGATGATGGCGACATCCCCCTCGACAAGGACGGTGTTTAGCTGAACGAACTTTCCGTCCTTGTCGATCTTTGGGTTGACAATCTCGCCCTTGGCCCTGATCTCGACGCGGTACCAGCATGGGACATCGCCGGTGTTCCACACCGTGTTGAGCCCGGAATAGACAAGCTCGCTGACGACGAACCCGGCGGGATGGTCTCGGGGGCGCCTCTTGTCGCTCGCGAGGTGCGAAACGAACGGGAAACCGAGTCGCGGGGTGGAGGATCCGAATGGACGTTCGTTGCGGTCGGCGTCGCGGTAGTAGACGTCCATTGACAGGATCGTGAACTTGATCGTGGGCATGATCGATGCGGCGTTGTCCTCGATGGCGAACGCCAGCAGGTCTCCTTCGTACCACCTAGTGACTCCGAGATAGGTCTTGTACACCCGGAACTCGTACTTCGGGTTGAAGAAGGAGATTGCGCGCGCCCTCACCTTCGCCTCCGGCTCGCTGCCGAAATAGTAGGCGGTGACCGTCCGATCCTTGTCGTCGAGCCTCTTCGACACGCGCGCCACGCCGTCGCGGATGATGTTCGGAGACGTCTTGACGGTCTGATCGAGCGTCGCCCATTCCGAGGAATCGCCCTGTTCGATGCCCCATCCTGAAGATGCGCCGTCGAACACCATCTGCGCGCCGTCGCTCCTGACGACGCGCATCGTGATATCGTCAGCCATTGCGATCACCGGCCAAACCGTAGGTGCGGCTGATCCTCAGAGCGCGGACAACGTCTGACGGCGATTTGACGCCGTAGAAGTTGTTCGTCTGGCCCTGGTTGGCCGCCATGGCCTCGATCAGGCGATCCACATCGTCTCCGTACTCGCGATTGCGCTCGAATGATGCGTCGATGTAGCCCTGGAGCTTGCTGATGGGCAGGACGGCCTCGGGGCCGGCCTCTCCACCGCCCATGAGCTTGTCTCCAAGCGCTCCGAAGATGGTCGGCCTGGTGAGGATCGCTCCGTTGGCGTACCATTTGATACCGAAATGCGGAACCGACGGAGGATTGAGGCTGAAGCTGCCCTCTATGTAGGGGTGCGGTAGCTTCAGATCTGGAAGCTTCCACGAGAAGTTGAAGAACCCTTTGATCTTGTCGATAGCCCCCTTTACGGTACTGACGGCGGCCTTGATCGGAGTCTCGATGGCAGATTTGACCGCGTTCCAAACCGACTCCGCAGTAGATTTGACAGCATTGAACTTTTCCTGAACGACACTCACACCGGCGGCGACGACAGACGTCACGGTAGACCATGCGGCCTGGACTCTGCTGGAAACAGCGCCCCAGCAAACGTCCCATACCGCCCTGACCATCTGCACCTTGTCGCTCACCCACGAGTGCACGGCGTCGATTCCGGCACCGACGATGGACGTTATGGCGCTCCATGACGACGATGCGGCCGTGGATATGGCGCTCCATCCAGCGCTCCACAGCGCAGATAGAACCGACAGCTTCTCGCTCAGCCATGATCCGATGGTATCAAGGCCTGCGGACACGATGGAGAAGATCCCGTCCCATGCGGCCTGGAGGTAGACGCCGAAGTTCTGCCAGACGAAGTTCCATGGGACGAGCAAGAGTTCGACGCCGGCAGATATGATCTCCTGGACGAACATGATGCCGACCTGGACGGCGTTGCAGATGGCGTCCCATCCCTGCTGCGCCGCTGCGGCCACGTACTCCCACACGCCGGAGACGGTCTCGCCGAGCTTGGTAAAGAAGTCGCCGACGGGCGCGATGACGTTCGCCATGAACCAGTCGGCGGCGGCCGATGCGGTCTGGCAGATCGAGTCCCACAGTCCTGTCCAGAAGTTGCGGAACTCTTCGCAGTTGTTCCACAACAAAATGAACGCGGTCACGAGCGCCGCTATCGCAGAAACGATAAGAACAACGGGATTCATGTTCATGGTGATGTTCAGGGCCGCCATAGCACCCGTAACCGCCTGGATGGTTCCAGAGATGGCCATGGCGGTTCCGAGCACGCCGAACGCGACGGCGACTCCGGCCACGACCGGCCCGAGCCATGAGAAGTTGTCGCTAGCGAAGGCGAAGAACTCGCCGAGGGCTGGCTGGATAACGTCGACCAAAGGCATCAGGATCTCGCTCTCGAAGCGCCGCTTCAGCCCCTCGGCCTGGTCTGCCACGTTGTCGTATCGTATCTGGTCGATCTCGTCCATGGTGCCTGCGGTGTCTGCCGCAGCGCCCATGAGGCCGAGCATCGCCTCCATGCCGTCTCGTCCCATGTCCTCCCACATCGTGCCGAACAGATCGACGCCGGCGGTGTTCTGCTTGATTGGATCTTCCATGGCGAGCAGCGCGTTTACCGTCTCGATGGTGGCGTCTCGCGCCGTGTCGCCGCCCGCTGCGATCCTCGCGGCGAAGTCGTCGGCCGAAAGCCCCATCAGCTCGAAGCCCTCTTTGGAGGAATCGCTCATGTCGATGGCGCGGATCGAGAACTCCTTGATGGCGTCGCCGGCCTTGTCGGTGCCGTTGAGGAACGTCTTTGATCCTGCAGCCATGGTGTTGAACATATCCTCGGCCGACAGCCCCAACTGCTCGTAGTAGACCGAGTACTCGGACACGGCGTCGAGCCATTCTCCGTTGGCGTTCAGGCCCTCCTGGCAGCCGGCGGCGAGCATATCGTAGGCCGCCTTGCCGTCGTAGCCGAACTGGGTCATGAGCTGGTTGGCCGCCTTGATGGACTCGTTGACGTCGATGTCGAAGGCGTCGCGCAGGATGATCGCCTGGGTGGTAAGCTCCTCGAAGCTCTCGGTGCTGAGGTCGTTGCCCAGCACCGCCACCACCTCGCGGCCCGCGTCCGCGATGTCCTCCAGGCTGTCGCCGTAGTTGCTGGCGTAGATGCGCTTCAGCGCGTCCTCAAGCTCGCCGAACTGCTCGGACGCATAGCCGCCGAAGGCGGTCTTGATCTTGCTCGCCGCCGTGTCGGACTCGACCACGAGCCTTTTGACGGCCTCGGTAGCGGCGTCGATGGCGGCCTCGCCGAAGTCGGCGAGCATGGTGCCGGCCGCCAGCTCCTCGATGGAGTTCTTCCCGTCGAGCGCCGAGTCGGCCATGTCGTACAGCGATCCGGTCAACTCGTCGCAGGCACGCTCGGCATCGGCGAGCCGGCCCTTGCTGTCGTTCAGGGCCGCGTTGGCCTCGCGCAGGGCCGACTCCAGCTCATTGGCCTCGTCGGACGTCCGGCCGTACTGGACGACCGCGCCCTTGTACTCTTCGGCGAGGCGGGACACCTCGGCCTGCTGCTCGTCGATGGTCGCGTTCAACTTGCCGAGCGCGCTCTCGGCACGCTGCTCGGCCTCGCGCTGGCCGTCAAGGGCCTCGCTCACGGCCTCGATCTGGCCGCGCACCCGCTCCTGGGCGGTGCGGGCGGCGGTGATCTGGTTGGCGTAGCGCTGCGCCTCCTGGGAGTTCTCGCCCCAGATCTCGCGGGCCTTCTCCAGCTTGCCGTTCAGGGCCTCGATCTTCTGCGAGAGGGCCGCGTCATGCTGCACGAGCAGGTCGTGCTTCTTGGATAGTCCGTCGACGCTCTGGCCTGCGTTGGCCATCTGCGCTTCGTTCAACTTCAACTCGCCGCGAAGCTGAACCATGGAGTCTCCGGCCCTCTTGATTGCGGCGCTGAACTCAGATGTGTCGGCGCTGAACTTAATTTTGGCCTCGTCCTTGCCCGCCATTACGTCACCTCCTTTCCTTGTTGATCAAATGCTCGCGTTCGGCAGATATCCACTCGTCCCACGCCCTCTTGTTCTCGGCGAGAGTGAGAACAAGCGAGAAGTCGGCGCACCAGAACAACTCGTCCGGAACGCCGATCACGCCGACGACGACCGAGTAGAGATCCTCTATGCCGTCTAAAACGACATGAGGGGCTTTCACACGTCTGCCGCCGATGTTCTTCCTTATTCGGCTTGTCCGCTTCTCGAGGGGGCCACGGAATCCCTCATCTTTTTTGGGGCCGTTAGCCACTGAACCTCCTCGGCGATGGCGTTGGGGTCTTCGGGAAGGGCGAGCATGAAGTCGACGTTGCTCATTGCACCGTCGAGGCTTCCTCGGCCATCGAGCTGCCCGCACAGGTAGGCGACGTACAACACGTCGACTAGCTGGAAGTAGTCCTTGCCGCCGTTGAAGATGAAGTCGTTGAATTTGTCGTACTCGATCTTGCGCTCGGATCTGAGCCGGTAGAGAAGGGCGTTGTTGAGCGTGAGATCAACTTGCGAGCCGTCGTTCAGGACGAGTTTTCTTCGGGTGCTGAGCGATGCGTGCTTCATGTTCTTACTCATCGCCGCCGCCGATCACCGCGATGAGTTCAGGCTTGAATTTGGCGATGATGCCGGCAGCGCGCTCGGGAGTTACGCTGAAGCGGTCGCCGACGTGGCGGCGGATGCCCTCGTCCAGATCATTGAACTCTCGGAGGCAGATGACCGCCACCTTGCCGCCTGCTTCTGCCTCTTCGGGCGCGGGATGATCCACGCGATCGGTATCGGCAACCGCAGCAGCGAGCTTGTCGCCGTCGACGGTGATCGCATCAGTGGCTTGTGCCGCATTCGCATCGGCGGCATTGTCGGTTGCGACCTTATCGGCCGTGGTCTTACGGGTCGTGGTCTTCTTGGCGGTAGTCATGTTTAAGCCTCCGTAACGTGCACCATGGACGGGTCGAACGCCTTGAGCCAGCTCGTCTTCGCCGTATCGTCCTTGAGATCCAAGGCCATGGCCTCGTACATTCCGTTGTCGTAGTCGTCGGGCATAAACGACAGTTCCAATTCGATCTCGGCAACCTCCTCCGCGCCGTTCTCCACCTTGCGAGCCGGGCCGCTGGTGACGCTGCAGCGCGGCCACGCTTTGAACTTCTCGACGTCGTCCTCGTCGAATACGTCGGCTGTCAGGCAGAACTCAGGGTGAAGCGAGTTGCGCCCGTAGGCCTTCACTCCGTCGATGAGATTCTTGTCACCGTCGAGCGCGAGAGCGCGGACGTAGAGCGCCCACGGCATATGCAGCGTGAGCTTGATGGTTCCCGAGCCAGTTCCGCGCGTGCGCGTCTTCGCGACGACGCCGCGACACTTCTTGCTAACTTTCAGAACCTCGCTCGCCTCTTCCATGGAGCCGATGCACTTGATGGTTCCAACCTCGGGCTGCTCCGTCTCGGAGAGCGCGGGGAAGATCATGTGGAGGCGGCGCACCTCGTACTCCGAGAACACCGTCTCCGTGATTGCCTTTGCAGTCATTTACTGCTCCCATTCTCTTGTCAGCGCGGCGACGCAGCGCTCCATGATCGTCGGGGCGGCGGCCTGCGCGCCCCGGAGCATGAAGTGCTGGCCTCCGGCGTGGTTTCTTGTCTTTCCCCCGTCGTCGGGGAAGTAGAGGTATCGGAACTTGGCCGTCGTCGTGACGGTCACGGCCAGGTTCTCGTTCGTGCGGTAGACGGGCCACTTCGATTTCGAAGCGGACGCCGTGTGGCCCTTGAAACGGCGTCCCGACGGGTGGATGAGCGGGTTGATGCGACCGTAGATGAGCGGGCCGGCCTCATCGTGGATGACGCCGTTGACGACGTCCTCCGCGCCCTCGCCGTAGGCCCGCACGCGGACTTCGAGGTCGCGCACGGAATCGACGTCGAGCCGAAACCCGCTCATCGTTTCTCTGCCTTCGCCACGGTGACGATGGCCTGCTCCACGGGGTTTCCCGTGCCGGGGTTGATCGCGTACTCGTAGGAGATGCCGTCGATGCGCGCCCCGGGGATGGCGTCCAGCGCGTCCACCACGCGCTGGAGAACGTCCTCTGGCAGGTAGCACTCGCGGGTCACGGCCACGGTGTAGCGGCGCGTGCGCCCCGTCTTGTTGGCGCTCGGGTCGATGGACTCTCGCGAGTACACGGTGAAGTTCCAAGGATCGGCGCGCCTGGAGTCGAGGCCTATGGCGATGCCGTAGAACACGCGATCCTCGCCCGACCTCTCAAGCGCGTCGCTGATGGCCTCAAGAATCGGCTCCATCGCCTGCCACCTCCCCCAAAGGAGAGCCGCCGTCGAGGAACAGGTACACGAACGGGCCGTCCTCGTCGGCGTAGGCGACTTTGTACATCGCGCCGTCGATGACCGCGCGGCATCCGCTCCCGATGCCGGGGATGCGGTGGCACTTGATCTTCTGCGAGAGCGTGAAGCCAACCTTGTCGGCGAACTCGATGTCACGCTCGCGCTTCGACTCGCGCGAGAAGTGGAGGCGGGCGATGAAGTCCATGTCTTCGGCGCTCTTGGGCGCGATGGCAGCCCCGAACGGCGTTTTCCGGTCGGATCGCTCGCGGTAGAGGTCTGCCACCCCGTCAGCGAGCGTCTGCGCCTTCCGCTTCTTTTTCAAGGGCATACTGGATCACCTCCCATTTTCTGCGGCACTCCTCGATGAGGTCGAAGTAGGCCTCGTAGAACTCCTCCAGCGCGTCGTAGTAGGCGTACCAGCAGTGGTTCTCAAGCAGGATGTTCTCGGCACCGGGCACCAGAAACGAGAAGCCGGCCGAGTCGGGGATGCCGAGGCGGTCGCGCAGGGCCGCCTCGGCGTTGGGGATGAGTTCGTCGCGAACGCGGTGCGTCGTCTCGTCGTCGTCCCACGTGATCTTCAGCTTGCGCATCACCTGCTGGAAAAGCGCGCACTCCACCGCCGGGATCTCATCGGCGGCCATGGCCTACACGCTCGGCGTCTCTGCGGCGGCCTTGGTGGTCACCTCGCCGGAGACCTCGACGCCGCCGGGAAGCTCGCCGATGTTGCGGACGGTGAGGTAGGCCGGGTCGAGGTCGGAGATGTCGAGCACGATGAAGCTGGCATCGTCGTAGGGGCGTCCGGCTGCGTGCTGGATCGCCTTGAAGGTGCGGCAGTCGTCGAGGAACTTGAAGGAGTCGTCGTACTCGATGCCGTTACGGGAGCCGCCGATGCCGAGCTTGTAGAGCTTCGGGATTCCAAGGACGGCCTTGCCGGTCGGCACGGACGCGCAGGGGATGGGGTCGGTCGGGAACGGGAACACGTTGGACACGTAGCCGCCCATGGTTGACTGCACGGTGGTGGCCGGCATGATCTTCGTGAGGTAGTCGCTCATGTTGGTCACCAGGATCACCTCGTCGAATACTCGCTGGCGGCCCGTCGGGGTCTCGGCGAGATCTGCCAGAAGCTCGCCGTACTCGGCAGGGGCGAAGGACGTGACCTTGACGGCGGTCTTTGCGGGGTAGCCCGTCGTCTGGCTGAACGAACCCTCCGGGTCGCGCATCATGCCGATGGGCATATTGACGCCCGAGCCGTTGACGACGGCCTGCTCGAGACCGTAGAGCATGGACTCGGCCATGAGGGCGCGGATGAACGCGTCCACGAACTCCGGCCCCATGTCCAGAACGTCGAGCGGGATGATGCAGAAGGCGGTGTAGCGGCTCTGCTCCATGGAGATGACCTTGATAGCGCCCTCGATCTCCTTGGTAATGGCGTCGGTGACCTTGCCCCACGCGCCCATCTGGATCGAGGCGTCGTTCATAATGAACTTGGTGGCGTAGCCGACGTACTGCGAGCCGACCTTGGCGAGCAGCTTGCTCTCCTTCTGGATGTCCGAGAAGACGTCCTGGATGATGGTCGGCGGCATCAGGGTGTCCTGGTCGTTGGTGCCGATGATGTCGATGAACGCCTGCTCGGTCTTGGCGTCGCGCAGGGCCTGGGAGACCTTCTCGTACCACGCGCGCTCCTTGGCGGTCAGCACGCGGTATCCGCGCGACTCCATGGCAGCGGCGTCGATGTTGGGGCCGTACTGCTCGAACTCGGCGCGCAGCTCGTTGGCGATGGACTCGGAGTAGCCGGCCCAGGCGAGCGCCAGCGCGTTCGGGTCTGCGGTCTCCGAGAGCATCGCCTCGGCCAGGTGCTCGCAGGCCTCCATGTTGGCGAACTTGATGGTCATTTGGTTTCCCTTCTACTGGTTGATGGCATTAAAAAAGCGCCCCAGTCGCTGGAGCGCCTCTTTGGGCTTTTCCTCGTCGTCCCCGTCGTCGGGGTCGTCGGGGTCTTCGCCGCCGCCGGTGTCGTCGGCGACTTCCGGATTGTCCGGGTCTTCCGGATCTTCCGGGTCGTCCGGATCGTCGGGGTCTTCCGGGTCGGCCTCCTTGGCGGCCGCCAGCGCCACGAGGGCGCGCAGCGCGCACTGAGAGGGGCCGGGGGCTTCGTCGAACTCGTCCACGGAGGTGGCGAACCCCATCTCCACGGCGCGCCCGGGGGCAATCCACGTCTCGGCGTCCATGAGGGCCGTAAGCTCATCGGCGTCGATGGAGACGCGCGAGAGGTAGGCGGCCTTCGACGCCTCGGTGATGGCGTCCAGATCGTCTGCCTGCTTGCGAAGCTCGGCGGCGTTGCCCTCGCCGTAGGCCCACGCGTTGTGGATCATGAGCATCGACGCCTTGCGCATCACGCGCTCGTCGCCGGCCATGAAGATCACCGACGCGATGGAGCACGCCAGCCCGTCGCAGACGGTCTTGACGCGGGCGGCATGGCCCCGCAGGGCGTTGTAGATCGCAAGTCCCTCGGCCACCTCGCCGCCGTAGCTGTTGATGTGCACCTCGATCTCGTCAACGTCCCCCAGCTCCTCGAGCTGGGTGGAGAGGATCTTGGCGCTCATGTCGCTCTCGAGCCACGGGCGCGACGTGATGTCGCCGTAGATGTCGAGGCGTGCCTTTCGGCCCTCCTTCGCGAGAGAGAAGTAATGCTTCATTTCTCACCCCCTTTCCTGGATGACTTGGCGCAGCACCTCGTCGATGGGCCCGAAGTTTCGGGTGATGAGGTGCTGCTGGGACTCTTCCGTTCCGATGGTCGGCTGGTTGAGGTACTCCCGCAGCTCGTCCATGGAGTAGCCGGCCCCGAGCAGTTGCTGCACCGACGGGGCGCTGTCGAAGATGTCGATGTACTTGATGCGCGAGGTGTCCACCACGACCTCGCTCCCCCGGTACCATTCGAGGGGGTCGAAGAGCTTGGAGGTAAGCTCTTCGGAGATCTGCTTGGCGAGGGGCTTCACGGTGAACGTGAGGAAAACGCGCGTGATCTCGTCGAGGTTCGTCATGTTGCCGAACAGCATCGACTGGGGGATCTTGTAGATGCTCGCGACCAGCTCGAAGGCGTCCTTGCGGATCTTGATGAGGTCGTCGGAGGGGCACCCCTTCACGTCGATCTCCTTCAGCTCCTGGCCGCGCGTCTCGAAGTAGACGGCGTTGGCACCACGGATGAAAGTCTGCAGCATCTCGCGCGGGTCGTTCCGCTGCTGCTCGGCCGCCTTGTTGAACCGGCGGTCTCCCGAGCCTCCCTGCTCGACGGTCAGCTTCCACTTCGTCCCGGCCCCGGCCTGGTACCCGGCGACGGCAGATCCCATCATCTTTGCGTAGGACTCGAACATACCGTCAACGAGGCGCTTCACGCGCTGGTTTCCGAAGGTGAGGTAGATGGCCTCGCCCGGGCCGTAGCGGCGGCGGATCTGGAATCCGCTCACGGTGACGTTCTCGAACGTCGCGCGCCCGAAGTCGATGTCGGTCTTGTTGAATCCGTCGGCGAGGTACAGGCCGTTGCCGACGGGGACGATGAGGGCCTCTCCCATGGTCATGAGCCGGTAGATCATGCCGACCTTGAGCTGATAGGCGCTCATGACGGGGTTGGGGCGCAGGTTGAGCTTACGGTAGAGGTCGCCGCGCTTCGGCTCGCCCTCGACCATCACGCGCATCTCGCAGCTCGCGATGGAGTCGGCCACGTACCCGATGGCGGTGTCGGTGGCGGCCGCCTTGAAGTACAGCATGGCGGCGTCGTCCCCGAGGCTCGCGCCGTCGGCGGGCCTGATCTCGTCGGTCTTGACGCGGAAGTCGAGGAACTCAAGGACATTCACTAGGCACCACCTCCTAAACCACCAAAGGCTCGATGAACTCGATCTCGTTGCATTCGGGCAGCTCTCCTTCCTGGGTCATGGCCGCCACGAAGGCCATGAAACCGTCCGTCTTTCTCGATTTCTCCTCGATCTTCCCGTAGGTGAAGTTGCCGTGCGCGGCCGGAACCAGCTTCGCGTTGTTCGTGTACCAGCGCATGAGCGGGTTGTCGCCCCAGGCTATCGACTGGTTGAGGAAGAGCGAGTTGATCTTGACCTGCACGAGCATGATGTCGCTGGGACGCACGAGCTTGATGTTCTTCCGCTTCTTGTCGTCGAATCCGATGCCCTCAAGCTCGCGCTTGAGCAGCGAGAAGCGGTAGGAGTCGATGGAGACCCTCATGACGTCGTAGAGGCGCATTTGGTCGATCAGCCAGTCGGTCACGAGCCAGGGGGACACCTCTACGTCGTCCACGAATTCGAGGAGGCCGGCGGCCTCCCATTCGTCAAGTGGCGCTTTGATGCGCCCGAGATCTGCCGACTGGCGGCAGACCCACGTATGGCATATGGCGTAGTACTGCCCGTTCTCGCGGAAGAGCAGCACAGCGGCCACGAAGTCGTTTGTCTTGGCGAAGTCGATGCCGCAGATGCAGGGCCATCCGTACAGCTCCGGCACCTCGCGGTTCGTCGCCAGGATGTCCTCCCACTTCGCCACGGGGCTTTCCTGGGCGGCAACCGGGCAGTTCATGCGCTTGGTCATGAAATCGAAGTTGACGGCGGGGTTCTCTACGTAGTCGGCGTACTCCTTCTCGATCTCGGTGTGAAGGATTGGCAGATACGGGAGGGATGGATTCGCCTTCTCCCAGTTCCTGGGGTCGTTGACCTCCTCGGGGCGGTCGAGCTTGCACATGAACGGAAGAAAGCCGTTGTCGTGCTTCTCTCCGGAGAGGATCTTCTTCGATTTGCTTTTCAGCGAGTCGAGCACGCCGTCGCGCACGTCGCCGTCGGTTGTCGTGTAGAGCCTTCGCGGGTGTGGCTTCTTGCCGAGGCCCGTGGTGAAGACGTTGATGTTCTTCCAGTTCTCGTAGGCGTGCACCTCGTCGAAGATGACCATGCCGGAGCGAAGGCCGTCCTTGCTCTTCGGGTTGTCGGTGCGGTACTTGATGCGGGACTTGGTGGACTTGCTCGTGATGACGACTTGGTTCCAGGAGAAAGACCGCTGGAACTTCCTGTAGTTGTCAGGATCTTCGAGGACGTTGTAGACGTCGTCGAACGAGGTCTTCGCCTGCTCCTCGGAGTTGGCGCAGATGTCGACGTCGTAGAAGCCGATGCCGTTGGCGTTGGTGATGGCGCAGAACGCCACGAAGCCGTCGAAGCCGTTCTTTCCGGCTCCGCGCCCGACGTAGATGAACATCTCGTCCCAGCGGGGCGTGCCGTCGGCCTTGAACACGCACATGAAGAGCGTGAAGCAGAACTTCTCCCACGGGAGGAGGTCGAACGGGAAGTACTTCTGGTACCCCATGTACCGCTCGATGCGCCCGTAGTCGATGATGAGATCCTCGGTAGCGAACACGTGCCGCACATGGGCAACGAGCTGGTGCTGCTCGGCGCATGCCTCGATGCCGCCGGTCTCGACCAGCCTCATCCATTCGGTGATCTCGGGGCAGTCGATGCGCCGCCGCTTCCTGGGACGGAGGTCAGAACTCCTCTTCGCCGCCATCGTCCTCGGCGACCGGCACGACGAGCTTGCAGCGCGACGTCACGGTGAGGCCCAGGGATGAGGCGCAGGTGTGGGCCTGCTTGAACGCGCGGTCTTGGGCGATCTGAACCGCCTTGATGTCCTCTGGCTTCGAGAGACCGACGAGCTTTGCGGTGAACGACTCGTAAAGCGATTCGGAAACCACGTAGCGCGCCAGGAGGTCGGCGTCGGGCTGCCCGAAGCTGTCCGGCATGAGATGGGAGAGCATCTTGGCGTAGCGGTCGAAGTCGGCCACGCGCTCGGGCCACTGGAAAAGGTACTCGGGAGGCTCGATGTCGCGCAAGTCGATGGGCACGTTGACTTGCGACGCCTTGCGCTCGTCGTAACCCGCCCGCGTCAGATGGGTCTTTCCGCGCGCGGCGATGACCTCCACGGGCTGTCTCTGTCGTCCGGCCACGGCATCACCTCCTCTCAAAAGTCGGCCAAAAAAGGAAAATTTTCTAACTTGTCGGGTATCTCCCCCCGTTGCCAGCCCCTCTTGTGAGACCCCCCAAGGGGGGCTGGGGGGCCTATCTCGCATCAGGTGGGCAAAGATGCCGCATTCACCATCTCTCGTCCGTCAGCGGCCTCTCATCGCCTCTCTTCCTCCTCGGCCCCTGGAATCTCCCGTGGGCCTTGTTGTGGCACGCCTCGCATATGGCCCACAGGTTCCTCTGCATATTCCCCTCGGCGTCGGTGTAGTAGCGGGACAGCGCCAGCTCCGGGCGATCCTTGACCTCGTTCACGTGGTGGACGCACGTGGCGCGCACGGGCGGCCCCGCCTTCTCGCGGCACCACTCGCACTCCCCGTGGGCGTCTGCCATGACGGCATCGCGGAGGATCCTCCATTCGTCGGTCTTGTAGAAGCGGTACAGTCTGCCGCCCTTTATAAGCTCACTTATCCACGACGCGAGGGAGCGGTCTTTGGGTACCCTCATGGCTCGATCCGTTTCAGGGCATGAAAAAAGGGACGCCGCATGACGTCCCTTCGGTTGATTCTCTCTCTTGCGGACGGGATCTCTCCCCTTCCGCGTTTCTGACTGGCTACACCATATCACAGGTTTAGCGGACATTTGCGGACAACTTTACCGTGCGGTTTCCTTGCTGACGATTTCCTGTGCCATCTCCATGGCGCGGATGTGCACGCGCCGGTAGTTCCTGTCGGAGTACCCCATGCGGTAGGCGGCGACCGTGGGCCTGTCCCTGTCGATGTACCGATAGTGGAGGCACTGGCCGAGCTGGATGTTCTCGTGCATGACGGCCCTAACGAGCGAGCGCGCCTCGTCCCTCACGGAGATGTAGCGCTTGATCTCGTCGTCGATCCTGTTGCAGAGGTCTACGAGCTTGGCCACGCCGCCGCCCAGCTTGTCGGCCGAGGATCCTCCCCCCGATGCCGAGGGGTCGGAGGTGATCGAGTAGAGCGCACTGATGATTCGGTCGTGCTCCTCGGTCAGGCTCTCCAGCTCGTCGCAGGCGATGCCGTAGCCTTCCAGGATCTCTTGGGCGCAGCGCGCGTTAACGTCGGTCATGTGCCAGTCCTTCCACTATTCGGTTTTCAAGGTTCGTAGATTATAGCGCGTCACCGCATCTTCCGTGGCGCTCTCGGCAGTTTTCCATGGCGGCAGGCCGCGAACCTCTGGCGGCCTTGCGGCGCGTCCCTGGGGAGCGCGTCGCCGACGCATCTGAGCATATCTTGGAACCGATCACCGATGACGGCCAACGCCTCTCGGGCCTTCTCGATCTCGTCCGCGTGCTCCTCGGCCCACCTCTCGTCGTCGGGGTCTTCGTAGCAGCCGCCGACGATGCACGGGGAAACCCCGTACCGCTCCCTGAACCCGCGCGGCGCGGCGCATTCGCCCGCTCGGTCTCCCCCGGCCTCGAAGTCGCATATTCCCGAGTAGCACATCAGCGGCACCTCCTTATCTCGTCCATCGCCACCCAGCACACGATCCCCAGGGGCACCAGCACCGCCGCCAGGGCGGCGCGGGCTAACACGGGGCCTCCCTTGGCTCGAAGTCGTCTGGCCTGTGGCAACGGTGGCGCGGGCCGTAGCCCCTGTAGTCGCGGGTGAACAGCCGCGCGCCCTCGATGCTCCGCTTCCACGCCATGACCTCGGGGCGGCAAGCTTTCACGGAACCTCCCCTGCTGCCGTACTTGCTCGTGCGGCAGTGGTTGGCGCAGTTCCCGCACACTTTCTCGACTTCGCTCATTCGGCCACCACCTTCGCGCCGCAGTTCGGGCAGTACGCGAAGCGCGCACCCATGGGCATGACGGCGACATGGCCGCACGACAGACGATACGTTGTCGTCCCACAGTTTCCACCGCCACTCACACCGTCGATGCAGCACTCCCTCACCTTCTGCCACGTCTCCCCGTCGTGGACGGCCTGTGCGAACTGCTCGTCGGTGACGGCCGCGCGGGCGTTCCAGCGAAGCACCAGCTCGTCGAGCGTGTGCCATTCCGGGCAAACGTCTACCGCCTCCAACGTGAGAAGGCACTCGTCGCACACGATGCCGTCCACTTGGCCGTCGGTGCGGCGGTGTATTAGCACCGGGCCACCGCACAGAGGGCAGGGCTTCAGCTCATCGCTCATCTTTCGTCTCCTCTCAGATCGCCGGCGAGGTACCTGCACTCTTGGCAGCAGGGATGGGGCTCGTCGTTCTTTTCCGATGTCCCGAACCCCAGACACTCGCCCGTCTCGGCGAACCGGCTGTACCTCATCTCGCCCCTGCACTCGCGAATCGGGATGACGAAGCAGCCCGAGGGCTTTCGCGCGAACCGCCTCATAGCGCCTCCTCCAACCACTCGTCCACGGTCTTGCACGGTATCCCGCAGGCCTCGCACACGGCTACTCGCCTCCCTTCTCGTCATCATCATCCAGTGGTTGCGTGTTGGCTCCCTGCATTCCCACGCAACGAATGGCGAGCGCGCAGGACAGCTTTCCGTTACACTCAAACGCCCACGCGCAGTCGGGGTCGCACTCCATGGCCCCGTGGTTGAAGGCCTCGGAATTGGCGAGGCTCATCTGGCAGATCATTCCGCGCCTCCCGTCCGCTTGTCCAGCTCCCTTTGGCGGCGCAGCAGGTCGAGCACCATGGCACCTTCGCAGCTGTAGGCGTGGTACCACCGCCACGGCTTATCGCCGTCGATCTTCGCTGGGCATCTTTCGCACGAGCATCCAACGCACTCCCAATAGGTCATGTAGCCCTTTCTGGCGTCCCGATCGATGCGCTCCTGTGTGTCGGGATGGGTGTGGGTGATCCACGATGCGTCGCACCACGGCTTGGAGTGATGGTCGAACATCACAAAGCGGTGATCGCTTCCTCTGATCTTCCGCTTAAATCCGAGCACCGTGAGCGGCTCGCCGACTTCGACGCCGAATAATCCGTAAGACCTCGGCCCGGCTTTAAAATCGACACTGCCTGCGTGCGCTTTGCCCTCGTCGGTCAGCCACACCGTCTCACCCACCACGATCGGCTTCCCGTCGGCTCCCAGATCCTCGGGGGCGGGGCGCTTGACGCGCTCTCCGTCGCATAATGACGCGCTGCGCTCCTCAACGAACCCGAGGCAATAGGAACCATCGAACGTGTTGATGCAGTCAATCGTGCACGTCTCGCCTGTGTACGGGTGCTCAGCCTTGTCTCCGATATGCACCGGCTCCCCGTCCTCGAAGCGTGGGCGCGGTATGGCGCAGCGGTCGAGCCATGCGCCGAAGTCCTCGCTGGGCTTGAAGTCGGGCCAGCCGTTGGCCTTGGCCCACAGCTCGGCACCACGGAGCAGGGAAAGCTCGCGGGCCTGGGCAAGCTCGGCGTCGATCTTGTCGGCAAGGGCGTATAATCACTCGGAATGCCGGATTTTTCTGCTCAGGCAAATGAGGTCGATCAGGTTTGTCATCACGGTGCCGCTAGATCCCTCGTAGCCATTGCCGGCTTCCCGCAGCAGCTCCGATGCGGTCATGTCCTTGGGGTCTTTATCGGCCATCTCCGGCCTCCTGCGGCTCGCAGACGGGCCCTGAGACCTTCACTGACGCCTTCTCGAAGTCGTCGGCGGGTAGGCACCCGTAGAACGGCACCGCCTTGATGCGGGACGCAGGATCCTCCGAGAAGACGCGGCGCGCCATGACGGCCGCCTCGTCGTAGTCGTCGAAGGCGGCGATGGGCTCGCTCACGCCGGGGTAGCCGATGGTGTAGATCGCCTTGGTTCTCATGCGATGTCCTTTCCGAGGAGGGCCCGCGCGGGCGGTGCCGCGAGCGAGGGCGACTCGGCTGAATTGCCGCCTCTCCCCCTTCACTGCGGGTCTTCCTCTCTTCTAGCTCTGCTTATCTATGCTTATCTATGCTTATGTTCGATTTCCCTGGGGAAACCTTGGTTAACTGTGGGGGTATTTTGGCCCGACTGTGGGGGTATTTTCGCCCTACTGTGGGGTTATGGCCCCCGACTGTGGGGGTATTTGCCCCCACACTTACCCCTATTGACTGTGGGGCTATTCGCGCGCCGACCGTCGGAATGCCCCCACACTCCTTTAAGTAACTGTGGGGTTATTTCCAGACGTTCGAACGCGCGTTTCCCCCACGGTTGCCGGGGTTAAAGTGGGGGTATCGGCGGGGGCGGGTTGACGACGTAGAGGCTCGCGTGGCCCTTCACGCCACGGTGGACGGGCGTCAGAAGGCCGATCTCCACGAGTCCGGAAATGGCGCGGTTCGCAGTCTCGTCGCGCCCGTCGAGAAGCCCCGCCGCCCAGCCGCGCGAGAGCTGGACGCACTGGAAGTCGTCGAAGGGCACCGTGGCGCGCCCGGTCGACTTCATCCAGTCCCAAAGCCACAGGGCCTCCTTCTCGGGCAGCGCGCCGGCGTCGCGGACGATGCTGCACATAGGGCCGAGCAGCCTCGGCCACAGCGCGTCTCGCCGCTCCATGAGGAGTGCGCCGGCCAGGATGCCCATCGTCTCGGGCCTCATCTTCCAGAACGGGGGCGGCCCCGAGAAGATGCCGCCCTCGTCGTACGCGCCGGCTTCTCCGGCCATGCGCACCTCCTCTCTGATCGCCTCGGTCATCGGTCGTCGGGGTCTGGCGGGTCTGGCGGATCCGGCGGGTCTCCATCGAAATCTCCGCAGTCATCCCAGTCGCTTGGGTACGTGAACTCATCGGCGTAGGAGCACCAGCCCCACCAGCAGCCGCAGGGGCACTCGCTCCAGTGGGCGCAGCGGTCACACCATCGGCGCGGAACGGCATCGTCCGGCGGCTCCAGGGGGCCGTCTGGCACGTCGTAGGGCCTCATGCAGGTCATATCGGCACCGACCCCCTAGAAGAGGCGCATCTGGCCGCTGTAGAGGCCCAGGCGCTCCACGTCGCGCTCCAGGGCGCGCGCCAGCTCGTCTCTGCTGTCGCAGCCCATACCCCATCCGCTGCAGTTTCCCTTGCGGTCGTCTTGAGCGTTGTAGTAGACGATGGCGTTTCCCGCGCGGCCGGTGACGCAATCGGCGAACCTGCCGCCGGTCAGCATGGTTATCTCGACCTTGTCTCCGCAGGCGGCTACGTACCTGTTTCCGTACCGCTCGAGGATCTCGAACTCGCACAGCCCGAGGCCGTTGGCCCACTCGCACAGGCCCTCGGCGGTCTCGCCCTCGAAGTCGCCCCCCATCACGCCACCTCCTCGACGTCGAACAGCGACGGCGCGGCCATCTCTTGGTCGTGCGCGCGCAGGTACGCCACCCCGTCGTCGAAGTAGCCGGGGTTCAGCTCGGTCGCGGTGCCGCGACGGCCCGCCAGAAGCGCCCGCAGAGGCACCGTGAACAGGCCGCCGAACGGGTCGAACACCAGCTCGCCGGGGTTGCTGTAGCGCTCAATGAGCCTGTCCACGATGTCGAACTGCAGCGGGCACACGTGCATCTGCTGCCGCTTGCGCGACTGCTGGGTGTTCAGCGTGAGCATACGGTTCACGTCCGTCCACACGTCCGGCGCCCACGAGGACGGCGCGAGCGCCATGAACGTGGCCGGGAGCCTCCCCGCCCCGTCCATCTCCTCGGCGAGCGCCACGTGCTCGCGGTAGTCGTAGACCGTATCCGACGAGCGCTTGGAGAACGCGCGGCACACCTCCGAGATGTCCATCGCGGCCACCTCGTCCGGCCCCAGCAGGCGGTCGCCTGAGGATCGCCAGAAGGCGTGGGCGTCGGTCTGCCAGCGGGCGCGGGAGTACTCGTCCTTGCCCTTGGCCACGGGAACGTCGGCGTAGCCGCGCGTCCGGTCGGTCTGGGGCTTGTGGAACAGCAGCACGTACTCGGGGCACCCCACCCCCATCTTCGTGCCGTCCTTGCACTGCTCAGTCCACCCGAGCCGGTAGGTCTGGTTGTTCTCGCGCACGACGTCGGTCACCACGGTGACCATGCCGATGAAGTCGAAACCGTGGCCCATGGTGTGCTCGATCACGAGCGCGTGGAACGGATCTACCGTCGGGATGCCGGCCCCGGTCACGTTGCCGAACAGGATCCTGTCCTTGACATGGCACGCGTAGATTCGCCCGGGGCGAAGCACGCGCAGAAGCTCGGGGGTGAGGTAGTCCATCTGGGCGAAGAACTCGCCGTTTCCGGAGGTGTGCCCGAAGTCGTTGTAGCTCGGCGTGTACTCGTAGTGGTTGGCGAAGGGTATGCTCGTCACGATGAGGTCTACCGAGTCGGACTCCATGGCGGCCGTCTCCTCCACGGTGTCGTTGTTCACCACGCGCCACCCGTCGCCGGACTCCTCGCGGCGCTCGCAGCCGATGGAGCGGCGCATGGCGTCGGCTGCGGCCGTGTCGGAAAGCCCGTACTCGCGGATGATCTCGGCCATGCGGGAGGTCAGCTCATCGTGGGCGCGCCACTTCTCGCGAAGCACGTCAACCACGCCCTCCTCGCCCTCGGCGTAGATGATGTCGATGCGCACGGGGCTTTCCTGCTGGAAGCGCTGCACGCGGTGGATAGCCTGAATGAAGTCGTTGAACTTGAACCCGACGCCGCAGAATATCTCGCGGTGGCAGTGCCTTTGGAAGTTGCAGCCGGAGCCGGAGAGGATGGGCTTGGTGGCCAGCAGCCGGAACTCGCCGTCCGAGAAGCCGATCACGCGGGCCTCCCGCTCGTCCAGATCCTGCGAGCCGTAGACCTCAACGGCCTCGGGTATCTGGCGCTTGATCTCGCGGCGCTCGTCCTCCAGGTCGTGCCACAGGATGAAGCTGTCCTCCGGCGAGGCTGCCACGATCTCGGCGGCCTTGGCGATGCGCTCCACCATGGTGTCGTGCTTGATTTCGGCGGCCTCCGAGAGCGACATGGCAGAGTCGCGCACGAGGCGAACCTGGCCGTCGCGGTCGCAAGGGAGTTCGGCGTCATCCGGCGCGGCCACGCGGTGCCAGACCACCTCGATCTCCGGGAGGTCGTACCCATCGTCGGAGTAGCCCAGATCGCTCGGCCTCTGCACGAACACGGCCCAGGTGGACAGCCACAGCCAGAACTCGCGCTCCTTGTGGGGGTAGATGGTCAGGTTGTTCGCCTTGGTGGAGTCGCGCTGGAAGAAGCGCGTGAGGGCCTGGCCCGTGTCCATGACGCCGAGGTACCCGGCGTAGTGGATAAGCTCCTTGTAGCGGTTTGGCGACGGGGTGGCGGTGGCGACGAAGCGGTAGGGCACGCCCGCGAACAGCTCGAGGAACGTCTGGTAGGTCTTGGAGCCGTAGGATCGGAGCACGCTCGCCTCGTCCAGGCTCGCGGCGACAAAGCCCGACACGTCGAGCCGACCGTCGCGCACGCTCTCGTAGTTGGTCAGGTACAGCCCGTCGCCCTCCACCTCGTCGTCGGTGCGCACGAACTTGGGCGCGAGGCCCAAAAGCCGCCCGTCGCGCACGAACTCCTGGCGCACGCCGAGCGGGCACACGATGAGCGCGCGGCCTCCCTCTCGCTCGAGCACGAGCCGCATGATCTCCAACTGCATGAGCGACTTTCCGAGGCCGAAGGCGGCGAAGATGGCGCGCCGGCCTCCGCGCAGGCACCACCGCACGATGTCGCGCTGGTGCGGGAAGAGCACATCGCTCACGTCGTCGCCCGGGTCGAATCCCGCATCGGGCGGCTCGACGGCCTTGGCGGCCAGGAAGTCGTAGTATCCATCGATGCTCACGCGACCACCTCCAAGACGTACCACGCGCCGCCGATGCGGGCCACCCATCCGAACACGGGCGACCACAGGGCGTAGCTACTCGGCTTCTCCATCGCCGCCACCCCCCATCTCGCGGTAGAGCCTCTTCCACGCGACGCCGACGGACGCGCCGGAGGCCACGAGCACGACGCCCATGGCCATGCAGCCCGCGCCGTCGCCGAAGATGACGCCGACGCCGGCGGCCACGCAAACAAGCCCCGAGACCACGAGGCCGAATGCGAGCGCGGCCAAGAACTGGCCGGGGTTTCTCAAATTGATCAAAGGTACCTCGCCTCCTTGTCCATGGCCTCCGCGCACGCGCGGCAGCGGAGGCCGAAAGCCTTGAGGCACGGGTCGGCCGCCGCTTCTGGGCAGCCTCCCGTGGCCTCCATGAGCGCGCACTCGGCGCTGAGCGCGCGCTCCCGGTAGTAGTCCCTCTGGCGCACGGCCTCGTTGGCCATGCGGCACGCCTCCTGGAAGGCGTAGCGCAGGGCCCGTATCTGGTCGCGCACCAGGTGCGCCGGGACTTCGATGACCGCCACGGTCTACCCGTTCGTCATGCGCACGGGCATGACGATGGCCGTGCAGCCGCCGCCGGAGAACCGGAGCGGCTTGATGGGATCCTGGATTTCGAGCACGACCTCGGCAGACGGGATGTTCGACACCGCGTCGACCGCGTAGACGGCGTTGAGTGCCGCAACGACCGGCGCGCTCACCTTCGCGTCCACAAGCTCGCTCATGGACTCCACGTCGGATTTCCGGCTGACGTTTATGCCGCCGTCGTCGAGGGCGAGAATGACGGGATCGGATCCGTCGATTACGGCGGCGCGCTTGAGCGCGTCAAGGAGCGCCCCACGGTCTACCTCGGCCCGCGTCGTCGGCTCGATGGCGATGATGCCATCGCAGTTCGGGAAGTTCCCGGCGTAGGCGCGGCCAACGACGGCGTCCTCGTCGCTCGAGAGCCCCACCGTGGCGTCGGATCCGAACAGGGTGACGCTCGCCCCGGCCGTCTTGGCGAAGTCGGAGATCATGCGCACTGGCACGTTCATCTCGAAGTCGGGGGCGTCGGGGGCCGGGATGCTCGATCTCGCGATGCGGTACGAGTCGGTGGCCGTGGCCCGGATGGTGCCGTCCGCGCACTTGAGGTTGACGCAGTCCATGATCAGCTTCTTGCTGACCGTCTCGCCCTCCTTCTCGCGCTTGGCCGCGTAGGTCGTGTGCGCCGCGAGCGACGCGAGGGAGGCCGACTCCACGGTGACCGAGAGCACCTCGCCGGGGCTCATCAGGCCCGGGAAGTCGTCGGGGTCGAGCGACGGGACGTCGAAGGTGGAGCGCCCGCACGCTATGTTGACGGTTCTGCCATCGCCGGTGAGATCCACCGGCTTGTCCGGAAGCGCCTTGACGACCTTCGAGAGCATCCGGGCGCTCACGAGCACCTCGCCGTCCTCGGAGACCATGGCCGCGCCGCACACGGATCGGACGGAGTCGTTCAGGTCGGTGGCCTCGGCCACGAGACGGCCGGAGCCGTCGACGGACAGCTTGACGCAGGCGAGGTAGGACTCCTTCTGCTTCTGCGCGAGCTTGCAGGGCCGCTCGATGAGGCGCGCAAGCTCGCTCTTTGAAACGGTGACGATCAACTCGCCACCTCCTTTCTCATGGGAAGGGACGCCACCCCGGCAGCCGGAGGGCGTCCCACGTGTTGATTTGGAAATCGGTGATGAGGTACGCCCAGAAGGCGCTCTGCCACCCGCGCACGTCGGGGGCGATGTCGGCGTCCTCGCCGTCGGCCCACCACAGGTGCAGCCGGTGGCGCTCGGCCGCGCCGTGGTGCAGCAGCCTCCCGTCGGCGTCGAAGAGCGCGTTCCCGCGCCCGCACAGGTGCACCATGGGGCCTGACGAGCCGCCGAGCGAGCGGGCCACCACGTGGTGTCGCTCAGGGTGCGGCCTCCCGCACACGGAGCACCACCCGGGGAGGTGGTCTGCGCCCCTCATGTTGTGGGCCGACAGGCGCGACATGAGATCGGCGCTCAAACGGGAATCACCTCGACGTCGTCGCCGAACAGAGGATCCTGGCCCTCGCAGGGCTGGGGCGGCACGGGGAACGCCTCATCCAAAAACTCCATGGCCACCTCCACCTGCATCTCGTTCATTCGGTAGTACGGCTCGGCGAACTCGGCGAGGATGGCCTCGGCCAGCTCGTTGCCGTCGTGCAGGCCGAGGGTGTGGCGGGCCTCGATGGCCTCAGCGAGCCTCCGCTGGGCCTTGGTTGCCCGCGCGGGGAGGTGCGGCTTGAACGCGGGCCGCCCGTCCTCGCCGTCGGGCGGCCAGGTCACCTCGTCGTCCTCGTCCATCCACATGGCCAGACCGCAGCCGAAGCGCATGGCGGCGTTGCGGATGGCGTCGCCGATCATCTCCTTGACGGCGTCCGGGCCGTCCTTGCCGCCCGCGTCGCCGAATCCGATGCGCTCAACGCCGCACACGGTGAGGTATATCCACAGCACACCGTGGGTAACCGGCTCGCCGGAGGCAGTAACGGCCATGGGCCGCCATCCCCAGGCGGGGTCTACCTCGTTCAGGCGCTCGGTCACGCGGGCGTGGCCGACGTAGCGGAGATGGCGCGCGGGAAGGGCGTGGGTCTTGCCGCAGCGCGGGCACTTCTGCACGGCCGAGGCAGGCACGAACCGACGCCCCTCGCTGTTGAAGTCGTAGGGGCCGACGTAGACGGGCCGAAGCTCGATGTCCTCCTCGGGGAACGGCTCGCGCAGCTTGGCGAGGCCGCGCTCCTGCCACTGGGCCATGGCGATCTTCTCGGACGCTCCCATGCTAGGCCACCCCCTTGACGCCCTCGCTCACGATGCCGAGCGACTTGGCGTACTCGGCGATCATGGTCGCCTGGGCCTTTGTGGCGCGGAAGCGGAACTCCCACTCCTGCACGCGCTCGCGGCGGCCCGCACGGGCGCGCGGCGCGGCGGCCGGGGAGGCAGCGGCGGCCTCGGCCGCCTTGGCCTGGGCCATGGCGCGGGCAACGCGCTCCTCGGCCTCTCGCTGCATCTGCTCGGCGTGGCGCTCGCGGGCCTCCACCTCGTCGGAGAGCCGCTTGGCCTCGGCGAGGGCCGCAGACAGGTCGAGGTGCGCGCAGTAGTGCCTGTCGGCGTCGGTGGCGAACTTCGGGGCGGCGGCGCGGATGGCCTCGCGGTCGCGCACCGCCGTGGCGATCATGTCGCCCAGCGCGGATACGGCCTTGGTCTCGGCCCACTTGCGGCCCGTGAGCGCCGGCTCCCGCTCGATGAACCGCTCGAGCGGGATGGCCTCCATGAGGTCGGGGGCCTGGGCCTCGTACTCGGCGCGCAGGGCCTTGACGCGGGCGGCGCGGAACTCCTCGTCCATGCGGTCGAGGATGCCGTCGATGGCAGCCACCTGCTCCTCGATGACCTGCTTCACCTCGTCGCACTGGCGCTTGAAATCTTCCTTGGGCGCGTCGTAGGCGCGGAAGGCGTCCTTTCGGGCCTGCTCGATGGCGGCGATCTTGGAGTTCAGGTCGGCTCGGATCTTCTTGGCGGCCTTGCGGTCTTCGTCGGTGACGATCTGAAGCGACTCGAACCGGCTCACGTAGGCGCGCGCCGCCGTCTTCATGGCGGCGAAGTCGGCCGTGAGGCCGCCGGAGGTAGCGCCCATCTCGATGACGGCGAGCGCGCTCACTCCTGGAACAGGCTCTGCTGCGCCATCCGGCACAGCTCGGACTTCTTGGGTCTCTTGCATTTGTCCCCCTTTCTGCGGGGCTTTCCGTAGTCGATGTTGGCGGTGCAGTCCCCGGCATCGGCGAGGCGCACGGCCTCGGCGTAGCTGCGGGCCGGGAACGGGTAGGGCTCGCCCATGGCCTCCTCCCACTTGGCGGGGAGGTCGAGGTCGTCTATGGGCGAGCGGTTGCAGCCGATGACGCGCGTGAAGCCGGGGCGCATCATGGCCATGTAGCGAGCGATCACGCTCCACAGCTCGTGGGAGAAGCGGAACTCGCGGTCGTTGGTTATGCGAAGCCCGCTCTGGCGGGCCAGCGTGTAGATGGCGTCGCGGCCCACCCATGTGGAGCCGCGCGCCACCTCGGAGTGCACGATGTGCATGACGCGGCGGTAGGTGTCGTTGTGCTCGCGTATCCAGAGCAGCCCGTAGTCCAGCAGCTGCTCGGGCGTCTTGCGGCGGCACCTCATGGCGCATCGGCCGCCTGGGCGGCGGCGTACCCGTCGCTCCACCCCGCAGAGTGGCCCTCGGCGTAGCCCAGCGAGCGGGCCTGGCCGATGGCCCAGAACATGGCCACCACGACGAGCACGGCGAGGACGGCCATGGCGGTGTCCGACACCGTGGGCTTTGGGCGCTCGCACGGGATGTGGTAGTATTCGCGTGTCTTGGGATCGCTGAAAGTGCCAGGACGGCGCGCCCCCTCTTTGACCGGTCGGGGCGCGATCTTTTTCTTTGGGCCCTCACGCGGCGGCTTTCGGCGCGTCGGGCGCGGATGATCTCGATTGCTCAACTCCTTCGCTCCTCTCTGCGAATCGTCGGAGCGCCGGCGCTACGGCCGACGCGGGATCGTCCTCGGGCACGTGCACGACGGCGGTTCCGAGGCTGCTTGTAAAGACGTGCGTCCCCTTGGGGAACGCGATCTGGTCGGGCGGCGGCATGGGCCTCCCCTCTCGCTTCGTGCGGTCATTCCTTCGGGGTCGCTTTTCCGGCCAGCGTGCCCGAGTCGGCCATTCGGTTGTTAAGGTTCGGACGCCCTTCGGCATCCAGGGGGCGGCACCACTGATCCGCCGCTATTCCCGCAAGGGCGCGCGTCCGAGTGCCTATTTCTTTGCGCGCCCGTGCCGCCCCCTGGATGCCGGCCCCCGCAGGGGCCGGACTTTGTTAGCGGCTAGGCCGCCTCTGCCGCCTCCTCGCGGGCGGCCGTCTCGGCCTCCCATTCCTCGCACAGGGCCCAAAGCTCGGCGAGGAGGCGGAACTCCGCATCGGGGATGTCTTCGAGCATGGGCCGTAACCTCCTTTTCGCTTGTCGGTTGGTAGTTTTCGCTTGACCCATAAGGGCAGTTGCTTGAAATCAATAAGTTCGCCAAAGTAGCGCGACAGTGGTAGAATCACCCGGTTATACAACTACCGCCGCACGAGACAACGCCCTTGACAACTGAATATGGACGCAGCATGAGAAAAGCTCCGAGACATGCAACCGAGAAGGACTTGAAGCGCTTGGAGCGCTCGGATGCTCGCGTCCGTATTTCAGAAAGCATCATTGTTGGCCTGGTGGTAAACGCCTTGTGGCTACTCATCGAAAGGCTCTTCTCGCCTGATTTTCTCGACTTCGCATCTCAGATCATCAATGTTCTTTAGGATCGAGCACCACCCGACGATGCCGAAGATAAGCACCGTCCCATCTCCGATGCCCAGCGTCCTGTTGAGCAAGAAAACGAACAGGGCCAAGGCGACGGCGAATAATAGCGCCGCCCCGATTTTGCCAATACGACGATTCACGCCACACCTCCTTCCTAGGCCGCGTCACCGCAGAGACCGACGGCCTCGTCGATGGAGAAGCCGGTGATGCGGGCCAGCTTCGCGATCTCGCCCAGGCTGAACTCGCGCAGGCCCCGGCGCTTGGCCGAGAACGTCCCGGGGCTCATGCCCATCACGTCGCGGGCGAAGTCGTCCAGGTTGATGCGGTGCACCGCCGTGTAGGCCAGCACCGACTCGTCGATGACGGGGCTGTAGAACTCCCCCGTCTCACCGATTCTTGGCATCCTTATCACCTCCTTTCCGCTTGCTCGCGAGATTCCATCCGGCCAAGATACCGCTACACATCAGGCACATTCCGAACATGAGCGTGAACATATGCGCATCGCCACGGCCCCAAAAGAAGATTTGAAGAGCGAGGAACACGAAGGAGAAGAGCGCCATGAGGCGCTTCAGCGCATCGCCCACGGCCCTACTCCCCCACCGTGAAGAGCGCCGCCTCCAGGGCCGCCAGGATCTCGGTCACGGCGTAGCCGTCGGCGTCGTTGCCAGCGGCCATGAACAGCGCGCGGTCGTAGTCGTAGACGCACGCGCCGTCGGGGGCGCAGACGTTGAGCTTCACCACGCGGGAGCCATTTGGATGCTCAGGGGTGACGATGCCGACCTCGGACGGCAGCAGTTCGGCGATGCCGTAGAAGGCGTATCCGTCGGCGGTCTTGCCATTGAAAATCGTGCTGCCGGTGATGGGCACCTCCTGGACGTCGAAGGACACGCCGCCATCGCCCTCGGCCTCGCCCTCCGCGCCGTAGGCCAGGGCCTCGGCGATGGACTTGACGGCCTCCACGATCTTGGCGATGAGCGCGTCCATGTCGTAGCCGGCGGCCTCGGCGTCGGCCCCGTAGTACTCCACGGCCACATCTGCCACGCGCTCGCCGTTGCGGGTGAGCACCACGCCGTCGCCGCCAAGCGGGGCCTCGCAGTCGGTGTAGCCGTCGAAGGAGATGCTATAGTCGTGGCCCTTCTCGTCGTAGGCGTAGGCCTTGAGGCGTCCGTCCGTGATCATCGTCCATTCCATCGTGAGGCTCCTTCGGTCAAAAACTTTCGTATTTGAAACTATCCGTATTTAACTCTCAGATATGAAAGAAGTCAACCCCTTATTTGACTTATTTCTTTCATATGTGTAAGATTTCAAATATAGAGGAAAGGAGCAGTCGTGAGATTCAACGAAGTTTTTCGCGAACTTGTGTCCCAACGTGGTGTTATGGCCCGCTTGAGCGAGGAAACAGGAATCTCTGCTGGCCTGCTTTCTAACTACAAGAAAGACATAGATCCTTCTCTGACGAACGCTACGAAGATCGCCCGTTTCTTCAATATCTCGTTGGATTACATGGTGGGACTCAAAGACACCCCAGAAATAGAAGGGCACTCCCCCGCCCATGTCATGGAGATAGAGACCGTCCGGCTCGTGGAGGACTTCGAGTCGCTTCCCGAGGAGGGCAGGGGCGCGATCCTCGATCAGGTGGAGTTCCAGAAGATGAAAAGCCAACGCGCCCAATCGGACGTGCAGGATAATCCCATTTCCGGGATCGCTTGATTAAAGACCATGAGAAGAAGATTGTACAAACCTGTTTCGCAAGAAGCCGAGCAATCAGGGGCGGGAAGAACATACTCTGTCATCATGTCGTTTTTCATTGTTCTAAGCCTAGTTCCTCTCTGCTTTCATGAGGATTCTCCTGTATTCTCGGTGATCGAATACGTCTGCGTCTCGGCATTCATCGTTGACTATGCGATCAGATGGGCGACTGCTGACTACAATCTCAAAAGAGGTGTTGCATCGTTCGTCATCTACCCGTTTACGCCCATGGCCATCATCGATCTGCTGACGATACTCCCCTGCTTCATCGCCCTGAACCCATCATTCAAGGCGTTAAGGATACTGAGGCTCCTTCGCGCTCTCAGCGCATTGAAGCTGATACGATACTCGAAGGGCGTCGATGCCCTTAAGCGCGCGGCAGTCAACCAGAGAGAGCAGCTAGCAGTGGTGGCCGCAATCGCGGCAGCCTATGTCGTGATATGCGCGCTTGTCATGTTCAACGTGGAACCCGACACATTCCCCACGTTCTTCTCGGCCCTGTACTGGGCCGTGGTGAGCCTCACAACGGTGGGGTACGGAGACTTATACCCGACGAGCGATATAGGAAGGGGGCTTGCCATGGTTTCGTCAATCGTCGGCATCGCCATTGTGGCAATGCCGTCAGGAATCATCACCGCAGGACTTATCGACGAGCTGGACAAACAGAAAGCGAAGTAATAAAGCCCCGCGCATAAGGGCTGCAACCCTGCGCGAGGCTCAAGCAAAAACTACCAACCGACAAGCGGAAGGCCGTCGGCAGGCAAGGAGAATTGTAACATGGCACAGCATCTAAGGGCAGTCATCTACGCGCGGTTCTCGTGCGACAAGCAGCGCGACGCGTCCATAGACGACCAGGTGGAGGCCTGCACGGGCTACTGCGAGCACATGGGCTACGAGATCGCGGGCGTCTATCCCGACTACGCGCTCTCGGGCCGCAGCGACGACCGCCCCCAGTTCCTCCGCATGGTGGACGACGCCAAGAAGGGCCTGTTCGACGTCGTCGTGGTCTGGAAGATAGACCGCTTCGCCCGCAACATGATGGATCAGTTCCACTACGAGCGCGAGCTGTCGCTCTCCGGCGTCACGCTTGAGTCCTGCAAGGAGAACATAGCCGGCAACACCATAGAGGCCGACATGAACAAGGGGATGCTGGCGCTGTTCGCCCAGATACGCTCCCAGCAGTCGGCGGTGGACACCGTGCGCGGGATGCTCGGCAAGGCCGAGAAGGGCCAGTACCTCGGCATTCCGCGATTCGGCTACTCCCACGAGGGCGACGAGATAACGCTCGACCCCCGGTGGGCACCCGTGGCCAAGCGGCTGCACACGGACTACCTCTCCGGCGTGAGCATCGAGCACCTGGCCGCAGAGCTCCGCGACATGGGGGCCACGACCTCCGTCGGCACCGAGCCGGACTACAAGTTCGTGCGCGGCATCCTGCGGAACATGGCCTACGCCGGCGTCTACGAGTGGGGAAGGAAGAAGGACTCGCGGGGGCGCGTCATACGCGACGAGGACGGCCGCCCGGTGCCGCTCGTGCGGAAGGAGGGCGGGATGCCCGCCATCGTGTCCATGGACACCAAGCTCGCTTGCCTGCGCCTCCTGGGCTGCCACAAGAGGTACTCGGACAGGTACGACTACCTCCTCGCGGGGCGGCTCTTCAACGCCGCCACGGGCGCTCCCATGAACGGCGAGTACGCCACGGGCCGCTCCGGGGCGAAGTACTTCTACTACGCGGACAGGAGCGGCAAGCGGCGCGTGAGCGTCCGCAAGGAGCAGATCGAGGAGGCGCTGGCCGCCGCGGTGCGCGGCGTGCTGTCGGACGACGGCGTTCTGGACGCTCTCGCGGCCCGTGCGGCCGCGATGAGGCGCGAGATGGACAAGAGCGCGGAATCGGCGACAGAGGCCGCGAGGGCCGATCTGGCGGCCCTGGAGCGCCGAAAGGGAAACATCCTGGACGCCGTTGCCGACGGCGCGCCGTGGCAGAGCCTGAAGGGGAAGCTGGATGAGATCGAGTCGGCCATGGACGCCGCCCGCCGGCGCATCTCCGAGGCCGAGCGGCGTGGGGAGGGCAATGGCTACGAGCAGCGCATGGCGGCGTTCCTCCGCTCGCGAAAGTTCGCGGAGCTTCCCGACGAGAAAATTATTTCCATGTTCGTAGGCTCGGCGGCGTATTTCGAGGGGCGAGCGGCGGCGATGCTCAACTTCACGGACGAGCGCGGCGATTTCGCGGAGCTTCGCGACATCATCGTGCAGGAAATAAAAAAGTCGAACCCCAGGTCAGACCTAGAGTTCGACTGTTTGAAGTCTGGCTCCCCGGGTAGGATTCGAACCTACAACCCTCCGGTTAACAGCCGGATGCTCTGCCGTTGAGCTACCGAGGAATGTCGCTTTCAGAACCTTCGCCCTGACGCGCAAGATAGTATTATAACGAAGGGGCTTCGCTTTGCAAGACCCTATTTTCCCAAAGGCGAAAATTTATTTTCGGCGCACCAGATAGCACTTGTGGATACGAGGGTTCCGCTCAAAGTCGTGGGGGATGGTGCGGGCGGTGATGTCCTCAAGCTCCACGCCGCAGCGCCCCAGCTCCTCGATGGCCGGCTTGAACGTGCGCAGGTTGCAGGAGAACACCGCCACGCCCCCGTCGGCCAAAAGACGCGAGACACCGACAAGCAGCTCCACATGGTCGCGCTGCACGTCCCAGGTGCGCCGGCCCATGGCCTTCGAATTGGAGAAGGTCGGCGGGTCCACGAAAATGAGGTCGTAGCAATCGTGGCGCCGGCGCGCTTCGGCGATCCAGCGGGTGACGTCGGCGCGAACGAGCTTGTTGGCCGCCCCTCCCCGCCGACCCCTCGACGAGCCTCCGTCCGTTCGATCCCTCCGATTCGGCTTGTCGGCAACTTCGAAGGCGAACCCGTTGGACGCAAGATTGCGGGCCGCCCAGTCCAGGTACGTCTGAGACAAGTCCACCGTCGTCGTCTCCTTCGCACCGCCGGCCGCAGCATGCAGCGTCGCCACACCCGTATAGGCGAACAGGTTCAGGAAGCGCTTGCCGGCGGCCATCTTCCCCACCATCTCGCGGGTCACGCGGTGATCGAGGAAGATGCCCGTATCAAGATAGCCGCCCAAATCGATCTCGCAGATCAAGCCGTCCTCGCTCGTGTGGGTCACGAAACGGCGACCGCCGGCGTCGCGGTACTGCCCGCCGCCCTTCGCGCGCAAACGGGACTTGGAGAACACGTGCTCCGGCGGAATGCCCAGCACGACGGGCACCAGGGCGAGCACGTCCTCGAAGCGTGCGCGGGCCTGCTCGGGGTCGACGGACTTGGGCGGCGCGTACTCGGCCACATGGGCGTACAGCTCGCCCTCGCCCTCGGCCGCCCCCTCGTACAGGTCGATGGCGCAGGCGTACTCCGGCACATCGGCATCGTAGAGACGATAGCAGGCCATCCCCTCGCGCGCCGCCCATTTGCGCCGCTCGCGGGCCACCTTACGCAAACGACTCGCGAACTGGACGGCCGCCGGGTCGTTCACCTCGACGGGAATGTCGGCACCCCCGGCGGGGTTGGCCACGGCGATAACGGCGGGACGCCGCGGCGGCTCGTCGAACACCTCTATCGTCGTCTCGGAGCGCCCGCGGCCAAGCTTGAGACGCGCCGCCGGCTCCTCCTTGAACTTCGCGGCCATGCCCTCGAAACCGGCGAAGGCGAAGCGAGAACCGGCCGGCGCCTCGCGGGAAGCGGCCACGCAGGCAGCCCGGGCAGCCACGGCCTCGGCATCGTCGTCGGCCCGAAAGGCCGAGGCGACGCTGGCCACGAGTCGAGGGGCACCGGGACGCACCGGTGCGGTGGCAAGCAGCGCCATGCGCGCCTCGCAGCGTTCGTCCGCCTCGTCCAACAGGTCGCCCCAGGCTTTTTCGGGAAACGCCGTCCAGCCCGTGAACCCCCATCGTTCGCGCAAGAGGCCCGGCGCCCGATCCTCGCGCACCTCCGCTGCCTCGCGGGCGAGGATGCTGTCGTCGTCGACGGGGTCGAGAAACGTCATCCCCTCCGCAAACAGCTCGGCCGCACCAACTGCCGCGAGCAGCGTTGCCGCCTGCGACACCACCGAGGGCGCCTCCTCCCCGGCCTCGTCGCCAAGGTACGCCCGGCGTGTGAGGGAGCGGCCCGACAGATCGAGCGAGAGCGTCGCCTTCTCCTCTCGAAGACGCACTTCAAGGAGGGCATCGGGTTGCTGGGGACTCACATCGGGTCGCGCGCCACGAACCTCGGCCAAACGATCGCAGATGGCGTCCTTCACCTTCAAGGCGACGAATTGGGTGTTGCGCAGCTCGGCGTTGGTGCCGCTCGCCCGCACGGCGATGCTCGCCTCCTCGGCGATCACCGCCTCCCAGGGAAGCTCGCGCACGCCGGCGTACAGGGCATCGGCGTCGCGCGCCGCCACGCGACCCACCGTGAGATTAACGCGCCCCGCGAGTCGCGACCACAGGCACGCACGCAGGGCGTCCTCAGGCGCGCCGAAAAACGATGCGCCGCCGGACAGCGGACGCACCTTCCTCACGCCGAGTCCGTGCAGCTCATCCGCCAGGAGCTTCTCGGCGCCCGGCAGGCACGTGGCGAAGAACTCATATACGGCCTCATTCATAGGGCCCTCACTGCCTTCCTTGCAATAATTTCGAAATTCCTGGTCACAAAATCGAGTTTTGGGTTTTCTGAGCCAACGTTTTCGGCGACTCGGCAACTTTTAAGCCTGAATTTGTCCGCAGAACGAGCTGAAACGGACAAGATATGCGAGTTTGGGCCACCGCAGAAACCCAAAACTCGACTTTGTGACCATTTTTACACGCAAAAGAAGATGCCCGCAGCAGCGAGGCCGCGGGCATCGGGTCTGTCGGGTCGTTCCCTAATCCTCGAGATAGTCCTTAAGCTTGCTGGACCGGCTGGGGTGCCTCAGCTTCGCAAGCGTCTTGCTCTCGATCTGGCGGATGCGCTCGCGAGTGACGCCGAACTCACGACCCACCTCTTCCAGCGTGCGCGGGTGGCCATCTTCCAGGCCGAAACGGAGGCTGATGACCTTGCGCTCGCGCTCGGCCAGACCCTCCAGCACCTTGGCCAGCTGCTCTTGCAGCATAGAGAACGAGGCGGCATCGGGGGGCACCACGGCGGCGTCGTCCTCGATGAAGTCACCGAGCTGGGAGTCCTCCTCCTCGCCGATGGGGGTCTCGAGGCTTACCGGTTCCTGGCTGATCTTCTGAATTTCGCGGACGCGCTCGGCGGAAAGGCCCATCTCCTCGCCGATCTCCTCGGGGGTTGGCTCGCGGCCGAGCTCCTGCAGAAGCTGACGCTGGATGCGCACAAGCTTGTTGATGGTCTCCACCATGTGCACGGGAATGCGGATGGTGCGGGCCTGGTCGGCGATGGCACGGGTGATGGCCTGGCGAATCCACCAGGTGGCGTAGGTGGAGAACTTGAAGCCCTTGGTGTAGTCGAACTTCTCCACCGCGCGGATGAGGCCCAGGTTGCCCTCCTGGATGAGATCGAGGAACAGCATGCCGCGGCCCACGTAACGCTTGGCGATGGAAACGACCAGGCGCAGATTCGCCTCGATGAGCTGCTGCTTGGCATCCAGACCCACCTGCTCGATGCGGCCCAGGCGGCGCTTCTCGCGACGCTCCAGCTCGATGCCGTCGGCCTCGGCTTTCTCCAGCTCCTCGGTGGCGGCCACGCCGGCCTCGATCTTCATGGCCAGATCGATCTCCTCGGCAGCGGTGAGCAGGGGCACCTTGCCGATTTCCTTCAGATACATGCGCACCGGATCGCCCGTGAGCATGGTCACGCCGGCATCGGCGTTGCGCTTGGCGCGATTGCGGGCGCGGGCCTTGGTACGGGGAGTGACCTTGGGGAGAGCAGCCGCTTCAACGGTGGCCTTCAGCTCCTCCTCGGGAATGCCGTCGAGCAGATCCTCTTCGGAGTCGATGCCGGCCTCGATCTTGTCCTCGGTCAGGCTGTCGGAAGCAGTGTCGTTCGTCGCGTTCGCGGGAGGTTCCGCGTTGTCCATGTCGTCGTCATCCAGGTCATCCATCTCCTCGACGTCCTCGGTCACGACGATCTCTTCGGTTTCGTTCTCAGGATTCTTCTTTGCAGCATCAGCCACGCGATAGTCCTTTCTCTGGCGTCTGCGCCTGATTTTGGGCATAGAAACACAATTCTGGCGCAGAGATACAGCAGAGAAGAATACTACAAAGAGAAGACCCCTTCAAGAGAAAACCGGCCGGAAGTTTAAGCGCAATGACAAACGCATTATCCATGGAACCGCCATGGAAGAAAGGCTCCATGCCGCTGCAGCAGTTGCCCCATTGCTTCGGCGAACCTCAAAGGAAAATCAGTCCCAATAGAAGAACGGCCTATATCGTCTCGGCCAACTTGTACCCGACGCGCCAGATAGTGACGAGGTAGCGTGGTTTGGAAGGGTCGTCCTCTATCTTCTCGCGGATCTTACGCACCATGACGGTGATGGAGTTGGGGTCGGCAGCCTCTTTGCTTCCCCAAAGCGCCTCGAGGATCTGATCGCGGGTGAACACGGCGCCCGGATCGGAGGCGAGCAGCTCTAAAAGCTCGATCTCCCGGGAGGACAGCGCCACGACTTCTCCGCGCATTCGAACCTCGTACTTCACGAAGCGTATCTCCAAATCCCCTACCGAGAACGCCTCGGGACGGCGGTCGCGTCCCTCATGCTGGCGCTCGCGATCGCGTTCTCGACGGCGCAAATGTGCGTTCAGCCGCAAAAGCAGCTCCTCGGGCTGGAAGGGCTTCACGAGGTAGTCGTCGGCGCCGGCCTTAAAGCCGATCGACTTGTCAACGATGTCGCCCTTGGCCGTGAGAAACATGATCGGCACCTTGCGGCCCTCACCTCGGACGATCTCGCAGATTTCGAAACCGTTAATGTCGGGCAGCATCACATCCAGAATAAGGAAGTCGGGGCGCTCGGCCCTCAGCATCTCCAGGCCGTCGGCCCCGTTGCCCGCACAGCAGAAGTCGTAGCCGCCGCGGCGTACAATCTGCTCGATGAGCACCTGCATAGACGCGTCGTCGTCGACGAGCATCACCTTAGTCATGATCTTCCTCCTCTACGGGCAATTCGACGGTGAACGTCGAGCCACACCCCGGCTCACTTGCCACAGTCACGGTGCCGCCCATCATGGCCACCAGATCCTTCACCAACGAGAGCCCCAGTCCGCTGCCGCCGTAGCGACGCACCGTGGACATGTTCTCCTGACGAAACCGCTCGAAGATAAGCTCCTGGGCCTCTTTCGGAATACCGATGCCGGTATCGGTCACGCGCATCACCACTTTGCGAGCGTCATCCTCGTCCGCCTCGCAGCAAACGCGCACAGCCACCTCGCCGCCGGCATCGGTGAACTTCACGGCATTGCTCGTCAGATTCGCAAGCACCCGACGCAGCTTTTCCCAATCCCCCATGATGAGGGGCACGTCGAAGTCGACCCGTGTGGTAAAGGCTACGCCCTTTTTGGCGGCCACCGGCGCCATAGCCGACTCTACCATACCCACGAGGTCGTTCAGATCAACCAGCTCCAGGTTCAACGTCTCGGAGCCCGCCTGAATGCGGGCGCACTCCAGCACGTTGTCCACCATCTCAAGCAAAATGGCGCCGTTTTTGCCAATCTCCTCCAACTGGCGGCGCGCCTCGGGCCGGCCGGGCCCGATGGACTCGCCCAGGAGCTCGGCGAAAGCCAAAATGGAAGTAAGTGGCGTGCGCAGCTCGTGGCTAACGATGGCAAGGAAATCGGACTTGTACTGGTTGTCTCGGGCGAGTTGGGCATTGATCTCCTCCACTCGACGACGTTGACGCTCCAGCTCGGCATTAGCGCGGGAGAGTTGCTCGGTGCGCTCGGCCACCTGCGACTCCAGACTTCCGTAAAGCTCCTCCAAGCGCTGGGCCATGGAATGGTACTGCTCGATGAGGTCGTCTATCTCGCGGGACGAGTACAGCACGCCTCGGTCGGTCGTGGCCAGGGAATCCCGCGCCGGCAGGCCACGTAGGCAACCAGGAGCGAGCGCGGATTCATTCGCATCGACGTCTGCTGGCCCAAAGACCCTCGGAGTGGTCGTTTCCCCCTCGGCCGCGCGCGCATCGGGCTCGGCTACGCGGGAGAAAGAAGCTCGAAGCTCCGTCAAGGGCTCGGTAATGAGCCGGCTGATGACAACGTAGATAAGAAGCGCCATGGCCGCCACCACGGCAAGAAAGAACATCATGTTGCCGATGATGGCGTCGCGCATGTTGGTCATGGCGCCATCTGCGGGCACCACCACCGACACCGCTCCGGCCACATCCCCCACGCTCCAGCCTTCTTTCGGGTAACCGGTCGCATCCAACTCGCCGGCAGGCTGACCATGGCACTCGGTACAGTCGTTGGAGACGTCCATGGCCCGCACATAGCGGAAAACCTGATCGCCGCCCTCGGTCTGATAACCCCATACCTCGTCGGTGTCCTTATCCGCCAGAAACGTCTCGATGGCGGCGGCCTCGTAGGCGTCCGGGGTATTGTAGATGTTGCGCGGGTTCAAGTTCGTGAAGCGGATGGAGTAATCCGTCTTCTCGGAGAACAGCGCCGCCACCGACTTGCCCGCAATGGCGCAATTCAGTCCCTTGTAGTCGTACTCCCCGTCGGAGGTATAGTTGATGACGTTCTGGTTCAGCGAGATGAAATCCCACATGGCATCCATCTCGGTAACGAGCACCCGCGACTTCTCCAGAAGATCGGTCTCGGCGCGGCGCGATTGATCGTCATAGGTGAACGCAAGGAACACCGCCGATATCAGCACGAGAACAACCGTGAGAAGCCCGATAAGCTTCGTCCGCAGCCCGATCTTCCTCTGTCGCCCAAAAATCGTCATGGCTCTATCGCGCCTGCTTCCAGGCAGCGCGCGGCCGGCTCGCGTTCTTCTCCATTCACCCTCCCTAACGCCCGATGCGGCTGGTAGGAGTTATACCCTACCAGCCGCCGTAAAGCTAGTGTCCCGTTCTTAAGCCGTCGGCGCTCAGGCCTCGTGGCCCACTTCCTGCGGGTTGCGCAGCACGCCACCTTTGGCCGCGTCGCGATGAGGCGCGAACACCACAGCGGGGCCCGTCTCATCGGTCAGCTCGCCCAGGGCGCTCACGCCCTCGGGATGGCGCTCCCGCAGTTCAGCGAGGGTGCCGAACTCGAGCGCGCGCACCGGGCAGGCCTTGGCGCAAGTGGGATCCGGCACGCCCTCCGGGTTCTCGTCCGAGCAGAGCACGCACTTGTGGGACAGGCCGTCGTCCAGCTGCACGGGATGCCCATAGGGGCAGCTTTTCTCGCAGGTCATGCAGCCGATGCACTTCTCCTTGTCGTTGTTGACGATGCCCGTTTCCGGATCCTTCTGCATGGCTCCGGTGGGGCAGTTGGCCACGCAGGCCGGGTTCTCGCAGTGGCCGCAGGTCATCGATACGTAGTAGGTGAACGCCGTGGCGGTAAAGGCACCGGCATCGTCGGCCTTCCACTCGCCGCCGCCGAACTCGTACACCTTGCGGAACTTTTGCGGCACCTCCAGGTTGTTGCGGTCGAAGCACGAGGTCATGCAGGCCTTGCAGCCGGTGCAGATGTCGGTGTTGACGAAAAATCCGTACTGTTCCATGATCTATCCCCCTCTTTAGGCCTTCTCGATCTTGCACAGGTTGGAATGGACGCCGTTGCCCTTGGAAATCGGCGTTGGGCGCGAGGACGTCAGCACCGAGATGCAGCCGCCCAAATCGAGCACGCTGGGGTCGCCGATGGTAGCGCCGTCGCGGGTCTCCGGGTCGTACCAGGCGCCCTGGGGCACGCTGACCACGCCGGGCATAATGCGGTTCGTCACCTTCGCGGTCATCTGGGAACGGCCGCGCTCGGTGGACACAATGACGGCGTCGTCCTGGTTGATGCCGAGCGCGGCGGCGTCGCCCTCGTTGATCCAGCACTGCTGCGGGGCCACCGAGCTCATCCACGGCACGTTGCCGTAGGAGGAGTGGGTGCGCGTCTTGGTGTGGTGGCCGATGAGCTGGAAGGGGTACTCCTCGCGCAGCGGATCGCCGAAGCCCTCGAAGTTCTCGTACCAAATGGGCAGCCCTGTGATTTGGTCGCGGCCGTCGTCGGGCACGTACCCGCCGCCGGTGAGGTCCCACTGGCGCGACAGGTTGTAAGCCTGCTTCGAGAACACCTCGTACTTGCCCGAGGGCGTGGCGAGCGGGCCCTCCGGCGCGGCGATGGCCGGCGTGTGGTCGTCAGTCTGCTTGATGAGGCCTGCGGCGCGGAACTCCTCGAAGGTGTCGGGCAAGTCGTCGCCGGCCGCCTTCCCCTCGTTGTAGCACCACTCGATCCAGTCGAGCTGGGTCTTGCCCTCGGTGAACTCGTCCTTGATGCCGAGCGCGTCGGCCAGAAGGGTGCAGATCTCGTAGATGGGTTTGGCCTCGAACAGAGGCTCGATGGCCTTCGACTCGCAGCAGATGAAGCCGGTCCAAGCGGTACCGCCAGTGGTGAGATCGTCCTCCTCGAAGGGCGTGGTGCCGGGCAGGATGATGTCGGAGGCCATAGCCGTCGGCGTCATCCACGGGTCCACGGTGACGATCATGCGCACGCCGGAGTCCTTTTCATCAGGCAGGTTGTAGATGCGGAGCGAGTCGTTGATGTCGGCGTGCTGGCCCATCATGACATTGGATCCGTAGTTCCAAATGAACTTGATGGGGGCCCTAAGCTTCAGGGTGCCGGGCTCCTCGGCGTAGCTGGTGACACCGGTCTCATCGATGGCGCGGATGCCCCAGGTGGCGTCGTTCATGACCGTGTAGTCTTCGATGGCCTGATACCAGTCGAAGAACGAAACGCACACCCCCACCGTGTTCTTCTCGGGGAAGCACGGGATAGCCGTGGGCGTGGCGAAGGGAACGCCGCCCACGCCCTCGCGGGCGCCGGTGCCGCCGCCGGAGATGCCCACGTTGCCGGTGATGGCGGCGATCATCGCGATGGCGCGGGAGTTGTTGCCACCGTTGGAGTGGCGCTGCGGACCCCAGCCCTGAATGGTGGCCGTGGGGCCGTCCATGTACAGGTCGGCCAGCTCGCGGATGGTATCGGCCGGAACACCGGTGATGCCGGCGGCCCACTCGGGGGTCTTCTCGCCGGTGCCCGCATAGGCGCCGGTGCCAGCGAGGTAGGCCTCGTAGGACATATCCTCATCGATGGTGAGCGCGCCAGACTTGTCGAGCCCCATGAAGGCGGTGCTTGTGGGCTCGGCCGCTTTCACATCGTCGGCGAAGCTGTCGGAGAAGAAGCCGACGAACTTGTCGCGGATGAGCTGCTCGTCCAGCTTGCCGGCGCTGAACAGGTACTGGATCATGCCGGCCACGAGCGCCATGTCGGTGCCGGGGCGGATAGGGATCCAGCGGTTGGCCACGCCCACGGCGGTGTCCGACAGGTGCGGATCCACCACTACGATGGTGGCCTCGGGGTTTTGCAGGCGCACCTGGGTGAGCAGGTACTGCATGGCCGAGCCAGACATACGGGTGTTGGCCGGGTTGTTACCGAACAGCACGATGTTCTTGGAGTTCACGAGATCGGTCACCTCGTTGTTCGACCAGGCGTCGCCGTTGAAGAGCGGCATCTCCCAGGTGATCTGACCGGTGGAGTAGTCGGCGTACTGGCGCAGGTAGCCGCCCCACAAGTTCATGAGACGCGCGAACATGGTCTGGTCGGGGTGCCACGACTTCGACACCGTACCGCCCAGCACGCCGGTGCCGTACTGGATGTAGAAGGCGTCGTTGCCGTACTCCTCCTTGATCTCCTTCATGGTGGTGGCGATGAGGTTGATGGCCTCGTCCCAGGTGATCTCCTCGTACTTGCCCTCGCCGCGCTTGGTGCCCTCGACGCGCTTCAGCGGCTTCTGGATGCGGTCGGGGCTGTAGATGCGCTGGCGGTTGGTGCGGCCGCGCACGCAGGAGCGCATCTGGTAGATCTTGCCGGGGCCGAACTCGTCGTCGCCGTCAGAATCAATGTCGATGCGCACGACCTGGCCGTCCTTCACATAGGCCTTCAACGGGCAGCGGCTGCCGCAGTTCACATGGCATGCAGACCAGCTGACGGTGTCGTAATCGAGCGGATCGCCGCCAGTGGCGGGCAGGCTGTCTGCGGCCGGCTCCTCCTGCTTGGCGGCCGGCGCGCAGCCGGTCAGCGCCACGCCGACTCCCGTCGCCCCGGCCAGGCCGAGGAACGACCGGCGGCTGATCTTGCCGAAGGTTTGCGCAGTCTTTCCCATAGACTCCCCTTTCCTCTTCTTGTTCGGGGCCCGAAGCGGAAGTCGGGCCCTCCCTCGGAAAGAAAGTCTACGCGCGCGAGCATGGAACCTCCATGGGTATTTGGTTCATTTTTCCTTAGGAATTTCTTATCGAATTATTGCATCCCAGGTGAAAGGACGATTTGACCATCGGCAGGCGGCGGAAAGATACAGGTTGAATTTTAAAAGGATCAATTCGTCGCCCACGATCCAAGTTCGATCCCGTAATGACACGAATCCAGATAGTAAATGCCACTTCGGCCCCGTTATGGCGCCCCCATCAGAGTGAAAATGCCACTTCAACCCAGTAATGGCAAGATCTGGTCGAGAGATCTTGCCATTACTGGGCCGAAGTGGCATTTACTGATCCGAGAGCGAGACCTCTCGTGCGAGACGGTAGATGAGAGGAGCGCTGCTTCTCACGATTTCGGTGAAATAGTCGAGGTCAGATGCGGTGAAGCCTTCGATTGAACGCCATTGGCACTGGGGAAGGAAACACGTTGCGGAACAGAAGCCGCCATCGATGGGTCGTTCGATGGAAACCTGCACGGTTTGATCTTCCAGTATGTTCGAGTGCGCTATCTGCGTGTCGTCGGCAAGCTTGATATAGTTGTACATCATGAGCAGGCCTCCGTGATCGGGAACTCACGTCTTGGACGTCATTGTAGCACGCACTTTGGGAGCGCCGCCCCATCATCCTACGAAGCATAATCCGATTCGAAACAAGAGCTCCTGTTCAACTCTATTTCGATTTCATCCATAAGATCCTGTCGAGAATGAGAGTCCATCTTCTGATAAATACGTCGAATGTAGGTACGCACCGTGCTTTCAGAGATGAAGAGCTCTTTCCCGATATAGGAAGCGGTTCTTCCCGAGGCAAACAGTTCCATGATACGTTCTTCCCGCGACGAAAGACCGTATCTGTTGGCGATGGCGTGGCAAGCAGCGGGCACGGAAAGCGAGGTGCCCTCCGAATCGGTCTCCTTCACTGCCCGATCGGACGCTGCGCTTGACGACCGGCGAAGGGCCATCATCCCCCGGAACAGCATTACGGTCACGTACAAAAGCCAAAGTGCGATAAGTGCAAACAGAAGATTGCTCAGCGACGAGGCGCCCAGAAAAGATGCCGCAGTTCCCAAAAGCCTGCCGATCAGAACCGAGCCCCGCAACAAACCAAAAGAGAGCGCGAAGGCAGCCAGAAAGATCGAGCCCGACTCGTATCCCTCGCGCGCGAAATAGACCCACACCAGCACCTGCACCACCGTGAAGCTCGCCCGAATGCATACCCCGATGTCCACAATGCCGTCTGGGGAAAGAAGAGACGCCGCAAGCATTATGCCCGCAAACACCGGAAGCACCACCAGAGTGGACGTTTCAACAGTCAGATCGATATCGAAAAAGGCGATGCCGAGCAGAATAACGAGTGCCACAACAGCGGCGATGTCTGCCATAACGTACAGTCCGCTCGAAGACGCGGCGCCTTCCACGAAAAGCTGCGTGGCGACTCCGCACAGCAACGCGAACACCATGGCAGGCACTACGATTGGGCGCATCAAAAACCAGACCGCTCGTAAGCGGTTATGGCTACTGTCCGCCTCGCCTGTCCGCTGGGCGGCTCCCTCCCCGATCGGCGGGACGCCAGCACCAGCCTCGGACTTCGAAAGGTCTCTTTCCTCCCGCGCGAACGATTCCCTCACGGAAAGTTCAGGGCAGCTTAGGCAGGTGAAGAAAAGCAGCAAGCTGCCGACCATCAAGGCTAGGGAATCCACTTGAGCCAAAGCATCGGGCGCAACCCAGGTTGCCGCAACGGCGATACCGTGAGACACGATAAACGCTCCGATAATGCAAACTTGCGTGGCGCGAGGGCGGAACCGAGAGAAAACGATCATAGCCGCACAGAGGAACAATGCTGTCGCGGCACCTGCGCACATTCCGCACGCGACCGCGCCAAATGGGGCCGCAAGCCCAACAGACTGCAGGCCAAATGCGCCCAGCTGGAATGCCATAGCCGCAAGAGCCATTTTCTTTTCCGACAGCAACACGCGCGTAGCAACAAGGCCAATGGCGCAGAAGCTCGCAATTTCCGCCACGCGGGATGCCCAATGGGACACATCGCCGCCATAAAACCAGTTCTCCCACAAGAGAAAGCACCCGCACCAGAACAGCGCCAGCCCCAAGCCGTGCAGAGCCAATGCCCACCCGAAGGTGAAGCCGGCATCGTTGTTCTTGGCTGTATTCCACAATTTCATAAGGTATTCATTACAGCATATGCGGCTCTTCAGGAACAGTCATCAGTTTCTGGGGACAGCACTCACCTCGTGTTTTGCCTAACATCGGAGCAGCGGATTTGGAAATCGGAATCTGCTAAGCCAACAATGTCGCACCCGAGCGACAGCCAAAAAGGAGGAGAATATGGGAACCGACAACAGCATTTCTCGCCGCAGCTTCATTGGGGCGGCCTCCGCCGCCGCAGCGGCGGCAACAATGGCCGCACTGGCCGGTTGTGCCCCCACGTCCAAAGAAGAGAGCCTCGCTTCCACCGACCCAACATCGTGGGACGAGGAAGCCGATCTGGTCATTATCGGCTGCGGAGGATGCGGTTCTTCGGCCGCCATCAGCGCAGCTGAAAACGGCGCCTCGGTCATCGTGTTGGAGGCAGCAACCACCATGGGCGGCTCAGCCGTGCTTTGCGCAGGCTCCTTCGTTGCTGCAGGCACCAAAATGCAGGCAGATGCGGGAATCACCGATGATCCCGACCTTTACCTGAGCGACGTGAAGGGCTTTCTCGGCGACGCGACCATAGAGCGAGCAGGAGACGACTGGAAGCTTTTCGAGATGCAGGCCCGGGAAGGAGCGGCCACGGTTGACTGGCTTCAAGCCATGGGCGTCGAGTTCAACGGCCCCCTTCCCTATCCGCTCCATAGCGCCGATCGCCTGCACGTGTTGACGCCTACGGCGGGCGAGTGGCCTAAGGCGTTGCAGCCCAGAATGGAAGAGCTGGGCGTCCAAGTGCATTTTCGAACACCAGCTGAACGCCTCATTACCGATGAGAATGGGCGAGTGGCAGGCGTGGCTGCAAGCGGGAGGAAATATCGGGCAAATAAGGGCGTCCTTATTGCCGCTGGCGGCATGGATTCCAATGTCGAGATGAAGAAAAAATACTACTCCAGCGCCATCGCCGGTATCGCAGCGGCCAACGGGTTCAACGACGGTAGTGGCTACAAGATGGCCCAAATGGTGGGTGCCGATATTACCGATCTCACAGATGCGACGAGCAACCTCATGAGAACCTCCGGCCCCGGACCGGACGCAGGCATCACGCAAAAGCAGAAGTGGATGCCTTACGGGCTTTCGAATGCAGGCGCCATTCTTGTAAACAGCGCGGGCGAGCGCTTCTGCGACGAGGAGCTGTCGGATAAAGACCTCATCCCTCTCTGCGAGGCCCAGCCCGATCGACAGTGCTGGATGGTCTACGATGAGGCCGTAGCGCGCAACTTCCGCGACTTCCCCAACATGATCGTATCCTCCCTGTCGGGGGTGGGCTGGGGCACCATAGAGGACTTCATCGAGCGAGGGGGGATTGTAACCGGCGATACCATCGAGGATGTCGCCGCGCAGGCCGGCATCGATGCAACTGGCCTCACTTCCCAGATCGATAAGTGGAACAAGGCGTGCAAGGACGCCATTGACGAAGATTTCGGACGCAAGACCTTCGGACGCGAGGAGGCCGGTACCCTAGGCGCCGGGCTTTCAACGCCGCCCTTCTATATTCACGGCCCTATTCACGCCGAGTGCAACCAAAGCTGGGCGAGCTTGGCCATTACCGAAAACTTCGAGGTAAAGAATGTCGAAGGCGACGTGATTCCCGGCCTGTACAGCGGCGGCCAAATGGGCCACGGGCTCTCCCCCATCGCCGGCGGTGGCCATGGCGGCACTATGTGCTGGGCATTCACATCAGGGCGTCTTGCCGGCAAGCACATTGCCTCTCTGTAACACTGCGCATAATTAATTACATACTCTTTACAATTAATTTATAGTCGACAACCCTCCCCATTTGCGCCCAGCGCTTATCGCACTGGGCGCATCTTTTAAAGGCTGCGTTCTCCTACAGCAAGTCCACAGGGTCGATGTCGACGGCGGCGTTGACGGCGGGGTTTACCTTGCGGGCGCGGAACAGGCGCACCAGCGGGGCCGAGAGGTCGTCGCCCAAAGGCGCCTTCACGACGATGTGGTAGCGGTAGGTGTTGCGCAACTTCGCGAGGACGCAGGGAACGGCGGGCAGTACCGTCCAACGCTCCCCCACCTCGTTGCGGATGAGCTCGGCCAGCTGGGCGTGCAGAAGCTCGGCCTCGGTAGCCACGGCGTGCTCGTCGGCACCCCACAGAAGCACGTTGGCCATGCGCACGTAGGGCGGGTAGCCCAGAAGCTTGCGCTTGGGCAGCTCGGCGCGCAGGAACATCCCGCGGTTGTAGGTGGCGGCGGCGCGGATGGCCACGTCGTCGGCCTCGTAAGTCTGCACCATGACGCGGCCGTCCAGCTCGGCGCGGCCGGCGCGGCCTGCCACCTGCTCGATGAGCTGGAAGGTGCGCTCGCCGGCGCGGTAGTCCGGCAGGTGCAGCTGGGTGTCGGCGTTGATGACGCCCACCAGCGTGACGTCGTCGAAATCGAGCCCCTTGGCGATCATCTGGGTGCCGAGCAGCACGGCGGCATCGGCGGCGGCAAACGTTTCCAGCAGGGCCTGGTGGGCACCTTTAGCTTGGGTGGTGTCGGCGTCCATGCGGATGATGGGCACGCGAGGCCCCACGCCGGGCAGCCCGTCGAGCAGCTGGCGCAGCTCCGTTTCCACGCGCTGGGTGCCGGCGCCGAACTTCTTCAGGTAGGGGCTGCCGCATTCTGGACACACGGGAGGCGCGGCCACCGTGTGCCCGCAGTGGTGGCAGACGAGCTTGGCGCCCTGCTCGTGGTAGGTGAGCGACGTGGAGCAGTGCGGGCATTCGGGCACGAACCCGCAGTCGCGGCACAAAAGGAACTTCGCGAAGCCGCGCTGGTTCAGCAGGAGCACCGCCTTGCGGCCGCGGCTCAGCTCCTCCCCGAGGGCCCGGGTGAGGCGTCCCGAGAACATGGCCCGGGAACCGGAGGCGAACTCGGCGGCCATGTCCACCACCTCGATGGCGGGCATGGGACGGCCGTTGGCGCGGGCGGGGAGTGCCGCCGCCGTCCAGCGCGGGTTCTTGTTCACCTGGTAGAGGGACTCGATGGAAGGGGTGGCCGAGCCGAGCACGAGCGCGCCGCCGGCCCGGGCCATCATCCACTCGGCCACGTCGCGGGCGTGGTAGCGCGGCGAGGAGTCCTGCTTGTAGGAGCCCTCGTGCTCCTCGTCGATGACGACGAGCCCCACGTTGGCCGCGGGCGTGAACAGGGCGCTGCGGGCCCCCACGACGACTTTGGCCGCGCCGCTTTTGATGAAGTCCCACTGGTCGTAGCGCTCCCCGTCGCTCATGCGGGAGTGCATGACGGCCACGGCGTCGCCGAAGCGGCCGCGGAAGCGGGCCACGGTCTGGGGGGTGAGCGAGATTTCCGGCACGAGCACGATGGCGCGGCGCCCCTCGGCGAGCGTGCGCTCGATGGCCTGCAGGTACACCTCGGTCTTGCCGGAGCCGGTGACGCCGTCCACGAGCACCACGCGCCCGTCGCCGGCGGCCCGGGCGGCCTCGATGGCGGCGACGGCGGCCTGCTGGCCCTCGGTGAGCTGCGGGGCGCTAGTGGCGGACGAGGCGGTAACAGAGGCGGCGGCCGCGCCCTCCATGCCGCGCATGCGGCGGCGGCGCTCCACTGTGACGGCCCCCTTGGCGGCCAGCGCCTTCAACGTGGAGCCCACGGCGCCGAACTCCCGTGAAAGCTCGGCCACGCGCACATCTCCCGCGGCCACGACGGCCAGCACCTCCTGCTGCTTCACGGCGTTCTTACGGGGCGTGAACTCGTCGAAGGCCGGCCCGCGCGTGACCCAGCGGTCGTCCACTTCCCCGATGGCCGGCTCCTCGACGCGCCAGCGCCCGTCGCGGCCCCGCACGATGCGCGGCACGGCCCGCGGCGGCGTGAACAAGCGCGCGCATTCGGAAAGCGGCGCGGCGTAGCGTTCGGCGAGCCAGAGCGCGCAGGCCGCCCCCTCCTCGTCGAAAAACGGCGCCGAGAGCACCGCTTCCACCTGCTTGAGATCGGCCGCCGACTGGGGCGTCCCCCACAGGTCGGTGCCCTCGTCCGGAGAGGGAACGACCTCTTCCAGGCCCACAATGTAGCCCACGGCCTTGCGGCCGCCGAGCGTCACGAGCACGGCGCAGCCCACCGCGGCCGGACGCCCCCCTTCCCCGACGAGCATCTCGTCGGGAACCGCGTAGGAATAGGGGGTGTCGAGAGCTTGGGTAGGAATGTCGACTATGACCGAGGCAATGTTCATGCCCGCCAGTATACCGCAAGCCTACACCGTGAGGTCGGCGTATTGGAAGGGGATGAGGCGGGCGAGGTCGTCGGGGTTCATGCGGATTTGGCAGCCCACCTTGCCGCCCGAGAAGTGAATCGTATCGAAGAGTTGGGCCGTCTCGTCAACGAAGGTGGGAAAGCGCTTCTTCATGCCGATGGGCGAGCAGCCGCCGTGCACGTAGCCGGTGAGCGGCAGAAGCTCGCGGGCCTTGATCATGGCGATGGCCTTCTCGCCGGCCGCCGCGGCCGCCTTCTTCAGGTCGAGCTCGGCGGCCACGGGCACGAGGAACACGTAGTAGCCGCCGGACTTGCCCTGGGTGACGAGGGTCTTGAAGACGGCGTCGGGATCCTCCCCCTGCGAGCGCGCAATCTCCTCGCCGGTCATCGTGGGCTCGGCGTCGAAGAACAGCTCCTCGTGGGGAATGCCCGCCGCGTCCAGCTCGCGCAGGGCGTTGGTCTTGTGGTCCTTGGGAGGGCGCGCCATCAGCGACGGCCCTTCTTGCGCTTCTTGGAGCGGGCGGCGTCGGCCGCGGCGGCCTCTTCCAGCTCGCGGTGCTGCACCTGGGCCTTCCACGCGAACAGGCAGCCGGCGGCGAAGCAGAGCAGCCCGACGCCGATGGCCGAGCCGACCCAGACCGCCCCCATGCCCATCCAGAAGTCGATCGGGTACATGGAGATGAGCAGCGAGTCGTAATTGAACGTCCAGGTGCCGTCCACGAAGAACAGCGAGTGGAAGGCGGCGAACAGGCCGTTGAAGTCGATAACGCCCCACAGCCCTAGTACGACGAGCACCGCCAGAAGCAGCGCCGGCCCCATGCGCAGCATGAAGGCCAAAGCTGCGAACTGCTTGCGAAAACCGAGCACCAGCGCGATGATGAGCGCCGCCACGCCGATCATGCCCAGATAGGAACTCAAGCCCGTAATGAGCCCGTTGCAGTCCTCCAAGTGGCTCACCGCATCGGCGTCCAGGGCGTAGCGGTCGGACACCTTCGCCAGCGCGTCCATGGTTTCAAGCGCCGTGCCATCGGAACCAGCGGCCGCGCCACCGTCCGCGGCCATCGCGCCGCCCTCCCCTTCCGCATCGCCAAGAACCTGCTTTGCCTGCTGCGTCCACTGGGAGTACTTGGGAGCTCCCTCGGCCGAGGCCTCCCGCGCCGCCGCCACCACGTCGGCGGCCAAAGACTGGCGGGCCTCTTCCATGCTCGAGTGGGCGTCCACGGTGAACGCGCGGGTCTCCTGCGCCAGCGATACCAGCTGCTCGTGGGTGTAGGGCGAATCCGCCCCCGTGCTCACGGCGCCGGCAAGCGAGGCGGTGGTCACCGGCAAGCAGCAGGCGGCGAACCCGCACACGAGCAGGGTGACGGCGAGCACCGTGGCGCCGATGCCGGCGAGAATGCTATCGGATCCCATTTACAGCTCCAGCCCATCGGGCACGTCGCAATCGACCCAGATAGTGGCCGCGGTCATGCCGTCGTTGGTCTTCGAAATCGTCGGATGCGGCCCCAGCCGGCTGAAGACGCCTTGGAAGTGGCCGTTGTACAGGTACAGCCCGTTCAGATTGTTGTAAGGTACCGGCTCGCTTTCTACGGCGCCGTCGGGCGCCTCGTTGATGCCGCGGTCCGGCGGCAGCGTGTCGGTCTTGAAGGGGCGGATGTAGCGCTGCACAATGAAGGGGTAGCCGGCGCGCTCGTTGGCGAACTCGTCGATGACGCGCTCCCACTCCTCCTGACTCACCTCGCAGCCGGCGTACACGTTGTCGGCGCCGTAGTGGTCGGTGGGCTTGATGATCCACTCCTCGCGGTTGGCGCGGATCTGGTCGATGTTCACCTGATCGTCGTTGAGGAAGGCCGTCATGGGCACGGTCTCCTCCACAAACGCGATCTCCTCTTCGGTGAGGAAGGCCTGGGTCTCCGGCGCAAAGAGCACCTCGAACAGCTGCTTGTCGTGGACGATGTGCCCGGAGAACGCCCCGATGAGCGCCACCTTCCGCGCCCGCACGGCGTTGATGAGGTCCTGCGAGTCGTCCCAGAACTCCAGCACGTCGTTGGTGACCGAGCGCCGCCAGATGGCGTTCACGGGCAGCCCGTCGGGTGTCGTCAGCACCTCGCCGTCGAAGGACAGCTCGCGCACGTCGGCCACGACGCATTCCACGCCGGCCTCGCGGAACTTCTCGGCGAAGATGTGGAACTCGTCCACCACGCCGTTCTCCAGGTAATCGCAGATGGCCACGCGGGGGTTCTCCACCTTGAAGCGGTAGGTGCCGTAGATGTCCATGAAGGCGCGCACCCAGGGCATGAACAAGTCGCAGCCCTGGACGGCGTGGTTCTCGGCGAAGGTGCGGAAGGTGTCGGAGCCCACGATGGAGTTCGTGATCTCGCGGTTCTCGTTCATGCCCGCGCTGCCGTCGCCGTTGAACTCGCAGAAGTGGATGCGGTAGTCGTCCTCGTTCAAGAACGTGTCCACGCGGGCGAAGGGCAGCACCGAGTCGTAGTCGCGGGGCAGCAGTATGAGCTCCACGAGACGCTCGTCGAAATCGAACAGCTTGCGGTACTCCTCGTCAGCCCGGTAGCGCTCGATGACCTTGCAGAGGATGCGGTGGCTCGTCTCGGCCGTGCGCTTCATGACCTCGTAGGTTTTGCGGTTGAACAGGCGCGGCACGAAGGAGGAGGCCACCACCTGGTGGTGCACGATGGCAGTGGAGTCCTGCATGTAGTTGAACGCGGCGCGACGGCTCTCGATGTCGCCGTCCAGCTCGTCGATGATCTGGAAGTACTCGCGGGTGTAATCGGCATTGCTTGGCATGAGGGCTCCGTCCTTTGGGCTTTTGTGCATTTGAATAAGTGTAGCACGACCGCCGCGAAGCGCGGGCAACGCGTTGGAAAGCCGTTGGCTGCCGAGGCGGCCAGACCCGTCAGCGCGGCCCTATTCCAAGGAGAAGAAGCGCTCCTCGCCCACCAGACGACGCACGTCGTCCACCATTCCATCGATATCGCGACCACCGTCCTCCCCCAAAAACCAATGGAAGAACACCGCCCCCACGCCGCCCACGTAGAAGCGAATGAGGTTGTCGAGCGCCGCGGTATCGCGGAACGCGGGAAGAACGCCCTGCGCTATCACACGGGATCGGATCGCCGGCACGAGCGCCTCGACGACCCGATCGAGCGGCGCCTCGGCGAAAACGCTTCGAAAGAATTCCCGATCCGCCAGAAACAAGTCGGCCACCCGCTCGAGCGTCTCGCGGAGATTCACGGCCATGGCCGACCCTTTGGAAACCGGCATCAGCGCTGCCGCCACCTGGTCGGCGATCTGCCGGATCTCCTCGGCCATCAAGTCGTCCAGGCCGCGGTAATGCAGGTAGAACGTCTTGCGATCGATGTTCGCCTCGCGGGCCAGCGCGCTCACCGTGATGTTGCGAAAGCCGTCCCGTGCCACAAGCGCGCGGAAGGCGCTGTGAATGGCGTACCGGGTGCGCCGTACCCGGCGATCGGTGCATGGGACATCGAAATCACGGCTCATAACCCACCTTTCAAACGGTCTTCTCACTATTATACATCTTGTTCATTTTTCTGCACTTGTGGTCAAGTTGTCGCCCAACGGGTGGCAACTCCGTTACGAAGAGACACTAAAGCGGAAACAAGCGGAGAGGGAAGGGAATAATTTCGGCAACACCCGAGTACCTCGCGCGCGGGTAAGGCTAGGGCGACAGAGAAGGCGCCGTGCCGCGAGGCATCGATTCGACCGGACTCAATTGAGAGGAGAAACCCATGAGGCCAACAGAGAGAGCAAAGCAAGCGCTGGCCTACAAGCTCGTCGATTATCTGTGCGACGACCCTGAGAACAACATGGCGACCATCATGGGCAAAATCGACGTCCTCGCTCCGGCCAGCCTGTTCGCCGAGCAGCGCGCCGCCTTCTCGGACGCCATCAAGAACAAGACGAACATGTACCAGCTCATCATGCGCGTCATGGACTTGAACCCCGAGGTGCGGGCCGATCTGCTGAAGACCTTCATCGTGGACGCGAACTTCCTCGCCTGGGGCAAGCAGGAGAAGATGCGCGAGCGCCATCAGTGCAACATCCCCTGGGCCATCCTGCTGGATCCGACGAGCGCCTGCAACCTCCACTGCACCGGTTGCTGGGCCGCCGAGTACGGACACGCGTTGAACCTCGCCTATGACGAGATCGACTCCATCATCCGCCAGGGCAAAGAACTCGGCGTGCATGTGTACATCTACACCGGCGGCGAGCCCCTCGTGCGCAAGCGCGACCTCATTCGGCTGTGCGAGGCCCATCCGGACTGCGCGTTTCTGTGCTTCACGAACTCCACGCTCATCGACGAGGAGTTCTGCCAGGAGATGATCCGCGTGAAGAACTTCGTGCCGGCCATCTCCGCCGAGGGCGACGAGGCGGCCACCGACGGACGGCGCGGCGCGGGCACCTACGCCAAGGTGGACGCGGCCATGGATCTTCTCGCGAGCCACGGGCTGCCCTTCGGCGTGTCCATCTGCTACACCCACGACAACGCGCACTCCGTGGCCTCCGACGCGTACTTCGACTGGCTCATCGACAAAGGGGCGCTCTTCGCCTGGATCTTCACCTACATGCCCGTAGGCAAGGGCGCGCCGACCGAGCTCATGCCCACGCCGGACGACCGCAAACTGCTCTACCATTTCAACCGTCGCGTGCGGGCGGAGAAGCCCATCCTGACGCTCGACTTCCAGCACGACGGCGAGTTCGTCGGCGGCTGCATCGCCGGAGGACGCCGCTATCTGCACATCAACGCGGCAGGCGATGTGGAGCCCTGCGTGTTCATCCACTACTCCAACGCCAACATCCGCGAGCAACCGCTGCTGGAATGCCTGAAGAGCCCGCTGTTCATGGCCTACTACGAGGGCCAGCCCTTCAACGACAACTTGCTGCGGCCCTGTCCGATGCTCGAGAATCCCGACTGCTTGGAAGAGATGGTCGAGAGGAGCGGCGCCCACGGCACCGACCTCGTGGAAACGGAAAGCGCCCACGAGCTGGCCGAGAAATGCCGTCCGGCGGCCCGGGCGTGGGCGCCCGAGGCCGAGCGTCTGTGGACGGACGGCGCCGACGAGCGCGCGCCCTACCGAGCACGCCAGTTCTGCGGCATGGCCGACACCGACAAGGCGAAGTTCGCGCGGCTCGGCCGCACCATGCACGGGGCCTTCAATCCGGACCGCCCCGTGGACGAGATGGCACTGGAGCCGGCGCTGGCCGATGAGCTGAGATGCGCCCTAGACGAGGGAGCCCTGCTCTCCCAGGCCGACGCCGCCGCGGCGGAGCAGGCCGTGGATGGCGCCGCCGAGAGGGCCGAGAAGGCCGCCGATGAAGTTACCGCGTAGGCCGACTCCTCCCCTTGCGCCCGCTCCTTCGAACCGTTATCATACTTGATCGCGCGCCCGCATCGGACGCGCGATCTGCATTATCCAGAGTCGGGGTAGAGAGTTGGCTCGATGATCCCGACACCAACCTGACGCGTCCCTCACCTGAGCGCCAAGGTGGTCCGGCCAACACCGATAAGAGAGGACTCTTATGGCTGAAAAGCACTCATCGTACCTGTTCACGTCCGAATCCGTCACGGAAGGACACCCGGACAAGATCTGCGACCAGATTTCCGACGCCATTCTGGACGCCATCCTGGCCAAGGAGATCGCCCTGGCCGAGGAGGGCTACATTGCACCCGACGGCAACCCGGCCGACCCGGCGAAGATGCGCTGCGCCTGCGAGACGCTCGTCACCACGGGCACCGTCTTCGTCACCGGCGAGATTCGCACCCAGGCCTACGTGGACGTGCAGTCCATCGCGCGTGACGTGGTGTGCTCCATCGGCTACGACCGCGCGAAGTACGGCTTCGACGGCAATACCTGTGCCGTCATGAGCTCCATCCACGAGCAGTCCTCCGACATTGCCCAGGGCGTGGACGAGTCCTTCGAGGCCCAGCGCGACGAGGCGGCCGCGGCCGACCCCTACGAGACGATTGGCGCGGGCGACCAGGGCATGATGTTCGGCTATGCCTGCAACGAGACGAGCACGCTCATGCCCATGCCCATTTACCTGGCCCATCGCCTCTCCGAACGCCTGACCGAGGTGCGCAAGAACGGCACGCTGGAGTTTCTGCGCCCCGACGGCAAGACCCAGGTGTCCGTGCGCTACATCGACGGGGCGTCCACGGCGGTTGAGAAGGTGGTCGTGTCCACCCAGCATTCCGAGGACATCGAGCAGGACGCCCTGCGCGAGGCCGTCATCGAGACGGTCATCCGCCCGGTGTTCGAGGCCGAAGGGGTGGCGCTCGCCGACGACTGCGAGATCTACGTGAACCCCACGGGCCGCTTCGTCATCGGCGGCCCTATGGGCGACGCCGGTCTCACCGGCCGCAAGATCATCGTCGACACCTACGGCGGCATGGGACGCCACGGCGGCGGGGCGTTTTCCGGCAAGGACTGCACCAAGGTGGATCGCTCAGCGGCCTATGCGGCGCGCTGGGTAGCGAAGAACGTCGTGGCCGCGGGACTGGCCGACCGCTGCGAGGTGCAGATCGCCTATGCCATCGGCGTGGCGAAGCCGGTGAGCGTCATGGTGGAGACCTTCGGCACGAACCATGTCCCGGAAGAGGATATCGAGCGCGCCGTGTCCGAGGTGTTCGATCTGCGCCCCGGCGCCATCATCGACGAACTGGACTTGCGCCGCCCCATCTACCAGAAGACAGCGGCCTACGGCCACTTCGGCCGCGAGCTTCCCGAGTTCACTTGGGAGAAGACCGACCGCGTCGACGCCCTGCGGGCGGCCTGCGGGGTGGAGTAACCTGGCTGCGGCTCTCCCGGCGGGGAGACGCGCAGCATTCTGATTCGCTCTGCTGCGGCTCTCCCGGCGGGGAGCCGCACAGCATTCTAATTCGTCCAGGCAGTCCTCGCTGGCCGCTCCTTCCATAGGGGGCGACCTTGGTCGCCCCTCGCGACAGGCAACGTCTCTCCGGTTGAGAGGGGCGACCAAGGTCGCCCCCTACGAAGATTGACCTGCAGCGGAACTCGCTCGGTCAAGGCATCCCCGCGCCTCCCCAAATGATCTAGGGCGATTGAAAAGAACCCCAGTTGAGGCCCTTTTATTCCTTCATTCGATCTGCCTGCTCTTGCGGAAGTCTTCTTCCCTACTCTGTCTACTCGCTCTCTCGGAAGACGGTGGCGGCGACTCTCGCTATGCGGCGGCCCGTGTCGTCGGTGACGTCCGTGGTGTAGAAGCCGAGGCGGCGGCCGGACTTGTCCGCGGTGCACGTGGCGATGAGGCGGGTGCCCCTCGAGGCGCTGAGATATTCGATGGTGCTCGATACCGACACGCTCGGGTTCCCGCCGGTATTGCTGGCAATGGCCAAGGCGAAATCGGCCAAAGTGAAGATGGCGCCGCCCATGACGTTGCCCAGCGCGTTGCGGTGGTGGTCCTGGATGTCCAGCTCGCACACGGCGTGATCGCGCGATCCTTCCACGATGCGACAGCCCGCGTGCTCGGCGAACCGGTCGTGACCGAAGAAGCCGTTCAGCTCTTCCAACGTCGGATGATCGCTCAACTGCTTTGCCATAGGAATCCTTTCCCTCCGGTCAACCTTCGTAGGGGGCGACCTCGGTCGCCCCTCATCAGCAGGAAAAATCTCTCTGGTTGGAAGGGGCGACCAAGGTCGCCCCCTACGGATCTAATGCACTGGCATCCACGCAGGTGGCTGCCCTTACCCCTGCGCGACCGGGGTGGCGGTAGCAGCGAAGAGCTCAAGGTACTGGCCGTTGCTGACCGTGACCGTCTGCTCGCCGCCGGGAATGACGTACTTGGTGTCCACAATGGAGTCGTCGTCGAAGTCGAGGTTCTTCATGACGAAGGCCGCCGAGTCCTCGTCGGTCTCGCCCTCGCCCACCGTGGCCGCGGTGATGGTGTAGCTGCCCGCGGGGATATCGATGCCCACACGGTAGCAGCCGTTGGTATAGGGCGCCGTCGGGTTAGTGGAGGTGGAAGGAGCCGGGTACATGGTCGCCTCGTCGCCGGGATCGAACACGATGAGATCGCCCTCGTCCAAATCGACGAAGTAGTTGCCGAAGTACTGCACGGAATCATCGAGGCTGTAGCGGCCGTCGTCCCCGTCGAACACGTAGTAGTGGGAGAGCTTCTCGTTGGAACCTTCCAAGTAATACAGGCCGGCGGGAATCTGACCCTGGGGCCCTACGGTGTAAAAGCCCTTGACGCAAACATCGCCCTCCCCCGGCTCGCCCGCCGCGACGCCGTCAGCTTCGAACACCGAGGCGATCTCGTCCAAAGTGAAGCCGCCGTAGGGCGAGGCGTCCTCGTCGGTGCCGTAGCTATCCTCGGGAGCCCACATGTCGGTGTCGCCGAAGTCGTAATCGTAGTTGTAGTCGTAGCCGTCGTCGTAGCTGTTGTAGCTGTCGTAGCTGCTGTCGTAGTCGGCCAGGGCCATGATGCCCACGCAGCTGGCGCAGCCGCCCATGCCGACGACGAGGCCCACGGCCAATCCCAGCAGAAACCACGGCCAGCGACGCTTCTGGTTGGGGTTGGGCGGCTCGTAGCCCGGATAGAAGTTCTGCGCCGGCGCCGGCGGCACCGGGGGCTGATTGCCCGCGCCGTAGGTGCCATAGCCTGCGGCATCGTAGGGCGCGTAGGTCGGCTGCTGGGCCGCGGCCTGAGCGTAGGAGGCGTAGGGCTGCCCAGCGCCGGCGGCCTGCCCATAAGGAGCGTAGGGCTGCTGAGCGGGCTGTGCCGCAGCGGCGTCGTAGTAGGGCTGCGTCGGCGCCGTCGCCGCAGACGCCGGCCACGCGACCTCGGGGGACACCGCTGCGGGCGCAGGCGCGGCCTCGGGCTGGGGCGCCGATGTCCCGAAGGCGGCAAAGGGGTTCTCGGGCGCGGCCTCAGGCTGGGGCGCCGGCTGTTGGGGCACGGCCTCGGGCTGGGGTGCCGGCTGCTGGGGCTCCGGCGCGCCGGAAGCGCTCGGGGTGTTGCTATTCTCGTCCATGGTCTTCGACCTTTCTGGTTTGCGCGCCCGCTAGTTGGCGCGCTCGCTGAACACGGTTTCGGTGACGCCGTCGATGCGGGCGACGATGTCGGCGGGATCCATCAGCATCATGGCCTCGAACAGAGGCGGCGACACCATGTTGCCGCACACGGCCACGCGCAAGGGCTGGAACAAGAGCTTCGGCTTGAGCCCCGCCTCCTCGCCGGCGGCACGGCAGAGCTCCTCGAGCGCCTCGGCGTCCCACGGGTTGTCGTCGTTAGCGAGAATGCCGCGGCAGATGGCGAGCGCCTCATCGGCCCGTGCGCCCTCCTTCAGCAGCACCTTCTGGACGCTCTTCTCGTCGAGCACCACCGAGTCGCCCCAGAACAGAAACGCCAGCTTGGCGGGAATCTCGTCCAGGTGCGCCAGGCGCTCGGCAACAAGCGGGTACATGGCCTCGTAGAACTCGCGATCGTCGTCCACGTCGGCCAGGCACGCCTCCCAGGTGTCGGCGTCCACGCCCTCGCCGGGCAGATGCAGCTCGCGGGCGGCCGCTTCCGCCTCCTCTTTGGTGGGCGTCGGCACGACGGTGATGCCGTCCGGCACGTTCGACCCGTCCAGGTTGGTCTGGGCGAGCCAGGGCTTGGCGGCATCGACCCAGGCGGCAGCGCCCATGTCGCGGATATAGACGCCGTTCATCCAGTCGAGCTTCTTCTCGTCGAAGATGGAGTGCTTCTTCGTGATGCGATCGAGCGAGAAGGTGCGGCACAGCTCCTCCGGCGGGATGATGGTGGTCTCTCCGTCGAGCGACCAGCCGAGCAGCGCGAGGAAGTTCACGAGGGCGTCGGGCAGATACCCCCGGTCGCGGTACTCCTCCACGTTGGTGGCGCCGTGGCGCTTCGAGAGCTTCTTGCCGTCGGGGCCCAAGATCATGGACAGGTGCGCGAACAGCGGCACCTCGGCGCCGAGCGCCTCGTAGATGAGCACCTGGCGCGGGGTGTTGGAGAGATGATCGTCGCCGCGGATGACGTGGGTGATGGCCATGTTCACGTCGTCGCAGACCACAGCGAAGTTGTAGGTGAACGTGCCGTCGGTGCGGCGCAGGATCATGTCGTCCATCACATCGATGGGGAAGCTCATGTCGCCGTAGACGGCATCCTTGAACGTGACCGGACCGTGGTCGTCGGGCACTTTCAAGCGCCAGACATGGGGCTCGCCGGCAGCGACGCGCGCAATGGCCTCGTCGGCCGGAATGGCGCGACAGGTGCGATCGTAGCCCGCGTAACCCCCCTCGGTTTTCTCGGCGGCCTCGCGCTTGGCGTCCAGCTCCTCCTTGGTGCAGAAGCACGGGTAGGCGGCGCCGGCGTCGATGAGCTTCTGCAGCGCTGCCTCGTACGTATCGGTGCGCTGGGTCTGGAAGTAGGGGCCGCAAGGTCCGCCCACCTCCGGGCCCTCGTCCCAATCGAGGCCCATCCACTTCAGCGCGCGCAGAATGATCTGGGTGTTCTCCTCGGTGGAACGCTCCGGGTCGGTGTCCTCGATGCGCAGCACGAAGGTGCCTCCGGTAGCCCGGGCGAAGGCCCAGTTGTAGATGGCAGTGCGGGCGCCGCCGATGTGCAGCTTGCCGGTGGGAGAAGGCGCGAAGCGGACGCGCACGGGCTTGGTCGTGGTCATGGGTTTCCTTCAGTCCTCGGGGTCGATTCAGGTAATAGCGCCAGTATAGCACGGGGGCTGAGCCATCATTCTTTGACCACATCCGACTCGGCGACGGTTCGGTACAGGGCTCGTGTCCGCAGCGCAACGGAGCCGTGACGCTCCGTGACAGTTCGGCGGTGGGGCCGTATCGGTTGGACAGCAGCCCTAAGGCGACACCGGAGCGGGCCTAGACTGAAGGAGCTATGGGAGGGGCTTCGGCTTCGCACGGGCGCCCGCGAAGGACGCGCCGGCTATGCCCCGTTCCACACGTTCCCACGACGCCGTAAGAGAGGAAATCGCCATGGCCCCGTACCGTTCCGTACATGCCTTCACCGTCCGCTTCTTTCCGCACTCGTCGGTGTCCCTCCGCTGGGTTGTTGCCGTGTTCGCCCTTCTCGCCGCTCTCTGCTGGGCGTCCCCGGCCTGGGCCGTGGACAGCGCTGTCTTCGCCTCGGGCACGGGCACCGAGGCCGACCTCTACCTCATCGAGAATGCAAGTCAGCTAGCGGCCTTCCGCGATGCCGTGAACGCAGGCGACGACTATGACGGCAAATACGTGGCCCTCGGCGCCGACGTGGATCTCGAGGGCGCCGAGTGGACGCTCATCGGCACCGGCACGCGCAAGAGCAGCGGCATCGCCGAGGGCAGCACACCTTTCGCTGGCACCTTCGACGGCGCGGGCCACACCGTGAGCGGCCTGAAGATCACTTCGACCCAGGGCGCCGACTACGCCATCGGACTCTTCGGCATTCTGGACGGGGCCACCGTGAAGGACCTCACCGTGGCCGACGCGAAGATCGCCGTGCCCCAAAGCGAGCTGGCGGGCATCCTCTGCGGCATGTTGGCGAACGATTCCACTGTATCCGGCGTAAGCGTCTCCGGATCCGTTTCCGGCAAGGCGGGCGTGGGCGGCATCGCGGGGCGCATGACGCTATCCGGCGCCATCGAGAACTGCGAGAACAGCGCCTCGGTCACCGCCGCGGGCGGCGTGGGCAACGCCGGCGGTATCGTGGGCGCCGCCTACTACACCACACCCTCGGGCCGCATGGCCATCACGGGATGCCATAACAGCGGGAGCATCTCCGGCACCGACTGCATCGGCGGCATCGCCGGCCTCAGCGCGGCCTTCGTGTCGAATTGCGAGAACAGCGGCGCCATTGCCGGCACGAGCTACTCTGTCGGCGGCATCGTCGGCGAGCAGAAGAACTACGGCGCTGTGAGCGGTTGTATCAATTCCGGGGCGGTTTCCACGAGTAACGCCAGTGCCTACGGCATCGGGGGCATCGTGGGATGGGCCCGCTACGACGGCGCCGCCCCCGCCTACGCCGCCAGCGCGCCCATCACGGTGACCGGCTGCGCCAACAGCGCCTCCGTGCAAGGCGGCAGCTGCGCCGGCGGCATCGTCGGCACGTTCTACAACGCGGGCACCGTAAGCGGGAACACCAATACGGCCGCGTCCATCACCAGCTCGAGCTTCGCCGGGGGCATCGTGGGCAACCTGCAGAACGCCGACATCTCGTCGCTGCCCTCCACAGTACCCGAGGGCATCCTCGTGGAGAACAACGTGAGCACCACCCCGCTCGATGCCATCACGGCTCCCTTGAAGGGCCCCTACGCCTACAACAACACGCCGAGCGATTTCACCGTGCGCGACAACGGGAGCGCCTGGGTGGCCCAGGCCGGAGCGACGCGCTATGCCACGCTCGCGGGCGCCTTCGCAACGGCCCCTGATCACAGCACCATCAAGCTCGTCAGCAGCGTGAGCGAACAGCCGACCCTCTCCGTTTCCGACGGGCGCGAGCTCACGCTGGATCTGGCCGGCTTCAACCTCTTCTTCGCCACGGACGGCGGTCTGTCCCTTCAGGATGGAGCCCTGACGGTAACCGGACAGGGCGACGTGGCGACCGCCGAGGGAGCCGACGGCAAGCCCGAGCCTTTGGCCACCGTAAGCGGCACGGGGTCACTCGCGCTTAAGGGCGGCAGTTACAACCAGGACGTAGCGCCCTATGTGGCTGATTCCTACGCCGAGTTCGTCCCCGCCGACGCTCACGCGACGGCCCCCTTTTCCGTCGTGCCCGCCTCAACGGCCAAGCACAACGCCCAGGCCGTCGTTCACGATGGAGGCAAGACCGTTTACTATGGTGACGCCGGCGCAGCCCGAACAGCAGCGGCCGCTGCCCCTGGCGCCACCGTGGAGGAGCTGAAAGCCCCGAGCACGCCATCGGGCAACGAGGGCGGCGAGGGCAACCCGAGCGACGGACAGACGGGAACGACAAACGACGGGCAGCCGAGCGGAGACACCAACGCGAATGCCGGGGACAAGACAGATGACAGCACCGCAGCCGACGACCAGACCGACGGCAACGGGACGAAGGGCGCGGACAAGGATGACGCCTCTAAGGCGACAGCCAAACCCAGCACATCCAGCGCGGCGTCTGGCACGCATACTTACCGCAGCAGCTCGATCGCCTACCGCGGCGTTCCACAGACTGGAGACGCGGCCACCGATGCGCTGCTCGCCGTGGGAGCTCTGGCCGTCGTCTCGGGCGGCGCCGCGGCCCTCGCCCGCGCCCGCATGAAGCGTGCCCGGGCCAAGTAGCGTAGCTCGGCATCGCTCGCACCGTAAGCCGCAATCGCCGTGGCTCCTCTTTACCTGAGAGCGCACATCGAGGCCGTCGCCCTGACCACTACCTCCTCGTCGGCCTCCCCACGGAAACGGGCAACTCCCGCAGGGCCTCCATTACCTCAGCGGCGGCTTCCTCGGCTTGCAACTGACGAGGCATGTCGAGGCCCGCGCGCTCGAAGGCCTCGGCCAGCGCGGCAGCGTAGTCGCGCTTGTGGGCATCGTTGAGCGCCTTCCACGGAATGCCCTTGAACCAAGCGGCCACCTCCCCATTGAAGGGCACGCGTCCTTGCAGCATGAGCGCCATGATGACAGGGTATCCCGCGTAGCCCTGCCAGAACGTCGCGTTGTCGTTGGAGCGGTAGCGTTCCTCGTCGTCCCAGGTCACCCGGTACTCCTTCGACCCGTCCGACGATCGCACGATAAGCGCTTCCGGACTCAAATCGTAGCGATCGTCGACCAGCGCCGTCCACGCCTCGTACACTTTCTCAACCGGTGGCAATTTTTCCATGAGATACTCCTTGTATCGCACTTTCTCGTTCTGCTCATTATGACTCCACTGCTTCGGTTCAACGCAAAACTGCCACTCATCAGTTATGTTGCAAGCCTTCCAGTTATGGTCATTTCATGTGTGCCCATTTACAAAGTGCCTGCTCATAGAGTTATCCACAGCGAAAACGAGACACTGCCGCGACATAACTGCGGTTTGACGCTGCTACGATCCCCGCCCTACTTCGATCCATCTAAAAAACAAGGGGCACCATGGCGGTACTTTTAGCGGGCGCCTGAGCGCTTCCTTTTGCCTTCGGAATTCTGCCCGGAGAGGGAGACGAGGGCGATCATGGCGGCCATGAGGACAAGGCCGATCCAATCCCAGGCAGAGAACGGAGTGTGCAGCCACAAGGCAGCGATGACCATGGCACCGGCCGGCTCAGCCACGCCCAGAAGGCTCCCCTTCACCGAGCCCACGAGCGACACGCCGTAGAGGAACAGCCCGAAAGCAGCAAAGGTACCCAGAACGCCCACGCCACCGATAAGAGCGAGCCAGCCTGTAGCGTCCATGTCGGGAACGAGACTGCCGGCGGTGCCGAAAAGGTCGGTGAGAATCGAGCCCGCAGCGCCGAGGGCGGCAGAAGGGGCGACGAGCAGCGAAACGATCGCCTCTCCGATGAGCCACACGAGAATGGCGACAATACCGCTAATGACCATACCGCAGGCGATGATGGTGGGGCGATCCCATCGGCCGTAGAGCCGTTGGGGCGCCATGATGTAGAGCGTCTCGGACAAGGCGTTGGCAATGCCCCAAGCCAAGCCCGCCACCGGCAGCACGATGACGCCCCAGTCTCCCTGGGTGGCGATGAGCGTCGCGGCGGCCATCGCGCACATCAGCCCGACAAAGTCGGCGACGCGCGGCAGACGGCGCGCTCGGGCGCAGGTGATGAGCATGACGAACACCGTGCAGGTGGCCTGGAGCACCGTGGCCGTGCCGGCGTTGGTGAGGGCCACCGACACCGCATAGGTGATCTGCGAGAGGTACAGCCCCACACCGAACAGAACGAGCGTCGGACGGGCGGCGGGGCTCCCCAGCAGCGAGAGCAGAGCCTCGCGACGCGTAACGAATACGAAGACGGCGAACAGCAGGGCCGCCACGCCGGCACGTACGGCGGAGATGAAGGCGGAGCTTACCTCGTAACTCTCCGCGAGGAACTGGATGCAGGCTCCTGAGAATCCCCACAGCGTCGCACCCGCCAGGGCACATACCACCCCTCGCCAGAAGACCTTAGAAGCGTTCACCGCCGTCTCACCTCCGTGCAATCCATCGAAATCCGTTGCCGCAGAGGCAGCATACACCATCCCGTGCACAAGGAGCCAGAGAGGCCGCACCTTCGACCGCTGCGGGCAAAACGACCTCCCTACTGCCGCCCTCGGCACTTGGCGGCGCGGCTATCGTCCCTCTTCGCGCTTGGCGGCGCGGGCGGCGCGCTTGGCGGCCAAGCGCTCGCGGGCGGCATCGCCCTTGGCGAGGTTGTTGGCGCGCCGTTCGCTGCGCCCCGTGGGGCGGCCGGAAGCGGGAGTGGCTGACGCTGAGCCCTTGGCCGGGTCCTGGCCCAGGGCGGACCGAGATCCGCCCCTGCGGGAATCGGTCGGGGCATTTTGCGAAACAGCCTTAGCAGAGCCTGTCCGAGCATTTTTGGAAACGCCCGCAGCGGGATCTGTTGCGATACCCCGGGGGACAGAAGAGGCAGGATCGGAGGCAAAGCCGGAAGCGCCGCCCTCCATCTCCGCGAAAGGAGCCCCCTCTTCGGCGTCGGTCTCGCCGAAGATTTTCTCCAGGAAGTGCACGATAGCCGGAAGCAGGTTGTCGCGTTCCTCCTCCGAGAAGTAGCGCAAAGGCAGCGTCAGCTTGCGCTTATCCGTCTGGTAGCGGCCGGCCGCGCGGCGCAGGGGCTTCATGGCGGCAGCGGGGATGTCGATGGGCTCCACGATGAGCTTGCCCGCCGCCACGGAGATGAGCTTGACCCCGTGCTCGTTGGCGAAGGCCTTCAGCCATGCGCGCTCGAAGAGGTTGGCCGCCGCCTCGGGCATCTCGGGGGCCTTGGCGAGCATATCCTCGCGGAGGGCGGCCACCTCCTCCACCGTGGAGGCCGAAGCCAGCTTGCGGTACCACAGCACCCGGGCGTCGGCGTCGGGGATGTACTCCTCGGGCAGGTAGGCGTGACCGGGGATGTTCACGGTGATGTCGGAAAGCGCCGGCGGCAGCTCGCCTGAGGCGCCCACGCCCTCGCGCGTCTCGTTCACGGCCTGGTTGAGCATCTGGGCAAACAGATCGAAACCCACAGCCGACATGTTGCCGGACTGCTCGGCGCCGAGCATCGAGCCGGCCCCGCGAATCTCCAGATCGCGCATGGCGATGCGCATGCCGCTGCCCAGATCCTGATGCTCGTTGATGGCGGTGAGGCGCGCGGCGGCCTCTTCGGTCAAAGGCACGTTCTCGGGGAACATGAAGTAGGCGTAGGCCTGGGTGGACGAGCGGCCCACACGGCCCTTCAGCTGGTACATCTGCGCGAGGCCCAGACGCTGGGCGTCCTCGATGATGAGCGTGTTGGTGTGGGGGTTGTCGATGCCGCTCTCGATGATGGTGGTGGCCACGAGCACGTCCAGCTCGCCGGCGGCGAACTCCTCCATCACCTGCTCCAGCTCCTCCTTGGTCATCTGCCCGTGGGCCACGCCGACCCGCGCCTCCCCGGCGGCGGCATGCACGCGATCGACCGCCTCGTCGATGGAGCGCACGCGGTTGGACACGTAGTACACCTGGCCGCCCCGCGCCAACTCGTAGCGGATGGCGGCCGATACGACGTCGGGATCCCACTCCCCCACGTGCACCTCCACGGGGCGCCGCTCGTCGGGCGGCGTTAGGATGAGCGACATGTCGCGCACCCCCGACAGCGACATCTGCATGGTGCGCGGGATGGGGGTGGCCGACAACGTCAGCACGTCGATGGACTCGCGCAAGTTCTTCAGCTGCTCTTTGTGCTGCACGCCGAAGCGCTGCTCCTCGTCGATGATGACCAGTCCCAGATCGTGCGGGTTCACATCGCGCGAGAGCAGCCGGTGCGTGCCCACGAGCACCTGCACGTCGCCTTTGGCGAAGCCCTCCAGGGCCGCCTTCTGCTGCTCGGGCGTGCGGAAGCGCGAGAGCACTTCCACAGTGACGTCGAAGGGGTCGAAGCGGTCCTTGAAGGAGGTGTAGTGCTGCTGGGCCAGAATGGTGGTCGGACAGAGCACCATCACCTGCTTGCCGTCCTGGGTGGCCTTGAAGGCGGCGCGCAGGGCCACCTCGGTCTTGCCGAAGCCGACGTCTCCGCAGATGAGACGGTCCATCGGTCGCGGCGATTCCATGTCGTGCTTCACATCGGCGATGGCGGCGAGCTGATCGCGGGTCTCGGTGTAGGGGAAGGCCTCCTCCATCTCGCGCTGCCAGGGGGTGTCCGGCGAGAAGCGGAAGCCCTGGGTGGCGGCGCGGCGGGCGTAGACGTCCACGAGGTCGAAGGCGAGCTTCTTGGTGGCCTTGCGGGCGCGGTTCATGGCCCGCGCCCAGTCGCTCGTGTTCAGGCGGGTAAGACGGGGGCTGCCGCCTTCCGGCCCCACGTAACGGGTCACGCGGTCGAGCTGCTCCACGGGGACGAACAGCTTGTCGCCCTCGGCGTATTCCAGCTGCAGGTAGTCGCGCTCGGTGCCGTCCACCTCGCGGCGCACCAGATCGCGGAAAAAAGCGATGCCGTGGGCCGCGTGCACCACGTAGTCGCCGGGCTTGAACGGGAAGGTGACCTCGGTGGCATCCACGCGGGAGCGCACGCGGCGGCTGGCGGCGCGCGAGCCCTGGGTGTCGGCGGCCGACACCAGCGCGAGATGCGCCTTCGGGATGATCATGCCGAGCGGGATGTCGTTGTCCACGATGTTGACGACCCCGCGCCGCAGGCGGCGTTTGGCCTGGGCCGGGGTGTCGGCCTCTGTGCTTTCGGGTTGCGACTCGCCATCGTCCAAATGCTCTGGCTGCACAATCTGGATGGGAATACCGTGATCGACGAAGGCGTGGCGCATGGTCTCGCGGGCGCGCAAGTTCGGGGCCGAGAAGACGATGGTGTAGCGGTCGGCGGCGAGGCTCTTCAGCTTGCCGAATATTTTGTCGGGCATCCCGGCCACATCGACGCGCTTCACCGGCAGCTCGTCGTCCAGCGCGCCGCCGACCCGCATGATGGAGACATAGGTGGCCCGCACCTCGCCCCCGAAGTCCAGCGCCGCCGGCTCGGCGAACAGGCCCGCGAGCGCGATGTTGGTGCCCCGGGCGCGCTCGGCGATGTCGTCTGCCGCATGGGCCGCGTCATCGAAGAGCGAACGCGGCTCGATGAGGGCCGCGCACGTGCCCGCTCCGGCGTAGGCGCCCAGCGTCACCGGCTTCTTGTACAGAAACGGCAGCACCACATCGGCGCCGTCGAAGCGCAGCCCCCCTTCCAGCTTCTCCAACACATCGCGCAGAGCCGGGTTAGTGAGCGCCGGCTTCTCCAGGGCGCGCCGCGCGTCGGCCAGCGCCCGGGGGGAGGTGGGGAACTCGGAGACGGGGTAAATCTCCACGGAGGGCAGCGAAGAGATGGTCTGCCCCGTGGCGGGCACGATGCGGCGGATCTCGTCCAGCTCGTCGCCGAAGAAGTCGAGCCGCACCGGAAAGGACAGGTTGCCGGGGAACACATCCACGGTGCCGCCGCGCACGGCGAAGGTGCCCGGACCGTCCAGCTCGCCGGTGTTGGCGTAGCCGGCGGCCTCCAGGGCGCGGGGCAGGTCGCCCAGCTCCTCGACGCCCTCGACGCCCATTTCCTCAAGCTCCTCGCCGGCCGTAAGCGCGATCGGGCGCGCAGCATTCGCCTCTACCGGCGGCAACAGGCGCAGCAGCGCCCGGGCGCTCGCCACCACCACGACTTCGCGGCCGCTCTTGAGCGCCCAGGCGGCCTCCATGCGCTGGGCGATGACGCGGCGATCGGCCGGCTTCGGGTCGAAGGGGTAATCCGCGCGCTCCGGGAAGCGCAGCACGCGCTCCTCCCCCACATAGGCGGCCACGTTGCGGGCGAAGGCGACGGCGGCGTCCTCGCCGGCCACGACGACGAGCGTGGGCTGGGGCGCATGGGCGAAGCGGGCCGCCACGAGGAAGGGCCGCGCCGAGGCGGCCACGCCCAAGGTGGCGTCCTCGCCGGCATCGAGCTTTCCCCAGAACGCGTCCAGGCAGCCGGACTTCTCCAAGGTGAAGGCGAGCGAATCGATGAGCACAGTGGTCTCTTTTCCAGTAGGGCAAACGGCAAAAGCCGCCCGAGCGGGCGGTCGGCGCCCGGGATGAGCGCCTCGCGCAGTGTAGCGCACTGGGGCGCGCAGCGACGCGAACGGGGGGCCAATAGTAGCAAAGAAGTAAACCGTCCCGCCGCGATTCCCCTAACTATTCCTCGAGAAGGAGCCCGCGCTGTGCGACAATAGCGAAAACGACACAGCGCCGACGCAGGCCGGCGCAAAAGGTAAGGAGGCAGCATGGCACGGGAATCCCTGGCGAGCAAGCGGGAGCGGGCGGCGGCCATCGAGGAGCGCATGTTCGAGCACTACGGCCCTGGGAAGGCGTCGCTCGACTATCGCACGCCCTTCGAGCTCACCGTGGCCGTGGTGCTGTCGGCCCAGTGCACCGACGCCGCCGTGAACAAGGTGACGCCGCGCCTGTTCGCGGCCTTCCCTACCCCAGCGGCCATGGCGGCCGCCTCCTCGGACGAAGTGGCGGAGATCATCCACTCGCTGGGGTTCTTCCGAAGCAAGGCGAAGAACCTCGTGGCGCTCGCACAAATGGTGACGGCGGATTTCGGCGGCGAGGTGCCCGCCGACGTAGATGAGCTGCAGAAGCTGCCCGGCGTGGGCCGCAAGACCGCCAACTGCGTCATGTGCGAGGCCTTCAAGGATCCCCAGGGCATCGCCGTGGACACCCACGTCTTCCGCATCGCCCATCGGCTGAAGCTGGTCGGGCCCTCAGCTGACACGCCGCAGAAGGTGGAGGACATCCTTCTGAAGGTGTACCCGCGCGAGCAGTGGCTGTTCATCAACCACCAGTGGGTGCATTTCGGCCGCGAGTTCTGCCGCGCCCGCAACCCCCGCTGCGCCGACTGCATCGTCGGCGATCTGTGCCCCACCCGAGGCCAGTGGGGGTAGGACCCTTTCCCCTTCCATAGCGGATAGTCGCCGTCTTACCCCCGTAGGGGACGACCTTGGTCGCCCCTTCTATTTCTTCTGCAAGGGGAAGCCGCGGCGGTGCAGCTCGGCCACGACGGTTTCCACCAGCAGGGGCAGGGCGGCGGCGCATTCGGGGGTGAGCCCCACAACGAACTGCTCCGGGGAGGGATTGCCCACCTGCATGCCCAGGCAGAAGCCCTCCGCCTCATAACCCATGAGCGAGGCGGCGTCGAACAGGTCGACGAGCTTCAAATCGTGCAGCGACGCCTCGGGGCCCGAGTGGCGCGCCATGGCATCCGGCTCGAAACGGTACACGGTGCCCGGCGCGTCGCCCGTGCCGTCCACGGCGTCCACCGTGAGGATAAGGTCGCAACGCTCCACGTAGGGCAGCATGTCCAGCGACATGCAGCCGACGTCCACCAGCGTCACGTTCTCGGGGATGTCATAGCCGGCAAGTATCTCGTCGTAGGCCGCCGGGCCCACCCCGTCGTCCAGCATGAGCCGGTTCCCGACGAAGAACACCGCCGCCGTGCGCTCGCTCGCTTCCATGCTGCCTCCTTAGGCCCAGGTATCCAGCGTCGGGCGCAGATCCAAGTTGTACCAGGTGGCAAACGCCACGATGGCCACGGCGATGATCGCGCCAACAACGGCCCAGATGCGCTCCCGCCGCAGGTAGGTCTCGCGACTCACCCCCATGTTCTCGGCTCGGTGCGCCGCGAAAGGCTGGGCCACAATGGAGAACACCACGGTAGCGGCCACCAAGCCCGCGGCCATGAGCACGGCCAGCACCACGTTCATCACCGTCGGCTCCACCGTGGCCGCATAAATCACGTTGTCCGCGAACAGCCACGCGACGAAGAAGAGGAACGCCGCCCACATCCCATGGGCCGGCCCCCACACAGGCGCCAAGAACAGCGCCCCCAGGTTCACCCGCGGCAGCCCCGCGAGAAACTTCTCCTCTTCGGCAATCTGTTCGTCGGTCAATGGCTCGCCCATGTCGCCCATCTTTCCTCTCGTTGATCGGCGGCACGTCGGGTGGCCCCTCCGTGCGCTCGCCGTTATTTCCAATCCCGCCTTATCATTGCCAGGGCATCCTATCCGGGTTCCAGCTGTATTCAACAAGACCGTCTCAATTCTCGTTTTCCAATTTTCGGGGATAAATGCCACTTCAACCCCGAAATGGTCGATTTTTCGGCAACATACCAGAGTTTTTTCGACCATTTCGCCCTTCAACTGGCATTTGGCTTGCCATTTCGGGGTCGAAGTGGCATTCACTGCCAAAAAAGGGAAGCATGAGGAATGGGGGTCGGCTTCGGTCGCGCAGCGCGCGCTAGCTGATGAGCTTCGAGCTCTCCACCTTTTCCACGTACCATTCCATGAACTTCTCCAGGAGCTTGCGGAGCACCAGGCCCAAGAGCGCCGCCGGGATGAGGAACAGGGCGAGTGCGCCCATCTGAGCCCAGAAGTCACCGCCGTAGGTGCCCATCATGGCGCTTCGCATGGCGTTCACCACGTGGGTGGCGGGAAGCCAGGGCGAGAGGGCCTGCACGAAATCGGGCATGATCTGCAGCGGGAACGAGCCGCCGCAGCCCGTCACCTGCACGATGAGCAGAAGCACCGCGATGGCCTTGCCGAGGTTGGCGAAGGACACCACCAGCGCGTAGATGATGAACGTGAACACAAGGCCCGCGCCCCAGAAGCACACCATGAACAGCCATGGCGAGGTCACCTGCACATCGAGGAAGAAGAGATTGCCCAGCGCCATGACCGTCGACTGGGCCAGCGACACCACGGCCATGACGGCGAAGCGGCCGAAGAACAGCTGCCGCGGCTTCGGGTTCACAAGCCCCGCCTCCTTCTGGATGCGTAGGTCCGCCTTCGGCTTGAACACCACGAGAATGAGAAGCGACCCGATGAAGAGGGCCAGCGTCGTGTAGAGCGGCGCCATGGCGCTGCCGAAGTTCTCCACCGGGAAGACCGCGATGCGCTCGACGCCCACGGGGCTCGCCAGCGCCTTCGAAAGGGCCGACACGTCGGAGCCGAGCACCGCGCGCAGGGCGTCGCGGTCGCCCGAGGCGATGGCGCCGTCGATATCGGAGGCCATCTCCCGCAGCCCCGAGGAGACGCCCTTGAGCTTCTCGGTGGTCTCGGCGATCTTATCGGCGGTGCCGGCCATGACATCGGCCGCCGAGGTGGCCGAGGAGGACAGCTCGCCGCCGACGCCCTTCAGGTCGTCGGAAACGCCAGAGAGCGCATCGGCCATGGAGGCGGCCTGCTCTGCCAGCGAGGCGAGCCCCGGCGCCACATTCGCCTCGTAATCGTCCTTGATGGAATTGATGGAGGCGGCGGCCTCGGCCGCCTTGGCCTTGGCGGCGTCGCGCTCGGCGGAAAGATCGGTGTCGCCCGCCTCCAGCTTATCGGCGGCCGTCCGCAGGCTCGCGGCCATGGAATCCGCCTGGGACGCCACCGCCCTCGCGCGGCCGGCCAGGGCGGTCACTTGGGGCCGGAGGCTCTCGGGCAGCGACGGGGCGGCGCCTTCCAAGCTGTCGGCCACCTGGCGGTACACCGTCGCATGGGACGCAAGTGCGTCGGCCTGGGCGCGCAGATCCTTGGCAATGCCCTGGCCGTCGCTGGAGGCCGCATCGAACAGGGCGTCGACGGAATCGGATACCGCCCCGAAGGCGGCGGCGCTGTCGGCCAGCGAGCTCTTGAGCGTGTCCGCCGAGCTCTTCAGAGCGTCCACCGTGGCCGGCACCGCGTCGGCACGCCCCGTCGCGGCGGACAGCGTCTCGTCCAGGGCCGTGGAGGCCTGGGTGGCCAGGTCGGCCGAATGGCGCGAAAGATCCTCGCAGGAGCGAGCGAGCGAGCCGTAGAGCGAAAGCACCCCGGATGCGTCGTCGAATGCATCGGCCATCTCGCGCACATGATCGGCCACCACCGCGATGCGGCCGTCCCAGTCGTCCTCGTCGGCGAAGCTGGAAAGCGATTCGGCCAGCGAGAGCGACACCTCCGAGAGCGTCTGGGCGAACACGGCGTTCACCTGGTAGGACACCGAATCGGCTCCCTGGTCGGTGATCTTCGGCGCGATGGCGCTCTTCTTCTCGTTGGCGTAGTAGACGATATCGGCATGGCCGGCGTCGCCCGTGTAGAAGGTGAGCATGTCGCGGCTGAAGCTCTTCGGGATCACCACGGCGGCGTAGTAGCGCCCCGATCGCGCACCGTCGATGGCGTCATTCTCGTCGGTAAATTGCCAGTCTATCTGGTCGTTGGCCCGCAGGGCGGAGACGACCTGGTCGCCGATGTTGATGCGCAGCGGAATGAGATCGCTCTGGTAGCCCTCGTCGGTGTTGGCCACGGCCACCGTGAGGTTGCCCGTGTTGTCGAAGACGTTCCAGCAGGCGATGATGTTGTACCAGGCGAACAGCGAGGGCACGAGAACGAGGCCCAGCGTGATGATGATGGACATGACGTTGGCCTTCAAGCGGCCCAGATCGAAGCGGAACAGGCGCCAGACGTTATTCATGACGGGCCTCCTCCCCTTCCGCACTGTCGCGCGCGGCATCGCGTGCGCACGCGCGCTCCCGCCCGCCGAAGCCCGCGTCGCGCGCATCCATGCAGGCGGCTCGCTCCACGTCCGCCGTGGCGCCGTACAGGTCGATCAGGCTCGCGTCGGAAAGGCTCTCCAGCTTCAGCTGCCGCTCGAAGCTGAAGCGCAGGCTCTCGATGACCACGAGCGCCACGAAAATGACGATGATCCAAATGAGCCAGCCCGTGAGCAGCCACACCTTCTCGGTCGGCGTCAGGGCGAAGATGACCGCAAGGACCACCGGCACCGCCACGCCCAAAACGAGCGCGCCCTTCATGAGCCGCGGATACCAGCGGTTGAATGTCGCGTAGCGCTGCTGCAAGGCCGTGGCGTAGGTGTCCTTGTCGGAGAGCGCCCGCATGATCTGGGAGATGCGGTAGGGGCGCACGGGGATGTCGACGTCCTCGCCGTTGAACAGGCCGCCGTCGCGCACCTGGCGGGCCACCATGCGGTTCACGTTCGCCATGAGCGGGCGGATGAGGAGCCCGAGCGCCATGAACAGCACGAGGAACAGCGCGAGCACGAGCAGGTCGGAGACGTACTGGCCGCCGTAGAAGCCGCAGATGGCCTCGCGCATGGCCCCGATGCCGTAGGTGAAGGGGAACAGCGGGTAGATGGATTGGAAGAACGGCGAGGTCATCTCAATCGGATAGAGGCCCGTGGCGCCGGGGATCTGGGCGAACACGAGAACGACGCAGATGCCCTTGCCGATATGCTGCAGCGTGACGGAGAAGGCGTAGATGATGGAGAGGTAGGCAAGCGACGCCAGCGCCGCGGCGAAGATGAGCGCCGGCGCCGAGACGGTTTGCACGCCGAGCGCGAGCACCCCGACACAGCAGATGACCGCCTGCATCACGGCGATGGCCGCAAGGAACAAATACCGGCCCCAATAGCGCTGGGCCAGCGTCAGGCCGGGGATGCCCTCGCCGTCCGCCTCCTGGCGCATGATGACGAGCAGCATGAAGGCGCCGATCCAGAACGTGAGGTTCATGAACAAGGGCGCCATGGCGCTGCCGTAGGCGTTCAGCGGATAGAGCTGCTCGGTGACCACCTCGGTGGGCGACGCCATAAACGCCGCGATCTTGTCGGCGTCAAGACCGCCCTCGCCTACGAGCCGGGAAAGCGCGTCGGAGGTGCCGAAGGCGAGCACGTCGTTGTAGACGATGCCCAGCTCGCTTTCCAGGCCGGCGAAGAGCCGGTCGGTCTCGGCCACCGTTGAGGCGGCCGTGTCCATGGTGGCGTCCAGCTGGTCGATGACGAGCCCGGTCTGAGCCACGAGGAGCCGCTGGGTCTCAAGGGCCCCGGAAAGGGCCGACGAAGTTTCGGCCAGCGCGTCCAGCGCGTCGTTCACAGCGGGCAGCGTGGTGCCGAACAACGTCGTGGAATAGGCCGACGCGCCGCTGGTCGCCTGGCGCACCGCGCCATCGAGGGCCGATGCCGCGTCGGAGAGCGCGGCCGCCGAGGACTGCGCGCGGTCGTTGGCGGCCGTCAGCGCGTCCAGGGCCGTCGAGGCCGCCCGGGTCCGCTCGTCCAGGGAGTCGGCCAGAGCCTCCAAGGCGGCGCGCTCGCTGCTGCCGGCGGGAAGGGAACCCGCCGCCGCGCGCACGGAGGACGCCAGCTGGCCGCTCTCCTGCACGGCGGCGCTTCCCTGGGCCAGCGCCGCCTGAATGCCTCCCTGGGCCTCGCCGAAGGCGGCGGTGAGGCGCGCGGCGGCCGAGGTGGCGTCGTTCGACGCCTGGGTGATGTCGTCGAGGCCGGCGGTGACGGCCGGCAGCGCGAAGGCGGAGAAGTCGCTCAAGGTCTTCTGCATGGCCGTCGCGGTCTCCCCCATCTGGCCCAAGGACTTATCGGCCGCGTCGATGCCGGCACTCGCTTCGGAGAGCGTCTCTTTGGCCGAGGCCGCCTTGTCCTTGGCCGCCTTCGACGCATCCCCCAAATCGGCGAGCACGCGGCGCACCTCGCTGGTGGCGGCGACGGCCTCCGATATCTTCTGCGCGGCCTTCGACTGCATCTCCTTGGTACTCTCGCGCCCCTCGTTCACCTTCTCGTCGATGGTCTTGACGACCACGTCGCTTACGGTGGCGACGAAGGTGGAGTTGATGGTCTCGTCCAAGGTTGTGGCGCCCGTGTCGGTGATCTTGGGCGCCACCGGGCCCGATTTCTCGTTCACGTAGTACTCGATCTTGGGCTGCGTGAAGCTTCCGGTGGTGATGGTGAGCAGATCGGCGGTGAAATGCTCGGGGATGACATAGGCCGCGTAGGCACGTCCGCTCTTCAGCTCGTTCATGGCCGCATCGTAGTCGGTGAATTCCCAGTGCAGCTGGTTGTTCTCATGCAGCTGGTCCACGATGCGCTCCCCCACGTTCAGCTCGCCGGTGAGCTCGGAGGAACCGCCCGCGTCCTGGTTCACCACGCAGACCGTGAGGTTGCCGGTGTTGTCGTAGGGGTTCCAGAACCCGATGACGTTGTACCAGGTGTACAGCGAGGGAATCACCATGAGGGCGAACACGACCACGAGCGCCTGCGGCGTTTTCAAAAGACGCAGAAGATCGCGCTTGAGTATCTTCAGAACATTCCGCACGAAACGGGTCCTTTCCGCCTGCAGTCGGTAAGTGTACAGAGTTGCCGTTAATCATAACGCAACCCCGGCAAGTTTGCTTCCTCTTGTTGACGGTTCGGAACGTTTGGTCAAGCACGTGAGAGCCCAGAGGAGACGTCGGGTGTTCTGACCGAGCGAGTTCCGCAGATGGTATCGAAGGCGCAGTGGGAACGGAATGGGGCAATCTCGTCGCCTTCGATACCAGCGAGGACTGTTTGAGCGAATCAGAATACCCGACGGCTCCTCCCCGGGAGACGCGCAACAAAAAGGGCGGCCCCTTGCGAGACCGCCCTTTCGACTTCGGCGCGCGCGACCCTTAGTGGAGGTCGGCGTCCTCCCCAACGATGTTGTGCAGATCGGGGTCGTACACCAGGCCGCCATGCTCCTTGCGGATGAACATGAGCTTGGTGGGGGCAAAGCCCTCAACATTGGCCAGGTAGATGTGGATGAACATGAAGATGATGAACACGTACATGCCGAAGTAGTGGATGATGCGCATGGACATGAGACCGCCCACGAGGTTCGTCGTCGCGGCGAACGCGGGCACGTTCATGGTCACGCCCCACAGGCAGAGCCCCGTCCAGAACATCAGCACGATGAGGATCGGAATCAAGAGGTAGCTGATCTTCTGCGGCACGCCGAGCTTGGCGCCCAGGGGATGATCCTTCTTCAGGAACAGGTAGTACTTGATCCACTCCAGAGCCTGATGGCGGTTGTCCTTCTGGGGCAGCCAGGTCTTGAAGTCGGTCACCTGCTGGCGCGTGCCGCCGGTCGGCGCGGTCTTCACGAAGAAGGCCATGATGACGCGGGCCACACAGTTGATGAACAGCACGAAACCGAAGAACAGATGGCAGCCGCGGGCGATGCCCGTGAGGAACGGCAGCACCGGGAAGTGGATGATGATGCCCGACAGGATGAGCATGATCATGGCGATCAGGTTGATCCAGTGGGTCACCACGAAGATAAGAGGATGGGCCTCTTTGTAGTGAGCGAGATGGGCCATCTTACTTCACCCCCCAAGGGCTGGTGACGGTCTCGAAGTGCTTGCCGGTACCGCGCTCCGTGACGTGCACGGCGCAAGCGGTGCAGGGGTCGAAGGAGTGAACCGTGCGCAGGGCGTTGATGGGCTTCTCGATGTCGGCCACCGGAACGCCGATGAGCGCCTGCTCGAGCGGGCCGTGCTCGCCGTCGCCGTTGATGGGAGCCAGGTTCCACGTGGACGGGATGATGATCTGGTAGCCCTCGATCTTGCCGTCGACCACCTTCTCGGAGTGGTAGAGCGCGCCACGGGGGGCCTCCCAGAAGCCCGTGCCCTCGCCGGTGAGGCGGGCAGGCTCGCGGAAGTACTCGGAGTCGCCGCCCTTGATGGCCTCGGCAAGCTCGTTGACCCATTCCACCATGAGGTTGGCGATGTAGATGGTCTCGATCTGGCGGATGGCGGTGCGTCCCAGGGTGGACTGGAAGGCGGCCAGGTCGCCCGGCTTGGCGCCGAGGATGCCGAGAACGGCGTCGACCTGCTCCTTGATGAAAGGCACGCCGCGCACGTAGGCCGCGAAGATACGGGCCATGGAGCCGGCCTCCATGGGCTTGCCGTCGTAGGCGGGGGCCTTCACCCAGCTGTAGCGGTCGTCGACGTTGTACTCGGTGAAGTCCGGATCGGTGACGAAGTACGGCGAGGTGTAGGTCTCGCTGCCCTTGTACCAGGAGCGGCCCATGTACTCGGTGATGAGGTTCTCCTGCACGTCCGACGCCTGGAACTGCTCGTCCAGGACGGCCATGGGCAGGTAGCGGTTGAGCATCTGCTCGGTGTAGTTGTCGCCGTAGGGCCAGTCGGGGCCTTCGAAGACGCCCCAGGCGATGTAGCGGCCGCAGCCCTTGCCGAAGGTGAGCACCTCGGGATAGAGCTTGGCGAGCATCACGGTGTCGGCGAGAACGGTGTCGTTGACCCAGTCGCGGACCTCGGTGGCCATGGCGAGCAGATCGTCGAGCTTGCTCTCGGTGGGCACCCACATGTTGCCGCCGGGAATGGAGGTCATGACGTGGGGCATCTTGCCGCCGAGCAGCGCCGCCATCTCGGAGGAGCGGGCCTGCATCTTCAGGGCCTCCAGGTAATGGGAGGTGAGGATCAGGTTCGCCTCAGGGTTGTCGACGTAGGCCTCGCCGCCGTCGGCATCGAACCAGTTGCCCGAGAAGATGGACAGCTGGCCGTTGTCGGCAAAGGCCGCCAGCTTCTCGTAGAGCTGGTTGAGGTCGGAGTGCAGCGCCAGGCCGTTCTCCAGGGCCACGGCGTAGGCGTCGTCGACGTTGGCCTGAAGCGCATTCAGCGGGTTCACGTAATCGAGAGCCGCCAGGTTGTACAGCCACAGGATATGGCTGTGCAGGAACTGAGCGCCCTCCAGCAGGTTGCGCACGATGCGGGCGTTGTTCGAAATGGTGATGCCGTAGGCCTTGTCACCGGCGATCGAGGAGGCATGCGCGTGCGAAACGGGGCACACGCCGCAGATGCGCTCGACGATTTGGGCCGCATCCTCGGGGGTGCGGTTCTGCACGACGAGCTCCATGCCGCGGAAGCAGCCGCCGGACACCCAGGCGTCGGCGACCACGCCGTTCTCGACCTCCATCTCGACGCGGAGATGGCCCTCGATACGGGTAATGGGATCAATAACAGAACGTGTCAAGTCAGCTCACCTCCTTCTTAATCGTTGTTACGGGGTTCGGCGTTCTTCTGCAGCAGCTCGTCGTCGAGAACCGGGCCGCCGGCGACCGGGTCGGCGTAGGTGCCGATCTCCTGGTCGGGATGCTTGGCATCCCACTTGCGGATCTTCTCGAACGGAGCGCCGCCGTCCATGCGGCCGGAGAGCTTCATGCCGAAGCCGTGCACCACGAGCGCCGCCGCCACGATGCCGGTGATGGTCACGGCGATGGTGGTGGGCTGCAGGCTCAGAGGACCGATGCGCAGGTCGCGCATGCGCTTGTAGAACGGGGTGTTCACCTCGGCCCAGTTGTCGCCCGGGTTGTTCGGGTTGGCCTCGCAGCAGCCGATGCAGGGGGCGCCGGACTGCACGCACCAGCTGCGGCGGTTGTTCCACAGCGTGACGCCGCACAGGGCGCGGGTCTGCGGGCCCTTGCAGCCGACGGGATACAGGCAGTAGCCCAGCTCCTCTTCCTTCGAGCCGAATTCGTAGACGAACTCGCCATTCTCGAAGTGGCCGCGACGCTCGCAGTTGTCATGGATGGTCTGGTTGAACAGATCGCCCGGCATGTTGAACTCGTTCAGACGGTTCACCAACAGGTCCATGTCCTTCATGACCACGACGTCCACGAGCACGGACATGACCCACTCGGGGTTCACGGGGCAGCCCGGAACGTTGACGACCGGCGTGGCGACGCCGACCTTCTTCAGGTACTGCTGGACGCCAAGGGCCTGGGCCGGGTTGGGGGCAGCGGCCATCCAGCCGCCGTTCACGGCGCAGGAGCCGACCGCCACAACGGCGTTGGCCGACTCGGCAGCCTCCACAAGGGCCGTGATGCCGGTCTCGCCGGCCACGCGCAGAGCGTTGCCGTCGAAGGCCTCGAGCACGGCGCCCTCGTAGATGAGAATGTAGTTGCCTGCCGCGATGGTCTGGGCCTTGGCCTCCTCCATGGAGTGGCCAGCGGCGGCCGACAGGGTCTCCGAGTAGTTCAGGGAGATCATGTCGAGCACGACCGATGCGACATCGGGAGTCTCCACCTGGGCGAAGGACTCCGTGCAACCGGTGCAGGAAGCACCCTCGATCCAGATGACCGGATACAGGTTGCCGGACGTCGCGCCGATAACAGACTCTTCCAGAGCTTGCGCCACGCGCGGAACCGCGAGCTGGGAGAGCCCGGCTGCGGCGGCGATGCCGGCGCACAGCTTCATGAAGCTGCGACGGGTAACGCCACGCGAGGCAAGGATGCTGTCAAAGTCTGACATCGTTGCCTGATTTTCCATGCGTACACCTCCTTATAGGTGTCTCGTCTCTCTTACATGCAGGGGTTAGATTATCCGTTCGATCGCCACAAAAGCTGCACAATGGGTCACAAACGGTCAAATCATCTACCAGCGGCGAGAAAATGTTACGCGCTCCCCTGCTGGTAACAAGGCATTTTCGGCGCTGCGCCGTTCGCGCCCGATTTGCGCCGTCGGCGGGAAGGCCCTGCTCGCGCGGCCCTGGCAAGCTGTCGGCCGCAATCCCCTTGCATGCCCGAATTCGCCAGCGGCGGCAGACGACTGCGCGACCAAGACATGCCGCTCGCGATAGCGCCCTCAGCCGCAACTCCGCTTTGCCGCACGAAAGAATCGCGGGTCGCCCGCTCTCTCGTCTTCGGTATTTGCCGCGTAGATGCCACTTCGACCCAGAAATGGTCGACGGGCCAAAGAAAAAGCACGCGAAAATGCCACTTCGACCTAGAAATGGCCAAAAAGGAAGGTGGGCTTCCGTCCATTTCGGGGTCGAAGTGGCATCTACCGACCACTTGCTCGAAACAGAGAGCGGGAACAGCCGCCCGGCTACCGCACATCGGCGGTGAAAGCACCTTGCGCGACTAACGACCCGTCGCTGACAAACCGAGGCGATCGCTCGTTACTCCACGGGATAGCTGCCGAGCACCTTAACCTCACGCAACTTCAGCCGCAGGCAATCAAGGGCGGTCTGAACGTCGATATCATGCATCGACCCGTCAAGCTCAATGAAGAACATGTACTCTCCCAGCTGCTTTTTTGTCGGACGCGACTGCAGCATCGTCAGGTTGATGCCCGCGTAGGCGAATTCGGAAAGAATCATCTGCAGGGCGCCGGGCTTGTCCGCGCGCAAAAAGAGCGCCAGCGACGTCTTGTAGCGCGAACCCCGCAAAAGCTCGGCATCGACCAGGCGACCCACCAATGCGAAAGCGGTCTGGTTCTCGGGGTTGTCCTGTATCGACTCCGCGACCACGCGCGCGCCGTGCAACCGAGCGGCAAGGGGATTGCAGATGCCCGCCGTGGCAGGATCGCCGGCCGCCATCCGCGCGCTTTCGGCCGTTGAGGCCACGGAAAGCGTTGAAACGCCCTTAAAATGCTCCGCCAGAAAGCGGCGGCACTGCGCGATGCCCTGCGGATGGGAGGCGATCCTGCGAATGTCGGATCGAGCGGCCTCGGGATGCATCGCCAGACAATGGCGCACATCGATCACCTCCTCGGCCAGGATAACCGAGTCGGTGCGGAAGGCGAAGTTGTCGAGCGTCGCCGTGACGGGGCCTTCCAGCGAATTCTCCTTGCCGACGACGCCGAAGCGCACCGTCCCATCGTCGACGCAATCGAAGACCTCGTCGAAAGAAGCGCACTCCACCAGATCGGGGTCGTCGATGCCGAGACGGGCGGCGAAACGCAAAGCCGCTTCGTTGCAGTAGGTTCCGGCCGGTCCTAAGAAGGCGATGGAGTTCTCGTAGCTCATGTTAAACCAATCTGTTGTGCGTCATTTGCGATGTCGCGCGCCAATCACTGCGCCACTAATCGCGAGCCGCGTCGCACGTCACTCGCGATGTTGCATGCCAGAGCGCGACGCCGCGTGTCGTCTGCGATCATCATAGCGCGTCGGCGCCCGAACGGCTTTGAAACAGCCCCGTTCCGATCTCTTTCACGTGCTCTTCGGTTGCTGAGCCTTGGGCGAACACGACAGCATCAATAAAGCCTTTCCGGGATGCTTTTCCGGCAAAGCATCCTTCAGGGTACGTTATCCACCATCTCGAAACGACTTTCCACTCTTTCGTCATCTCGTCTACTCTCATTCTCGCCAAATTCGCGTTGAAACCGCATTGATGTCTCGTTAAATTCCCGATTTACCAAGAGTTTTGCACATTATTTCAAATCGTATTGACACGGAATTGAGACCTGGTATCGTGGGCTCATGGAATGCACGCTAGCACATAAAAGCTCCCTTGAACTATGGTCACATATGGCCGAAACCAATGCTGCGCCCACATGCTACGACCGGACGCTCAAGTCCAAGAAGGCCGCCGTCGGCGTTGCGGCGAAGGATGTTGATTTCTGGCTGAATCGAGGAGGCTTCTTCACCGAACCGCTTCACATTGCCGTCGGGTCTCCATCCGAGCGCTGCCGCGTCTTGCGCTGCGTTTCCCACATCGATCGCCAGCTCGGCAACAAAGGCACGGTATGGGGAATTGCCCCTAAGCTTGCCACAGTTTCACCGGCAATGTGCCTGGCGCAGTTCGCCGGCGAGCTGCCTCTCGCGCAACTCACTGAGCTCGCATGCGCCCTGAGCGGCAACTACCGCTTCGCCTCCAAACCCGAAGACGTTGTCACCTCGGCAGTACCGCTCACATCGTTGCGAGAGATGCGTGCGTTCCTTCACGCTCATCAGCAAATTCGTGGAGCATCGAAGGCGCTCAGGGCCATCGATCTCGCCATCGACCACCTGGGTTCCCCCTATGAGACCATTCTCTATCTGCTTCTCTGCCTGCCCCGCAAGCTTGGAGGCTACGGTCTTCCTAAGCCCGTTGCCAACCGATCGATCATGCCCAAGTCCCGCGATGCTCACCTCGTTGCCCAACGCGATTTTTACCCAGATTTGCTCTGGCCCGACAAGCAGCTCATCGTCGAATACGACAGCTTCAAGCACCACAGTGCACCGGAGCAGACAGAGCATGACGCCCGAAGGCGCAACGACCTCGAGTCCATCGGCTATCGCGTCATGGTCGCCAACCGCTCCATCGTCTCCTCCGCCGCACTGTTTTCTCAATTCGCAGACAAGGTCCGCCGTGAACTTGGCGCGCGAAGCCGTCCGGAGACGGAACACTGCCGAAATAGCCGAACGCAGCTTCGCAAATTGCTTCTTGCGCCCGATTCGATTGCGGAGCTTTGGAGATAAGTTTTTGGAATTCGACAAGTATGCATCGCGTCAATCGCCGAGAACGAATGCAAGCGGGTACGTATCGGAAACATGGCAGGTAGATGCCACTTCGACCCCGAAATGGCTCAACCCCCTCCTATCTTTCTGGCCATTTCTAGGTTAAAGTGGCATTTTCGAGGGATTTCCCCTCAGCAAGTCGACCATTTCGGGGTCGAAGTGGCATTCACTTGCGGATTTTAAAAAGTGCAGGATCGGGCGCGTCGGATGGTGAGGGCAATTGGGCGACTGCGGGGATCGGACGGCTGCGAGAGCGCACCGGTCGGCTAGGGGCGCGGCACGCAGGGGCGCGTTAGCCGGCGAGGTGCTCGATGAGGATTTTCAGGCCGATGAGGATGAGGACGATGCCGCCGGCGATGGTGGCGGGCTTTTCGAAACGCGAGCCGAACTGGTTGCCGACCACTACGCCGACAAGCGACAGCGCGAAAGTGGTGACACCGATGATCGCGATGGCGACCCAAATGTTCACTCCGAGGAAGGCAAACGTGATGCCCACAGCCAAGGCATCGATGCTCGTGGCGATGGCGAGCATGACAAGCTCGCGATAATCGAGGGGCGGGGCGATCGGCGCCTGCCGCGCCGCCTCGGGATCGTCGCAATCGGCGCCTCCGCGGCGTTGGCACGTCGCGCAATCGCGCCCGCACACGCACGGGGAGTCCTCCTCGTGGAAGGCGTCCCAGAGCATCTTGCCGCCGATGAAGGCGAGAAGCCCGAAAGCAATCCAGTGATCGACGGCGGTGATGGTGCTGGCGAACAGCGAGCCTGCGGCCCAACCGATAAGCGGCATGAGCGCCTGAAAGCCCCCGAAGAACAGGGCGATCACCAGCGCATCGCGCCAACGTATCTTCCGCATGCCGAGGCCTTTGCAGATGGCCACGGCGAACGCGTCCATGGAAAGCCCGACGCCCGTCAGGAACAACTCGATGAAACCCACAGCGAACCCTTTCTTCCCTCAGGGGGTCAACGTATCGTTTTCCTCGCGGAAGAAGCCCTCGGCGAGGAGGTCGGCGACGATGGAATCGAAGAGCGGAGGCTCCACCTCGGGACGACCGGCAGCGAGCTCAGCCGTGTTCAGGTCGGCGAGCACGACCGCGCGGGAGACGCCCTCGGGAGCGGCGAGCACGCGGCGGATGATCCAGGCGCGCTTCTGGCGGCGGGAGCCCTCGAAGGCCGACTGGCGGCTGTGACCGGCGCTGCGCCGAGAGGGATTCGGCACCGTGGCCTTCAGATGCGCGCCGTAGTCGAGCAGGCCGTAGTACCAGCGGCGCGGATCGGCTGCGGCGGCCGGGTGGAAAGCGGCGGCCTCGACCAGGGGCAAAAGAACCTTGTCGCTTACGGCCTCCTCTTCGGGAAAGAGCTCGTGCAAAAACACCGAGCGCACGTTGGTCTCCAGATAGACGGCCGGCCGCTGATAGGCGAAGGCCACCACCCCCGCCGCCGTAGCCGGACCGATGCCAGGCAGCGCCAGCAGCCCCTCGTAGGTTTCCGGAAGCCGACCGGCCCCCTCGGCGGCGCACCTGTCGGCCGTGCGCTTGAGCGCCAGGGCGCGGCGGTTGTAGCCGAGGCCCTGCCACAGCTCGAGCACATCGGGCACAGCGGCGGCCGCCAGGGCATCCACCGTGGGAAACGCCGACAGGAACCGCTCCCAGAAGCGTCCGACGCGTGTCACCTGGGTCTGCTGAAGCATGATCTCCGAGACGAGCACCGCGTAAGGATCGTCCACATGGCGCCAAGGCAGATCGCGGTACAGCTCGTCTCCCTTGGCGAGCATCGAGGTCACAAAGTCATCGAGGGCCGGCCCCTCGCAGGGCCAATCTATCGGTTCTGCATTCTTGCGGCGGACCACAGATCCCGTCCTCCTTCATCGGTCGTCTTCACACGGAAGCAGAGCTCCCGACAGAAAACGGGCGGGTCCGCGCCCGCCCGTTCAATTCGGCAAACAACCACCGGCTATCCCACCAAGTCGTTCAAATCGCCCAAGGAGGCGGAGAAGTCGGAGACGACGAGGCGCTCGAGCTCGGCGTACTCGGCGGAATCGAGCGGCTGGTAGGCGGCGAGCTTGTCGAAGAGGTTCTCCCGGGACACCGGAATGTAGCGGCGCTCCACAAGGCCCTGCTTGTAGGCTTCCTCGATGGCCTCGCGGGCCGCCATGTAGATGTCGTAGCGCGGCAGGTTCGCCGAAAGGCGCACCAGCTCGTCGCGGCTCACCGATCGGATGGAGGGATGGTCGCGAGCGATATCCATCCAAATGTCGGCGCGCTCCTCAGCGGTGGGATAGTCGATATCGACGCAGGTGAGGGGGAACAAAAGCTCCGTGAAGAACGGATCGATGGCCTCGAGCGACGAGGCGGAGGCCAGCACGTAGACGTCGGGGTTCTCCACCGCCTGGCGGATGAGGTTCACCGCCTCCCGTGCGCCCCGGGACATGGCGGCCATGAAGAAGCCCGCCATATCGTCGGCGGCATCGATGACCGGCGCTCCCCACAGATCGAGATCCTCCAGCACCAGGATGCCCGGACCCGCAAAGCCGTGGCGCAGGCTGGCGAGCTTCTCGGCATCGGTGGCCTGGGCGCTGACGCAGAGCATGGGCACGCCTTGGAAGGTCTCCTCCATGCGCATGCGGATGGCCGGTAGTCCCAGCTCCCCCACCGTGGCCAGCATGAAGCGGCTCGCATCCTCCCGGGCCGGCGAGCAGAACAGGAGGCTGTCGACGACCGGCATGGCGTCCAGCCCGTGGCGGGAGTTCAGCATAGCGACGAAATCGTCGAACTCGGGAGTGCCGGCCAGGCCCACGCCCAGAGAGCGCATGCGCGCCACGGCGGCGCCGTAGCCGGAGATGCTGTCATAGGAGAAGATATCGACGGGCTGGGAGGCCTCATCCCCTGCCGGAGCGGCCCCCGACGGCGCCGCCAGCGCCTCGGCCTGGGCCATGGCCGCGTCCTCGCCGTGAACGGCGGCGGCCATCATCGGCCCCACCATTTCCATGAAGTCGCCGGAAAGGGCCTCAGTCATTTCCATGAGATCGTCGCCGGAAAGACCGATGCCCTCGAGGCGCTCCATGGCGAGCACCTGCAGCTGCTCCACACAGGCCTGCACCTCGTCGTCGGACAGGTAGGGCTCGAGCCGCTCGAAAATGTACTCGGCCAGAGCGCGCTCCTTGGTGGAGCAGGCCACGCGCCATGCCTGCTTGAGACCCATGATAGCGTCCTCGGAGGGGGCGTCACTGTGCTCGGCGGCCTGCTCGAAGGCGGCCAGGTACAGATGGAGCCCGAGGCGCGCGTCGCCGGCCTCGCAGGCGGCCACCGCGCGGGACAGGTAGTTTTCCGGAGTGCCCGCGCCGTCGTCGCGGGAATTAGGGGATGTGTTGATATTCTCTAACATGGCCGTTACCTCTCAAATGCTGGGGGCTTTCAGGGCCCCGATCGTGTTCTGCCGCCATTTTATCGTACATAAGTACGATTGCCAAGAGTATTTTCGTATTTCGCGGGAGAAAATTTATCGGCCGCCGCGCCACCATTGCGCCCCGCTAGCGCGCACCACCGCCGCTGCCGCCGCGCGACCGCTGCCATCCCCGCTTCGCAACTATCCTCGCGCGCCCTACCATTCCAAGATATCGTAGCCCTGAGCGTTGGCCGTGCGCGTAAGGGGCCGATCCGGCGTGACCGCGTAGGCGCTCTTCGCAGCGGCCAGCATGGCCCTATCGGAATGATGGTCGCCGTAGGCCCAGGCGAGCTCCCAGCCGTCCGCGCCGAACAGCTCGTCGCACAGGCGACGGAGCACCACCACCTTCTCGGGGCCCTCGATGGGCTCGCCCTCCACCTCGTCGGTGTAGTTGCCCTGGAAGTCGACCCTCATGCGCGTGGCGATGGCGTACTGGATGGGGCGGCGCTCCATGGCCGCGGCGATGATGGGCTCGAAGGTGGCCGACACGCACACCACGGCATGCCCCGCCTCCTCGTGGGCCGCCATCTCGGCCTCGGCATCGGCGCGAAAACGCCGGTCGATGACCTGGTCGTAGAAGTCGCGCAGAAACCCGTTCACCTCCGCGACCGGCCGCCCCGCGAACGCGCGGAACACCAGCCCCCGCACCCAGGCCTCGTTCTGGGGCAGGCGCGTCTTGTAGGCGAAGGCCCAGCTGAGAATGCGGGCCACCACCGAGGGCGACAGCATGCGCCGGCGCACCAGATAGCGTACGAGCATGACCGGCGAGTTGCCCTGGATGCACGTGCCATCGAAATCGAAGGCCGCCACCTGGACTTTCCCCTCGGCGTTGCGCGCAATCGGCCCGTCCATGAGTCGGACGGCGCCCAAGGCGTCGGGGGTCACGCGACGCACCCCGGCGGGAAGCGGCCCGGTCTCGCCGCGAAAAGCCGCGTCGTCGGGAATTCTCACATAGGTGCTCGCCTGGGGCATAATCACTCGCTCGTCCTCCAGCTGTGCGGTCAGGTTCGTCAAAATTTGCCTCGCCTATGATAGCCGACCCGGCACGACCCCGCCCGTCCTGCGACGTTTCTGCAGGAAACTTTTACGGAATTGAAGGAATGGAGCCGTCTCGTCGAAGAACGGCTTCGCGCCTGCTCCCGTAGGGGGCGACCCTGATCGTCCCTGTTCAGGTGCGGTGGCCTCGCTTGCGGAGGGCAGACCAAGGTCTGCCCCTACGGATGGGGTGTGCGAGAAAAGCGCGGAATGCGCACTACTCCTCGAAGCGGTCGTTGCAGGAGGCGAACTGGGAGTTGTACAGTTCGGCGTAGAAACCGCCCGCGGCGAGCAGCTCCTCGTGGCTGCCCTGCTCCACGATGTCGCCGTCGCGCATGACCAAGATGAGATCGGCCGCGCGGATGGTGGAGAGCCTATGCGCGATGACGAAGGACGTGCGTCCCGCCATGAGCCGGTCCATGGCCTCTTGGATGCGCAGCTCGGTGCGCGTGTCCACCGAGGAGGTGGCCTCGTCCAGAATGAGCATGCGGCGGTCGGCCAGAAGGGCCCGGGCAATGGTGATGAGCTGGCGCTGGCCCTGGCTCAAGTTGCTCGCGTCCTCGTTGATCTCGAAGTCGTAGCCGCCGGGCAGCATGCGGATGAAATGGTCGGCGCAGGCCTCGCGCGCGGCCGCCTCCACTTCCCCATCGGTGGCATTAAGCCGCCCGTAGCGGATGTTCTCGCGCACGGTGCCGGAGAACAGCCACGTATCCTGCAGCACCATGGCGAACAGATTCCGCACATCGGGGCGTGACAGCTCGCGGATGTCGGCGCCGCCGATACGGATGGCGCCCGCGTCCACGTCGTAGAAGCGCATGAGCAGCTTCACCATGGTGGTCTTGCCGGCGCCCGTGGGGCCGACGATGGCCACGGTTTGCCCGGCGGCCACGCGAGCGGAGAAGTTGCGGATGACGGGCGCATCGGGCGCGTAGCCGAAGCGCACGCCGTCGAATTCCACATCGGTGGAAAGCGCCGCGGGATCCACGGCGGAGGTCTCTTTCGGCACCTCGGGCAGATCGAGGAAGGCGAAGATGCGCTCGGCCGCCGCGGCCAGGGACTGCAGCACGTTGGAAATCTGGGCCAGCTGGGTGATGGGCTGTGTGAAGTTCTTCACGTACTGAACGAAGGCCTGGATGTCGCCTACCGTGATAGTGCCCGCCACGGCGAAGAACGCGCCGGTGACGGCGACGGCCACATACCCCAGATTCCCTACGAACCCGAGCACCGGCATCATGAGGCCAGAGAGGAACTGCGCCTTCCAGCCGGCGTTGTAGAGCGCCTCGTTGTCGGCCTCGTAGGCGCGCACGGTCTCGTCCTCCCGCCCGAAGGCGCGCACGACGGCATGGCCCGAGAACGTCTCCTCCACACGGCCGTTCAGCGCGCCGAGCAGACGCTGCTGGGCCACGAAGTGCTTCTGGGAGAGCCTCACCACCACCGCCACGAGCGCTATGGAAACCGGCACCATGACCAGGGCCACGAGCGTCATGATCCAGTTGATGGAGAGCATCATGACAAGCACGCCCACCACCGTGACCGCCGAGGTGATGGCCTGGGTGATGCCCTGGTTGAGGCTCTGGCCCAGCGTGTCCACATCGTTGGTGATGCGCGAGAGGGTATCGCCCGTGGAGGTCTTCTCGAAATACCCGAAGGGCACGCGGTCGATCTTTTTCGCAATGGCGTCGCGCAGCCGGTAGCACGTCTGCTGGGAGACGTAGCTCATGACCCAGGACTGCACCCACGAGCACGCCGCCGACAGCAGGTACAGGACCAGCGTCGCCAGAAGGATGCGGCCGATGGCGTCGAAATCGATCGAGCCGGTGCCGGCTGCAGAGGCCACAGCGCCGTCGAAGAGCACCGTGGTGGCCTCGGAGAGCACCTTGGGCCCCACGATGGAAAACGCGGTGGAAGCTATGGCGAACAGGAGCACGAGCAGAAGCCGGCCCTTGAACTGCCCCATGAAGGCGAGCATGCGCTTCATGGTGGGGCCGAAGGCCAGCGCCTTCTCGCCGCCCATCATGCGGGCCGCCGGGCCATGGCCGCCGGGGCCGTGCCCGTGGCCGCCGGAGCCCCGCCGAGGGCCGCCGCCGGCCTTGGGAATGAAGGAAGGATGCCCGCTCATCGCGCACCCCCTTCCACAAGTTCTTCCTCGGAAAGCTGGGACAGGGCGATTTCGCGGTACTCGGGACAGCTCTCCATAAGCTCGCCGTGGGTGCCCACGCCGGCGACGCGGCCCTCGTCGAGCACGACGATGCGATCGGCGGCAAGCACCGTGGAGATGCGCTGGGCCACGAGGATCACGGTGGAGCCGGCGGCCCAAGCGGGCAGCGCGGCGCGCACGCGGGCATCCGTGGCGTAGTCGAGCGCCGAGAAGCAGTCGTCGAACAGGTAGGCCCGCGGGCGCCGCACAAGGGCGCGGGCCATGGCCAGCCGCTGGCGCTGGCCGCCGGAGACGTTGTCGCCTCCCTGGGCGATGGGAGCGGAAAGGCCTCCCTCGCGCGCTTCCACGAAATCCAGGGCGCAGGCCACCTCAAGGGCGCCGCGGATGGCCGCCTCGTCGGCGCTCTCGTCTCCGTAGGCGATGTTGCTTTCCACCGTGCCCTCGAACAGGAAGGCCTTCTGGGGCACATAGCCGAAGCACGCCCGCAGGTCGGCCTGGGAAAGCGCGCGCAGATCGACGCCGTCGAGGGTGACGGAGCCCTCCGTCGGGTCGTAGAAGCGCTCGATGAGCTTCACGATGGTGGACTTGCCCGAACCGGTGGGGCCCACGATGGCCAGCGTGGTGCCGGGCTCGGCCGTAAACGACACATGGGAGAGCGCCGGGTCGCCGTCGTCGGTGTAGCGGAAGGAGACGTCGTCGAAAGTGATGCGCGCGCCCGCTGCGGCATCGGATCGCACGCGAGTCGGCGCCTGCGGATCGCGGACGGTGGGCTCGGTCGCGAGCACCTCGCTCAGGCGCTGGGCGGCCACGTCGGCGCGGGGCAGCATGATGGACACCATCCCCATGATGAGGCAGCCCATGATGATGACCATGGCGTAGGTGATGAACGCGATGAGATCGCCGGTCTGCATGGTGCCCGCGGCCACGCCCTGAGCGCCGAACCACACGATGGCCACCGAGGTGAGGTTCATCACAAGCATCATGGTGGGCATCATGAAGGCCATGGCGCGGTTGGTGAACAGCTGGGTATCACGCAGCTTGCGCGAGGCGGCGTCGAAGCGATTCTCCTCGAAGCCCTCGCGGTTGAAGGCGCGCACCACCGACAGGCCGTTCAGCATCTCGCGGGCCACGAGGTTCACGCGATCGATGAGCGTCTGCATGATTTTGAACCGCGGCAGCGTGAAGCGGAACAGAACGGCGATGACCGCGAAGACCATGGCCACGGCGAGCACGACGATCCACCCCAACTGGGGGTTGGTGACCATGACCATGACCACGCCGCCGATGGCGAGGATGGGGGCGTAGAGCACCATGCGCATCACCATGGTGCACACGTTCTGGATGAGGGTGACGTCGTTGGTGCCGCGCGTGATGAGCGAGGCCGCCGAGAACTGGTTGATCTCGGCATCGGAGAAGGCCACCACCCGCGCGAACAGGCGCCGGCGCAAGTCGCGGCCGATCTTGGCGCCGGTGCGGGCCGACACGAAGCCGGCGGTCACATCGAGCACCATGGAGCCAGCGGCGGCGAGCAGCATGAGGCCGCCGATGCGCAGGAGATAGGCCATCTGAATGGGGAACAGATCGACGCCGGCGGCCTTGTAGCCCGCAAGGACGTCGAGGTCCTCCACGCCCGACTGGGCGATGCCCACATCGACGATCTGCGAGGTGAGCACCGGGATGGCCAGCTCGCAGCCGGCCTTCAGGAGCAGAAGCAGCATGACGAGCGCCACCGCCCCCTTGTGCTGCCCGAGAAACCGGATCACGCCCAAGGCTGCCCCTCCCCTACACCGCAAAGAAGGCGAGCGCCGCGTAGACGGCCACGCCGGCCACGGCGGTCCACAGAAGCGACTTGGTCTTCACGGCCACGAGCGCCGATGCCACAGCGGCCACGAGCGGGATGGCCGCCGGCCACACGCCCGCGTCGAACATGCCGGGGTTCAAAAGGTCGTTGGCCACGAGCGCCGCGAACGCCGCGGGCGGGATGAAGCCGAGGGCCTGGGCGAGGCGCGGGGGCAGCTCGCGGCCCTTCAGCAGAAACAGCGGGATGACGCGGCAGGCCCACATGGCCAGCACGCACCCGATGAGAACAAACCAGAACTCCTCCCAGCTCATCGGCGCTCACCGCCCTCATCAGGCGAGGTGTCCCCACTCGAGGAGGGGCGACCAAGGTCGACCCCTACGGGATCAGTACCGGGAGCGCTTGCCGTGACGGGACGGCGCGGGAACAGCGCCGAGAACGCCAGGGCGCACACGACACCGGCAACAGCGCCGATGAGAATGGCCGGCCCGGTAAGCCCGAGCGCCTTGCACAGGTACACGCCGAGCATCGCCACAATCATGGCGACGATATTGGCGGAGGTGAACTTCTGGGTGACGAGCAGGCAGATGAAGATGGCCGTCATGGCGAAGGCGGCGATGGGCACGGGGATGTCGACGGCCGCCCCCACCGCGCAGCCCACGATGTTCGAGATCGTCCAGGAGCTTTGGGAGAACAGGTTCACCATGAGCGCCCGATCCACCGACCAGTTGCCCTCGGCGAAGCGCGCCGTGTTCACGCCGTAGGACTCGTCAGTCACCGATGCGGCGAACAGGGCCGCAAGCCAACGGGGGCTTGCAGCGCACTGGGGCGCGAAGGAGGCGGCGTAGAGCATCTGGCGCGTGTTCACGAGGGACACCGACGCCGTGATGGCCGCCACCGAAGAGCCGGCGAGGAACATGTTGGGGATCATGAACTGCCCAGCGCCCGAATACAGAAGGATGGACAGGAGCGCCACCTGCAAAGGGTTCAGCCCGATGGTGTTCCCCAAAATGCCACAGGGAAGGCCAATGGCCACATAGCCCAGCATGATGGGAACGGCGGCGGAGAACGCCGAAAGTATGTGCTCGCGAGAAAACATGACGCCTATGATAATCGACTCGCAGATTTTTGAAAGACCCTTCCCCCGATTTCACAACCCCTAAATAGCAGGTGGCCCCGTGGGTAATCAGGATTCCGCGGGGCCGTCTGCTTCATCGGAGATGGCATATATGATGTGCCGGCCACCGCCGCGCGCATAAGCGGCGGCGGCCGGCGGGCTTCGGCAGGTGGCTTCGCGGGTAATCAGGGTTCCGCGAAGCAGTCTGCCTACTCGGAAAGGTCTCAGGTGCCGGGGCGGAGGGCGCTCCGTCCGCCCCGGCGGTCTCCCCTACTCCTCAGGGGTCTCTTCTTCCTCCTCGTCGTCATCGTCGCGCCGGCGGGCGGCCACGGCGAGAACGAGGCCGAGGGCGGCCACGAGGGCCAGGCCCACCATCCACGGCAGGAGCTCGTCGCCGGTCTGCGGGAGCTTCACGCGGAAGATCTTCGTGCCCCAAGGCGTCTCGAACACCAGCGTCAGCCAACCGTCCTCGTAGCTGGGATCGCCCGGCCCGGGCAGCGGGTTGTCAGGCTCGACAGGCTCATCGGGCTCATCAGGCTCATCGGGCTTACCGGGATCGACGGGAACATCCGGCGTCGGAGTGGGATGCTCCGGATCCTCTTCCTTGTAGAGACCCAGATCATGGTGCAAAGATTTCTCCCAGTTCATATTGGACCAATTCTGGGAGCTGATCAACGATTCCAGCAGAACCAAGCGCTCGGTGTAGACCCGGCGGATATCGGGGTCGCCGCTGCCATCGTAGACCGGTTTGTCGCCGATTGTGATGTTATCGGCCCCCACCGAGACCCTCTTGCCGAAGATGACCTCCTCATACTCGTCGCCAAGCTTCTCGAGTTCGTCCACATCGAGCGTCTTGTTAATCTTCTCGATGAGCTCCACCTTGGTGCGACGGCTCGTCAGATAGTCTTCGACGTTGACGCCTCCTTGGAGGTTCTCGCCGAGCATCGCCGAGAACGCTTCGCTCATCTGGTCGAGCTGAGCCGTCGTCGTTGCGTTGTCGATGAATTCCTTGAGGATGCCGAGGCACACTTCCTTGGGGGTCTTCTGCGCCCCATCGCTGTTCGGAACCGTGACGAGGGTGTTCTCCTTGAGGGCGGCCTCGTGGGCACCCACAGCCTCGGCCAACGCCTCGGGCTTGTTCGTCGCCTGCGCCGCCCGGAAAGCCACGATGGCCGCCAGGGCACGCTGCTCAGGGGTGAGCCCGTCGTCGGGATCGGAATTTTCCTCTCCCTCTTCTCCCTCGGCGCTTTCATCGGCCATCACTTGAATGATGGAATCAAACGCGAAGGCGAGGATGCCGGGATCGGACGCGGTCTGGGTGCCGGACTCGGAGCCGGGCTGTCCCCCTTCACTCTCAGCCGGAGTGGTCTCAGGCGTATCTGTCTCAGTGCCAGTGTCGCCCTCAGGCGCATCGGGATCCTCAGCCGGGTCGTCGGGCTGCTGCGGGTTGTTCACGGCCGCATAGGTGCCGAGCGGTCCGGCCGTCGAGGAGCTTTCGGTGGTCTCTGCCAAGCGCGAGAGCACGATGAGATCCTCGAAGCTTGCCGGCGTGTTGTCCGGCTTGATGTTCTTGATCTTGCCACTGGTGAGGTCGGCATTGTTGGGCACGAGAACACCGGTCTCCTCGTTGTAGTCGGAGTTGATGAGGTCGCCCTCGGCGTGCTGGGTAGTCAGCTCGTACTCCTCGGGATAGCTCACCACTTCCACGCGGTAGCCAAACAGCGCCGGCACGCTCACGGTCGTAGTGGCATCCACCTTCACTTTATGGCTGCCCGTGCCGGCAACCATGAACTCCCACAGGCCGCCGCCGTTGGAAATCGCATAGGCGGCGCCGGGGAAGGTGGGGTACTGCTGGCCGTTGCGCTCCTCGTAGACGATCTGGTCGGCGGGCACCATATCGGCCACCTCGAAGAGATCGAGGAAATCGTAATCGCCAGCATCGCCCACGAGCACCCTGACCTGATCGAAACTGAAGCTCATGTCGCGGCGCCAACGATTCTGCTCGTTCTCGCCGTACTGGCCCTCTACCGCCGCATTCTCGACGGCGGCGTCCAGCGTGCTGCGCACTCGGACGTCGCCGGCCACCACTTCGCCGTCCTCGGTAGTGTAGCCATAGAGGAAGTCGTAGTGGCACCGTTTGAAGGCCAGCAGCTCATTCATGGTACGACGCTCGTCAGCCAGCCACGCGATCATCTCATCGGGTTTGCCCGCAAGATCGAGAATCTCCTGCGAGAACTGCTCGTCGGGCTCGTCGCCGGGCTCCGTCGTGCCGCCGGGTTCCGTCGTACCGCCGGGCTCCGTGGTATCGCCAGACTCGGTGGTGCCGCCGGGCTCCGTGGTGTCGCCAGACTCGGTGGTGTCGTCCGAGAATGCCTCGATGCCCTGCTGGTCATCGCCAGCATCCTCGCCACCGGTGCCGTTCCCGTTGCTGGTATCTCCCTTGTCGGGATCGGTCGGCGTCTCAGGCGTCTCCGGGGCCTCCGGGGCCTCCGGGGTTTCGGGAGTTTCGGGAGTCTCCGGATCCTCGGCCTTGCCATCTTCCAGCGAACCCACGCCCGTCGTGTCGTACCAGTAGCGGGTCAGCTTGATGACGGCGCCGGGCACGCCCTCCTCGCCCGAAGCCTGCAGGCCGTCCTTGTTCGTGTCGTTCCACACCAAACCGCCGATGAGTACTGGATCGCGCAGCACCAGACCGGCGTTGCCGGCGCGCTTGCGATCGAGACGGTTGGCCAAGTCGTAGGTGTAACCGCGGTAGCTCACCTCGTATTCGTCGTTAGTGGACAGGGTCGTAATCTTAGGCTGCGCCACCACGGCGTAGTTCTCGAAGTCAGCCTGGTCGGCGTTGAACCCACCAGACATGTCGGCATTGAACTCGCGCAGGTCGGAATCGACCACGCCATCACGCGAGGCAGCGTGGAACTTGGATACCAAGTGCTTACCGTCGCTGATGACCTTAACGGCATAGCCGGCCAAGTAGGGATCGGCGTTCTTGTAGATATGCTTATGCTGGGCCCATTCCTCCTCCGGCTGGTACACCTCGCCCGGCTTGGGAAGCTCCGGGTTCTCCGCCGAGGAATCCACCAACACGTAGGCCGGCAAATCCTCGAACAAATAGGTGCCGTGTTCATCGGTGCGTACCATGCTCTGGTGGTCGCCCAGCGTCAGCTCGGGCTCTTTCTCTTCGTCGGACGTACCGGGTTCGGTCGGAACCTCGGAGCCGGCGCCTTCGCCCTCATCCTCGGCGATAGCGGCAACGCCCTCGTCGCCGGAGAGCGCGAACGTCGTCAGTGCCTCGGAGTCAGTCGTCTCCGAAGGCGTAGTCGGCTCGGGCTCGCTCGGAGCCAGCTCGGCCTTCTTCGCCTCGTAGGCCGCCAGCACCGCGGCGTTGATGGTGGAGGTGTCCACCACCACGGTACCGTCCTCCACGTCAGGATCGGTCACCTTGCCCGTGATGAGATCGGCATAGGCGTCCAACACCGCTTCCAACTCGGCGAGAGTCGTGGCGGCCTCGATGGCGGCCAGGGCCTTCAGCTCGGTTTCCTTCGCCGCGTAGGCGGCGGTGGCGGCGTTGTCCGCGCCGTCATCGAAGACGTCGGCGTAGGTGGACTTAACCGCCTCCAGCGCCACCAGATCCGTAGCAGCCTCGATGGCGGCCACGGCAGCTTCGATGGCCCGATCGGTCTTGTCCTTACCTTCCTGAACGCCATTGAAGTCGGTGTTCTCTACCCAGGTGCCGCTGGAGTTCAGCTCGCGAATGCCGTTCTTCCACAGCAGCTGATAGTCGTAGATACGGCCCGCGCTCTGCAGGAACACCTGCCCGCTACTTCCGACGAGGATGTTGTTCTTCTCGGAGTTGCCACCGGGCACCAGGCGCAGCGCGGCGTTGTCGTCATCGCCCTCGAAGTAGAACTTGTTGCCATCGACGTCCTCGTAAATGGGGTCGTACTTCGTGGTACCCGTGTTGTCCACATGCGTGTAATAGTGAGGCACGAAGTAGTACTGGGTGAGCACTACGCGGATGTTATCCACGCCGCCCTCGTCGCCGCCGTTCTCGGGGGCATCGGGGTCGGCGCCGTTCAGCGTACCGTCGTAGTCCTCGTCGAACCACACGATACCGGTGAGGTCGGTGTGGTCCGGCGGCACGAAGCCGGCGTTCATGAAGTTCTGATCCTGGCCCGAGGCGAAGTCGAAGTCGACCGTCACCGTCACCTTGGTGGCGTCGGCGTCGTCCTTCGACATCGTGCGCGTAGCCGTAAGGCGCTGCGAGGCCGGGGTAGCGGCTTCATCGGCGTCATCGGCTCCATTAGTCGCCTTGCCAGCCAGGATGATCTTGCCGTCCAAGGCGTTCTTGCTGATGTTCTGAATCAGGGCCGACTCGTCTTCCAAAGTGGCCGGGTCGCGCGAGGCGTCCACACCCGAGCCGGTCTGCAGCGTGTCGATGCCCAGGGCGATATCGTAGGTTCCGTCGGTATTGATGCCCGTGGCCTTGGGACGCGCCTTGGAGTTAACCTGGTCGCGATCCTTCGTATCCTGCTCGTAGGCCGTAACCAGCAGCGAAACCATGCCGTCCTGTTCGTAGGCGCCGTTGACATCCAGCGTGTAGCCGGCCAGATAGTACTTGTTCTTGCCGTTTTCCTTCAGCGGCACGGCGGTAGGCAGATCCGTGAACTCGAAGTAGCCGTCGCCGGGCACGGTCACCTCTTTATCATCCACGGTCTCGGTGTGCTCGCCCCGCGATTCCACCGACATGGTGCCGTTGTCAATCCATTCGCCCTTGTCCGGATCGTAGTACCACTTATGCAGCGTGACCTGCTTGTTGTAACGGTAGCCCTGCTCCTGGTATGTATAGGGATCGCCCTTCTCATCGGTGCGCGTCTCGGCCTCACGCTGGTAGATGCCATCATAGTCGGTATCCTCCCACACGTAACCAGAAATCTTGTACGTGGGCGGGATGATGAATCCACCGTCGTTATGGGAGCGGTCGATGCCGGCAGTCAGGTCGTAGGCCTTGAGATCGCCCTTGGCATCGATGACCTCGGCGATCTTCTGGTCGCAGCCGTGGGAGGCCGGTCCGTAGAAGCGGTTCGAGAGGTTGGAGGGTACGCCGCCAGAGGTCACATAGGTGCCGTCCTCAGCGACGCGAATGGTGTCAAGCAGCACGATCATCTCGTCCTCGTCATTGTTGACGAGGTAGTTGTCCGACGCCAGATCGGAATCGAGCTGGCAGTCATCGCCGCTGTGCACCTTCGACTTGAAGCACAGCTCGTTGACGATGCGCTCATCGGTCACCTTCACCTTGTAGCCGTAGATGCGGCGCTTGCCGTCCACGATAGCCGAGGTCTCCAGATCCTTGAAGCAGTAGCGTCCCTTCTGCATGAGCTTCGCTTCGTCGCCTTCGCTCTTGATGTCCTGACCGATGGGCAGGCTATCGGCATCCACGGTGGAGGGATCGACCTCGGTCACCTCGCAGGTATGGGTCTCCACCGTACCCGATGTGCAGGCATGAGCCTCATCGCCCTGGTAGCTGTATTGATAGTTGGTATCCTGCACCCATGCAGTGGCACCCTCTTCGAAGTACCAGCGCTCAAGGGTCACTTTGTAGCCGTTCTGCGGCTCCTCGCCGTTGTCCTGCAGGCCGTTGTTGTTGGCGTCGTGCCACAGGATGCCTGTGATGGATTGGCGCGGCGCGTGAACCACGCCGATGTCGCCGCCCTTGACAGGCTCGGTGACAGTTTCGCTATAGCGGTCGACCGTCAGCCAATCGTAGGCGGCGCTGCCGTCCTGATCCTCAGTCTGATCCGTGATAAGCAAGTTCCCCATCGGCACGGAGATATAGTCCGAGGTATGACGCAGGTTGGTGGCCATAGGCTTCGCGGCGGCCGCACCGCTGCGCAGCGGCAGGGAGAAGGCGGCGAACAGCGAAGGCGCCTGGTCAGCCGCAGGCACAATCATGCCAGGTTCGGCCAGGCTCGCATGGCCGACGTCGCTGCCGTCGTTGCCTCCGTTGCCGACATTGTCATCATTGCCGTCGCCACCGGTGTCGCCAGTATTGTCGGTATTGTCGGTATTGTCGGTGTCGTCCGTCGATGGAACGTCTCCCTGGGCGCTCACGCCCTCGCTGGCGACGACCACCATCGCATCATCGGTGCCAGAGTTGCCGGTACGCACGCCGAACACCTCGGTCGAGCCTTCCTTCGCCGGCGTCACCGACGCCTGGTCGCTCACGATGCGGCCGAGGCGCCCGTTTCCGGCCGCGGCGGTACCGTCGTTGCGGAAATCGACGTGGCCCGTGCGGTCGGTACTGGCAACATCGGAGTCGGTGATGCGCTTGCCCTGGGCGTCGTAGCCGCTCTCGCCCCTATGGTAGCGAGTGAGCATCCAATCGTAAGTTTCCCCGTCGGCGGCCAGGCCCTGGTCGCTGCCAGCAGCCCCCAGTCCGTCGACTTCCACCTGATAGGCGGCTAGCGAGTAGGTGTCGTAGAACAGGCCGACGCTCGCCCAGTCATGGGCATCGCCCGCCTGCACGAAGCCCGTGTTGCCCACATAGCGGGGCGCGAGCAGGACATCGGGAGCCTGTGCGGCACCAATGTTCGCCACGGCACTGGGAACATCGTAGAAAGCGTAGGTGCCCGGATCAAGCTGATCGGTGATCTTGCCGTCGCGGTCGTAGCCCACCGGGCCGGTGATCACCGTGCGCATGCCGTCGCCCTTGTTCGGGGAGCCAAGCGCTGCCTCGGTGTCGGCCACCGTGGTGCTCTCCACCCACGTGGCGCCCTCGTCGGGCGACACCCAGCGGGTGTCGCCATCGAAGGAGGCCACCTGCACCCAGGCGTTGTTCTCCCACTTCCACTGGGTCAGGCCCACGGTGCGGCCGGCCAGACCGTCCTCGGTCTTGCGGGTGCCATCGGCAGCTGTCCAGCTGTCGCGAATGCCATTGTAGGAGCGGTCGCGCTCGGCGCGGTTCTCGGCAGCGCTGCCCTGGTCCTGGAAGGAGTCGTCCCACACAACGCCCTCGATAGTGGTGGTCGGGATCTTCACCAGACCACCGTTGCCGCCCTTCTGGTGCTGGACGTTACGGGACACATCGTAGGTCACGCCGTTGTAGGTCTTCACGTTCTCGGGCTTGGAGCTGCTCGTACTCGTCTGGGCCACGATAATCATGCCGTCGGCGCGGACGCCATCGGCCTCGACGAAGCGGTTCACCAAGGGGAAGGCCTCCTGGCGGCCATCAGCGGCCTCAAGACCGTCCTTCGCCTCGTAACGGTACATATCCGACTCCACCGCATCCTGCACCTTGTCGGTGGCGTCATGGGGCCGCGTGAGGGTGTAGCCGGCCAGAGCCTCGTTGCCCTTGCCGTCGGCGCCGACGGGAGAGACGGCGAGCGTGTAGCCGCAGAGGTACTCGCGATAGGCAACATCGCCGGTAGCATCCGGCTTACGGAAGCTCGTGGGCACCAGCTCCGTCTCGTACTCGCCAAGCTCCAGGTCGGTCAGCTCGTCGGTACCCAGCGAAGTGGTTACGTTGATATAGGGCTCGACGATCAGATTGCCGTTATCGTCCTTGGCGTAGGTGCGCTTCCAGGTGCCTTCCGGACGCTCGTAGGTGCCGTCGGCATTCTGGGCGCCCTTATCTTCATCGTCCAGATAGTACTTGGTCAGGCGCAGACGCACATCGCCGATGCCCTTCTCGCCCTCTTGACGGATGCCGTCGTAATCGGCGTCCTCCCAGATGACACCCTCGATGGGAGCCGAAGGCGGAACGATGTAGCCGCCGTTGATGCGCTTCTCGTTCTTGCCGAAGGTGTAGTCGAAGGCTACCGCGGTGTTCGCCGCATCCTTGGGACGATTCTTGCCCTCGGCGGTCTGCTGGTACTGGGACGCCTTGCCCTTGCCCTCGACCGTGGCGGAACCCGCAAGCACGAGCACCGAGTCGAGGGTGTGGATGTTGCCGTCGGACGAGTAGGCATCGTTGCGAATCAGCGGGAAGGTCTGAGAGCCGTAACGATAGGCCTTGCTCGACGAACCGCCTAGCACGATGCCCTCGCCCTTGGAGTTCCAATCATCGGCCACCTGATCGGAATGAGCGATCAGGTACGCAGAGCTGTCCACTTCCTTCTTGCCGGCGCTGAAACCAGAGTTGCCGCGGATAGACACGGTGTAGCCGGCCAGGTACTCCTTGCCCTTCACGAACACGCGCACCGGCAGGTGGTCGAACTCGTAGTAGCCGTCATAGAGCGCACCGCCGGCGGAAGCAGACTTCGTCCGCACCGTCTTGTAATAGAACGGACGCGCCGTGGCATCGGCGGTGGCGGGATCCCAATCGCGATCGTCGCCGTAGGTCATGGTCGGGAACCAGTGGCTGCCGTCGTCATTGGTGTTGTCCGGATCGTAGTACCACTGGCGCAGGTACATCTGTGTTGAGGTACGGCCCTTCTCCGATTCTTCGAGCGTGATCGGATCACCCAGCGAATCATCGGGATCGGGGTAGATCTCCGAACCGCCCTCGATGCGGTTGTAGATGCCGTCCTTGTAGGCGTTGTCCTGCCACACATAGCCGGCAATGGAGCGGTAGGCGGGCTCGATCTCGCCCACATCGCCGCCCTTGGCCTGGGCGAGCGGAGCCGTCCACTGGTAGTTGGGCTGCACGTCGTCAGCCATATCCATGCCGTGCTTGAACGGCAGCGTCTGCACCGCCAGGAGGTTCTTGCGAGCGTCGGCCACCTCATCGGCTGCCGTGGCCAGAATGACCTGACCGTCGTTGGCGCGCACGCCCAAAGCAGCGCCCTCGGTGCCGTAGCGATTGACGATCTTTGTGCTGGCGTAGTTGTCCTTCGTATCGGCGTTCGGGTCGGTCTCGCCGTCGGCCACGGTAGCGAAGGCGATGGAGCCCACATTGCCGGCAATGCCCGCGTCGTCCGCCTTCACATCGGAGTCCTTGCTCACATCGCTGCCCTGATGGACGGCGCTGAAGTGCCACGGATCGGCGAAGTCGCCGTCGGCCACGTAGTTGTTGGGCGCCTCCACCTCGAGGCGGTAGGCAGCCAGGAAGTACTCGTCGAGACCCGTCACGCTGTTGTACTTCACCACCGCCGTGGGCAGGTTGTCGAAGAGGTAGCGGCCCGCGTCGGTGATGCCGTCGCCCTTCGTGCCGAACGTCTTAACCGCCACCACGGACTGCTTACCGGCCCGATCGAGCTTGGATACGCCGCCGGTCACCACGGGAACGCGGCTCGCGACCGGGTAGTCGGACGTCGCCGCCACGATGCGGTAGTAGGCCTTGGGCGTCGTGCCGTCCTCCTCGTATTCCACGACGAAGGTGCTCGGATCGGCCGTATCGGGATCGAAGCTTTCGGCCTCGACGTCGATGGGCTCGTAACTGTTGGCGACCATGACGATCTCGCGCTCGGTGCCGTCGGCCTGCTTGATGTACCAGACGGTACGGTCGTAGCCAAACTCGTCTTGAGTCGTTTCCTTGCGAATATCGGAGGGCTCGATGATGGATCCGTCGGCATCGACGTAGGCATCGCGGGTGGAGATCCACTCGCTGCCGAAGCCAGCGTTCTGCACCCAGGCACCCACAGCGCCCTCAGGAGCCGTGCCGCCGACTGTCTTTTTGCCATCGGAAGCCACCCACTCGACGATGCCGGCCGAGCCGCCGATATTGCTCTTCGCATCGCCGATCTGCGCGAACAGAGGCGAGGTGGCAGGCACGTAGAACCACTGGGTGGCGAGCACCGTCTGGTCGTTCAGACCGGGCTCCGCATCGTCCATGAGGCCGTCGGATGCCGTGTTCTCGTCACGCTCGGTGTCGTCCCACACGATGCCGGTGATCTGGGAGGTGGGTACCTTGAACAGGCCCGTGTTCACGTTCTCGCGACCCTGCACCTGGAAGGCCAGGTCGTAGGAGAGGGCCTTCTCGCCGCCCTTGAAGGTGTACTCGTAGGGGCTGTTGTAGTCCTCGTCGCGCTTCTTGGCCACGATGATGAAGCCGCTGTTCTGGGCGACGCGCTCGTCGTCCTGCACGCCCTCGATGTCGTTGCCGGAGCTGTCGGTGACCGTCTCGGTGCCCACGAACTGCGGGTACGTCGTCACCACATGGTCATCGACGGTCACATCGCGATGGGCGTCGGAGTCCTGCTGGCTCTTCTCAGCATCGGAGGCGCCGGCCTGGTACACCGTAAGGGAGTGACCGGCCTTCAGATCGGGCACCGTCACCCTATAAGCGGCCATGGCCAGGGTGTCGTCGGTCGCGGAGCTGGACTGCGGAACCACCGGCTCGTAGTCCTCGTCGAACTGCACGCACGGCAGAAGGCCGCTGAAGGAGAACTCGCCCTTCTCGTTGGTGTGGGCGCGCAGCTTGCCGCCGGAGACGAAGTTCGGGTTGTTGATCCAGGCGCCAATGACGGCTCCAGTGCTCTCGCCGCCCTCGTGGACGAGCTCGCCCACCACGTTGCCGCCGGCGTCCAGCAGCTTCTCGCCAGAGATCGCGTAGCTCTTCACATTGCGGGTAATGGTCTCGAACACCGGCTTGCCGTCGACGGTCTTCATGTCGAACTGATCGTTGCCCGACACATCGCCCGCATTGCTGCCGAAGGTGAAGTCGTCCCACGTGAAGGCCGAGAGGAACTCGCCCGGGTTGGCATCGTGGATGGCC